>NZ_JAGQDD010000014.1:0-130828 GCF_018069845.1 Ideonella alba
CCACGGCCTCGCAGAGCTCGGCCGGTTCGTGAGGCGTTCAGATGTCCGCAGGGACATCTTCTCGTCCACACTCACCCACGGCCTCGCAGAGCTCGGCCGGTTCGTGAGGCGTTCAGATGTCCGCAGGGACATCTTCTCGTCCACACTCACCCCCCCGCAATCGGCGGCCAGATGGCGAGCACGTCGCCTTCGACGAGTGCGAGCGTCGCGCGGTCTTCGGGGGCGACGTAGCGGCCATTGACCAGCACCAGGTGCACCAGCTTCATCGGCAGACCGAAGGGTTCGATGACCTGGGCGATGCTGGCGCCGTCGGCCACATCCAGCCGCACTTCGTTGCCCGGTGGGCGATCATGCGGCAGGTACTGGGCCAGGCTGGCGTAGAGCTTGAAGGTGATCTGCATGTCGATGCCCAGTGTCGTGCAAGGCGCATGGCCTTGCACGAGCGGGCCCTTGCAACTCAGGCGCGGACGTGGGCCTGTTCGCCCTGCGCCTGGGCGCAGGCCAGGTAGGCTTCCATCAGCAGCGTGGGTTCCTTCAGCAGGCGCTCGCGCCAGTCACCCAGCTTGACCTGGCCTTCGACCAGGCCGCGCATCACGCCGACATGCTCGGTCCAGCCGATGGCGTTGCAGCCGATCAGCTTCTCGTCGTCGAACTGCAGGCTCAGGTGGCGGCCGGCGGCCTCGTCGGTCTGCTCGACATGCGCGCCACCTTCCACACCGTCCCACTTGCCGAAGCTGGCCGAGATCATGCCCAGCGTGTCGAGCACGTTGATCTGGGTGACGCCCTTGAGCTCGGTCGTGCGGCCGATCATGTTGAGCGCGGCCACGCGGGCTTGTTCAGCCGCGTTGGGCTGGATCGCGCTGACGATGGTGCGGCCGGTGACCTTGTCGAAGGCCTCGGCGCAGTCACCGGCGGCGTAGATGCCCGGCACGTTGGTCTGCAGATGCTCGTCGGTCAGCACACCCTGCAGGCAGGTGATGCCGCTGTCCTGCAGGAAGCCGATGTTCGGGCGCACGCCGGTGGCGCTGATGACCAGGTCGGCCTCCAGCACCTGGCCGGTGGACAGCTTCACCCGCATCGGTGCGCCGCCCGCCGGCGCGGGCGCCGGTGCCGGGGCGCTGCCCAGGCCGAAGGCGTTGGCGATCTTGCCCAGCAGGCCGGGCTCGGCAGCTGGCGCGGCCGCGGCGGCGCCAGGGCGCTCGATCGCCTCGACCTTGGCGCCGGTGAAGACCTTCACGCCCTTGCGCTCGACCCATTCCTTGATCATGCGGCCGGCGGTGGGGCCCATCATGCGCGGCACCATGCGGTCGCCCATCTCCACCACGGTGAGCTGCACGCCACGCGTGGCCAGCGCTTCCATGATGATGCAGCCGATGAAGCCCGCACCCAGCTGCAGCACGCGCGCACCCGGCTTGGCGCTGGCCATGATGGCGCGCGCATCGGCCAGGGTCCAGCAGCTGTGCACGCCGGGGCCGTTGATGCCCGGGATGGGCGCAGTGGCGGGCGAGGAGCCGGTGGCGATCAGCAGGCGGTCGAAGGACTCGCGGCTGCCGTCGGCCAGCACCACCGCCTTGCCCGCGACGTCGACCTTGGCGGCCTGGCCACGCTTGAGCGTGATGCCCAGTTGCGCGAAGTGGCCGGTGGTGTGGCGCAGGTGCGTGCCTTCTTCGCCCACCTTGCCGATCAGCAGGTAGGGAATGGCCATGCGCGAGTAGGGCGCCTCGGGCTCGTCGCCGATGACGACGACGCTGTCCTGGGGAGCCTGCTTGCGCAGGGTCTCGGCCGCAATGATGCCGGCCGGGCCGGCGCCGAGGATGACGTGCTTCATGGTGCGTGCGGTGCAGGAATGAAAAGGGCGGTCACGAGAACCGCCCGGTGGATCGTGGACCGAGGACTTACAGGCCCAGGCGCGAGCGCGTCTCGGGCTTCAGCTGGCCGTTGTTGTCCCAGCCACGCAGCTCGTAGTACTTGGGCAGCATCTCGGGCAGCTTGCTGACCAGGCCCTTGGCGGGGCCGGTCTTGGCCGGCTCTTCGAGCAGGCGCTTGGGCAGCGTGTCGTCCTTGGCGGTGAAGCCGGCCTGGTTGTTGAAGTCGCGCTCCATGTTCCAGATCCGCTCGCCGATCTTGGCCATGTTCTCGAGGGTGAACTCGGGACCGCAGGCGGCAGCCACCTGCGGCGCGACATCGGCCAGACCCCAGGCGAAGCTGGTGAAGATGCAGATGCCGGCGGCGTCAAACGCGGCGGTGGCGTCCTGGAAGGCGATGACCAGTTCGGGCTTGCCGTCGGCCGTCAGCGGATCGGTCTTGACGGGGATGCCCAGCACCTCGGAGGCGACGGTGTAGCTGCGCAGGTGGCAGGCGCCGCGGTTGGAGGTGGCGTAGGTCAGGCCCATGCCCTGGATGCCGCGGCCGTCATAGGCCGGGAACTCCTGGCCCTTGACGCTCATGCTCAGCTCGGGGTGGCCGTACTTCTCGCACAGGCGCTTGGAGCCCTGGCCGATCTCCTTGCCGAAGCCTTCGCCCTTGGCGGTGATCTCGGCGAAGTAGGCCAGCGCCTGGGCCGAGCCGAACTTGGCGTCGATGCCCAGTTGCTCCTGGGTGAGCACGCCCATCTGGTAGAGCTCCATCACCGCGCCGACGGTGGCGCCGAAGGTGATCGGGTCCATGCCCTGCTCGTTGCACAGCACGTTGGCGTACTGCAGCGCTTCCAGGTCGTTGACGCCGTTGGCGGCGCCCAGGGCCCAGGCCGCTTCGTACTCCAGGCCGCCCGAGGCGCCCCAGTACTGCGGCTTGTTCTCGACGGTGAAGTGGCCCTTGTCGATCTTGCTGATGCGGCCGCAGGCGATGGTGCAGCCGAAGCAGGCCTGGTTGGTCACCAGGTGCGGCTTGCCGTCGCTGGCGCGCGGCGTGGCCATGGCTTCGGCGGAGATGTCCTTCGCGCCTTCGAACTGCACGTCCTGGAAGTTGCGGGTGGGCAGCGCGCCGACCTCGTTGATGACGTTCATCAGCACCTGGGTGCCGTAGGTCGGCAGGCCCTGGCCGGTGACGGCGTTGTCGTGCAGGATCTTCTTCTTCTCGGCGGTGACCTTGAAGAACTCCTTGGCGTCGGCCAGGTTGCCCACGCCCTTGGTGCCACGCACCACCACGGCCTTGAGGTTCTTGCTGCCCATCACGGCGCCCACGCCCGAGCGGCCGGCGGCACGGTGCAGGTCGTTCACCACGGCGGCGAACAGCACCTGGTTCTCGCCGGCCAGGCCGATCGAGGAGACGCGCACCAGCGGGTCCTGGTGGGTCTTGTGGATCGTGGCCTCGGTCTCCCAGACCGACTTGCCCCACAGGTGCGAGGCATCCTTCAGCTCGGCCACGTCATCGACGATCGACAGGTACACCGGCTTGGGCGACTTGCCTTCGAAGATGACCATGTCCCAGCCGGCCATCTTCAGCTCGGCGCCCCAGTAGCCGCCCGAGTTGGAGCAGGCGATGGCGCCGGTCAGCGGGCCCTTGGTGACAACGGTGTAGCGGCCGCCGGTGGAGGCCATCGTGCCGGTCAGCGGGCCGGTGGCCCAGATGATCTTGTTGTCAGGCGACAGCGGATCGACCTTCGGCGAGATCTCGCTGGTCAGGTACTTGGAGGCCAGGCCGCGCGAGCCCAGGTACTCCTTGGCCCAGTCCATGCGCAGCGGCTCGGAGGTGACGGCGCCGGTGGTCAGGTTGACGCGGAGGATTTTTCCAGCCCAGGACATGTGTGATGCTCCTTGTTGCCTGTGGTCAGGCCGCGGCCTGTTGGTTGCCCAGCTTGTTCGCCCAGGCCTGCATCTTGTCGATGCCGGTCCAGTTGGCGTCGACATAGGTGATCGCGCCGGTGGGGCAGGCGTCGGCACAGGCCGGCTCGCCACCGCACAGGTCGCACTTCTGCACCTTGCCGGTTTCCTGGACGTAGTTGACGGTGCCGAAGGGGCAGCTGATCGTGCAGACCTTGCAGCCCACGCAGGTGCTCTCGGCCACCACCTTGGCGCCGGTGGCCTTGTCCACCGTGATCGCCTCGACCGGGCAGGCGTGCAGGCACCAGGCCTCATCGCACTGGGTGCAGGTGTAGGGCACCTTGCGACCGGTCTCGTGGAAGTCGAACACGCGGATGCGCGAGCGGGCGGTGGCGAACACGCCGTAGTTCTCGTAAGAGCAGGCCATTTCGCACTGCCGGCAACCCGTGCACTTGTCCGGGTTGATGTGAAGGCTCTTCTGCATGGAGGGTCTCCGCGTCGGTCCTTGTGAAGTTCGTGAGCCGGGCATAGGCGTTCAGCGCCTGACCTCGGGCTATGCAATGATCTGCATAGCCTCTGCCAACGCCTACCCCGGGGTAACCCGAAATCCTGTGCGGGTATCTGAGGCAGGTGTGCCAGTCTGGTACGTCACGCGCCGACGCCTTGCCGGCGAGGGGGTGAATACTGTATAAATATCCAGTGGATTCGCTGGATGTTTCACCCCTGGCCGACCCGGCTGCGCTGCACCCGGCGCTCTGGCGCGCCCGCCCGGGCGGCGGCGCTGCTGCGGGCGACACCACCCCCAGCGGGTTCGCGGCCCTGGATGCCGAACTGCCCGGCGGCGGCTGGCCGCACCGCGCGCTGACCGAGCTGCTGCTGGCCGGCCCCGGCCTGGGCGAGTGGCGACTGCTGGCACCGGCGCTGGCCCGCCAGGCGGCGGCCGGCCGCTGCCTGATGCTGGTCGACCCGCCGGCCGAGCTGTCGGCCCCCGCGCTGGCCGAGCTGGGTCTGCCGCCGGCGCAGTGCATCGTCGTGCGGCCGCGCCAGGCGGCGCGGCCGGCGGCGCGCAGCGCGGTGCGCCGCCACCAGGGCACGCCGGTCGAGGTCTGCTGGGCCATGGAGCAGGCGCTGCGCAGCGGCCAGCTGGGTGCCTTGCTGGCCTGGCCCGGCGCCGCCGCGCGGCCCGAGGTCCTGCGCCGCCTGCAACTGGCCGCCCAGGCCCACGCCGGGCCGGCCTTCCTGCTGCGCGAACCCGCCGCGGCCGAACGCCCCAGCCCGGCGCCGCTGCGCCTGCTGCTGAGCTGCAGCGGCCCGGATGAACTGTCGCTGCGCCTGCTCAAGCGCCGCGGCCCGCTGCGCGAGCAGCCGCTGCGGCTGGCGCTGCCGCCGGTGCTGTCGGCGCGGGCGCGCCAGCGCGCCAACCAGCCCTGGCCCGCCCCGGCCCGCCAGCCGCAGCCGGCGCTGCCGGAGCGGGCCGGGCCCGGTCTGGCGGCGGTGCCGGGCAGCGCACCCTGGCTGGCCCGGCTGGGCGCCCCTGCCAGCGACCGATGAGGGCCCAGGCATGCTGTGGCTGGGGGTGCACCTGCCGGTGCTGTCATTGGCGTCGCTGGCGGCCGAGCGCGGGCCCGCCGCCGCGGCCGAGCCGCTGGCGCTGATCGGTCAGCACCGGCTGCTGGCGGTCAATGCCGCCGCCCGGGCGCTGGGCCTGGCACCGGGCATGAAGCGCGCCACCGCGCTGGCGCTGTGTCCCACGCTGCAGCTGGGCGCGGCCGACGACGCCCGCGATGCCCGCGCGCTGCACGATGCCGCACACCGCCTGATGGTCTTCACGCCCAGCGTCGTGCTGTGCCCGCCCCAGGCCCTGCTGGCCGAGCTGCAGCCCAGCCTGCGCTGCTTCGGCGGTCTGGCGGCGCTGCGCGAGCAGCTGCTGGCCGCGCTGGCCCCGCTGGCGCAACCGCTGCAACTGGCCTGGGCGCCCAGCGCCCAGGGCGCCGCCTGGCTGGCCCGCTGGGCGCCCGATGACACCGCTCCCGCGGCGCTGACCCACGCGGTGCTGGCGCCGCCGCCACCGCCCGGCGGTGGCCACTCGCGCGATCCGGCCTGGGCCGCGCTGCAGCAGCGCCTGGACGCCCTGCCCGCCAGCGCGCTGGCCGACAGCCCGGCCCAGGCCGAGGCGCTGCAGGCCCTGGGTCTGGCTACGCTGGCCGACTGGCGGCGCCAGCCGCGCGCCGGCCTGGCGCGGCGCTTCGGCCCGGCGCCGCTGGACGCGTTGGACCGCGCCTGGGGCACTTGCCCTGATCCGCGCCAGCCGCTGCAGCCGCCCGAGCGCTTCGCCGAACACCTGGAGCTGCCCGGCCGCACCGATGACGCCGATCGCCTGCTGGAAGCCGCCACGCTGCTGCTGGGCCGCCTGGGCGCCTGGGCGCGTGCGCTGCAGGCGCGGGTGGGGCGCTTCACGCTGGTCTTCCACCACGAAACGCGCCTGCGCGCCGGCCCGGCCGGCGAGGCTGGCGCCCACACCAGCCCCTTCACGCTGGCGCTGGCCGAGCCCTCAGCCGATCCCGCCCACTGGCGCGCCCTGCTGCGCGAGCGCCTGGCGCGCGAGCCGCTGGCCGCGCCGGTGCTGGGCCTGACGCTGCGCTGCGACGACCCGGTGCGCAGCCCCGGTCCGCCCGCCGCGCTGTTCGACGAGCCCGGCGCCAGCGGCGAAGGCCTGGTGCGCCTGCTCGAGCGCCTGCAGGCGCGCCTGGGCGAGCACAGCGTAGGCCGGCTGGCGCCGCGTGCCGAGCACCGCCCCGAGCAGGCCAGCGCCACCGAACCCCTGCCGGCCTGGGAGCGCGCCCGCAGCGCCCCGCCGCCGCCCGCCGCCCGCCTCACACGACCCGCCTGGCTGCTGCCGCAGCCGCTGCCCCTGCCCGAGCAGCAGGCCCGCCCCTGGCTGGACGGCCAGCCGCTGCGCCTGCTGGCTGGCCCCGAGCGCATCGAGTCCGGCTGGTGGGACGGCGCGCCGGTGGCGCGCGACTACTTCATCGCCCAGACACCGCAGCAGGCGCTGCTGTGGATCTACCGCTTGCGCCCGGCACCGCCGGCCGGCCAGCCGGGTTGGTTCCTGCACGGTCGTTTTGCCTGACCCTCAGCCCCGCTTCAGTCGACGGGCGAGACAGCGGCGACAATCCGGCGCCATGTCCCGCCCATTGATGAGCCCCGCCGCCGACCAGCGCGGCGCCCCCAGTACCGACACCCTGGCCCTGGTGGCCAGCCTGTGGTTTGCGCTGGCCTGCAACCTGAGCTTCTGGCACGAGGTGCTGAGCGGCCGTGACGCCACCGCCCCGGCCACCTGGCTGTTTGCCGGCGCGCTGTTCGTGGCCCTGGTGGCCGTGCACTTCCTGCTGCTGGGCCTGGTGCTGCACCGCGCCTGGGCCAAGCCGCTGCTGGGCCTGCTGCTGGTGGCCACCGCCTTCGCGGTGCACTACACGCAGAAGTTCAACGTCTACCTCGACCCGTCCATGCTGCGCAACGTGCTGCGCACCGACGTCAAGGAAGCCAGCGAGCTGTTCACCTGGAGCATGGCGCCGCACCTGCTGTTCTACGCCGTGCTGCCGCTGCTGCTGCTGTGGTGGGTGCCGATCCGGCGGCGCCGCTGGCCGGGCGCGCTGGCGCGGCGCATCGGCTGGCTGCTGCTGGCAGCGGCGCTGGGCGTGGGCGCGGTGATGGCCGTGTTCCAGGACTTCGGCAGCCTGATGCGCAACCGCAAGGAACTGCGCTACCTGATCACCCCGGCCAACTACCTGTACTCACTGGGCCGCGTGGCCGTGGCCGACACCCGCAGCGCCGCCAAGCCGCGCGAGCCCCTGGGCACCGACGCCCGCCCCGGCGCGGCCTGGGCTGCGCGCAGCAAGCCCACGCTGTTCGTCTTCGTGCTGGGCGAGACCGCCCGCGCCGCCAACTGGGGCCTGTCGGGCTACGCACGTCAGACCACGCCGCAACTGGCCGAGGTGCCGGGCCTGATCAACTTCAAGGACGTCAGCGCCTGCGGCACCAACACCGAGACCTCGGTGCCCTGCCTGTTCTCGCCCTGGGGCCGGCGCCAGTACGACGAGGACCGCATTCGCGGCAGCCAGGGCCTGCTGCACGTGCTGGACCATGCCGGCCTGGGCACCTTCTGGCGCGACAACCAGTCGGGCTGCAAGGGCGTCTGCGATGGCCTGCCCAACGAGCGCCTGGCCACCACCGCCAGCGCCCTGTGCGATGGCGAACGCTGCCTGGACGAGGCACTGCTGCGCGACCTGGATGCGCCGCTGGTGGCCGCCTCCGCCACCGCCGCCAGTGCCGCGCAGGGCCTGCCCAAGGCCGTGACCGACAGCCGCGTGGTCGTGCTGCACATGCTGGGCAACCATGGCCCGGCCTACTACAAGCGCTACCCGGCGAGCTTCCGCCGCTTCGAGCCCACCTGCGACACGCCCGACCTGCGCCAGTGCGAGATCCCGCAGATCGTCAACACCTACGACAACGCGCTGCTCTACACCGACCACGTGCTGGCCCGCACCATCGACTGGCTCAAGGCGCGCCAGGACCGCTACGACACCGCGCTGATCTACGTGTCCGACCATGGCGAATCGCTGGGCGAGAACCGCCTGTTCCTGCACGGCGTGCCCTACGCCATCGCCCCCAAGGAGCAGACCCAGGTGCCGATGGTGGCCTGGTTCTCGCCGGGCTTCGCCGACAGCCGCCGCCTCGACCTGGGCTGCGTGCAGGCGCGCGCTGCCCAGCCCGCCTCGCACGACCACCTGTTCCACAGCCTGCTGGGCCTGATGGACGTGAAGACCGCGGTGCGCGAGCCCGCGATGGACCTGTTCGCCCCGTGCCGTCGATGATGCTGCAGCCCCCCGTCACCCCCGCCCCGCAGATCGACGCCACGCTCGCCGCCCAGGGCTTTGGCGTGCTGGACGCCGACGGCGCCGGCCACCTGCTGGGCTGCCCGTCCACCGCACTCGATGCCTGGCTGCCCTTCTGGGACCGCCTGCCCCCCGACCGCTACCTGAAGGACGGCGGCCGCTACCGCTACCGCCGCCACGGCTGCTTCATCGTCGAGGGCGAGCAGCTCACGCTGGCGCCGCACCGGCCGCACTGGCAGCCGGTCGAGTACAACGCGCTGCACGGCGGCATCGAGCGCCACTTCGAGCCGATCGAGCCGGCGCTGCTGGCGCATCCGCTGTGGAACCGCTGGCTGGTGGCGATGGCCGCGCGCGCCTCGGCCCTGAAGGGCGCCCGGCGCTGGTATGTCGAGGCGCATCCGTTCCGCATCGACACCACCGATGGCATCGGCCGCCCCACGCCCGAGGGCGCGCACCGCGACGGCGTCGACCTGGTCACCGTCACGCTGGTGGCCCGCCAGGGCATCAAGGGCGCCGAGACCCGCGTCTTCGCCGCCCAGGGCCGCGAGGGCCAGCGCTTCACGCTGAGCCAGCCCTGGAGCACGCTGCTGCTCGACGACGAGCGCGTGATCCACGAGTCCACGCCCATCCAGCCCGCCGAGCCCGGTGGCCATGGCCACCGCGACACGCTGGTGCTGACCTTCCGGGCGAACGGCTTCCAGGGACCCTGAGCCCGCTCAGGACGACCATGCGTGATTTCGCCTGGGGACTGATCGGACCGGGCGGCATCGCCCACCGCTTTGCCGATGCCGTGCAGCGCCTGCCGCAGGCGCACCTGGCCGCGGTGCTGGGCCGCCAGCCGGCGAGCGCAGCGGCCTTTGCCGCGCGCTGGCAGGTGAGCGGCAAACCGGCGCCGCGCGTGGCCGACAGCCTGTCCGCGCTGCTGGGTGCGGGCCGCATCGACGCGGTCTACATCGCCACCCCGCACAGCGCGCATGGCGACTGGGTCCGCGCCTGCCTGCTGGCCGGCGTGCCGGTGCTGTGCGAGAAGCCGCTGGTGCCGCACGGGGCGCTGGGCCGCGAACTGGTCGCGCTGGCGCAGCAGCGGCAGGTCTTCCTGATGGAGGCGCTGTGGACGCGCTTCCTGCCGGTCTACGAGCTCATCGGCCAGTGGCTGGCCGAGGGGGCGATCGGTCGGCTGCAGACCATCCAGTCCAGCTTCTGCTTCCCCGCCGACGCAGGGCCCGAGAGCCGGCTGTTCAACCCGGCGCTGGCCGGTGGTGCGCTGCTGGACATCGGCATCTACAACCTGTCGATGTCGCGCTGGGCCGTGGCCGCCGCCACGGGGCAGGCCAGCGACCCGCTGGACCTGGCGGTGGACGGCGTGCTGGCGGCCACCGGGGTGGATGCACGGGTCACGGCCACGCTGCGTTTTCCCGGCGCCATCCAGGCCCAGTTCGTCTGCGGTTTCGACGGCGCCGCCGAGAACAGCCTGGCGCTGTTCGGCACACAGGGCTCGATCCTGGTGCCGCAGCACTTCTGGGAAGGCACGCGGGCCGTGCTGACGCGGGCCGGCCAGGCGCCCGAGGTCCACGACCGGCCCTTTGCGATCAACGGTTTCGAGTACGAGATCGCCGAGGCCATGCGCTGCATCCGCGCCGGCCTGACCGAGTCGCCGCAGATGCCGCTGGCCGAGACCCTGGCCACCCTGGCCTGCATGGACGAGATCCGCGGCCGGCTGGGGGTGCGCTACCCGTTTGAATGATGGGGGACGCCGTTCACTGAGCTGTGCCCCATGCGCTTGAGGCGATCGCTCAGGCGCGCTGCGTGCAAACAATTGCACTTTCGTTCGTCGAGTCCGACCGCGACTTCCGGTGCCAGTCCCGTGCCGCCGGTGGCAGAGGTCGGTGCCCAGCGACATGCATCAGCCCTGAACACCTATGAAGTATTGATGCATTTCGCTATCCAACAGACCTCCAGGCGCTGACTCACGTAGCGCTCGAAGGCAGGGAACTTCCGGGCAAACCCTATGTGCAAAGGTTTGCACAAATGGCACACTGGCGCCCAGCGACGCGACACCCGCGACGCGATGGCCCTGGCCCAACCGACCCTGCCCCGAACAACACAAGCACTGGAGATGACGATGAAACACCCTCAAGCTCGGCTCACGCCGGTGGCCGTGGCGGCCACCATCGCCGTGCTCAGCCTCTGCGCCCAGCAGGCCCAGGCCCAGGCTGCGCCCGCCGCCGAGTCCACCGCCACGGACGCCGCCAAGGCATCCCCCGCGCCGGCCGGCGACGCCGGTGCGTCGGCAGCGGACATGCTGGAACTCAACAAGGTCATCGTCACCGGACGCGGCGCCGACATCACCAAGTTCAAGACCTCCTACTCCATCAGCACCTTCTCCGAGAAGGATCTGGCCCGCAAGGCGCCGCTGAGCATGGCCGCGCTGATCACCCAGACCCCTGGCATCTTCACCGAGAGTTCGGGCGGCGAGGTCGGCAACAACGTCTACTCGCGCGGCCTGCCGAACGACAACTACCGCTACCTGCCGCTGCTGGAGGATGGCCTGCCGGTGTGGGAGGAGGGCGCCGGTGCCTTCACCAACGCCGACGCGTTCTTCCGGCTCGATGCCACCACCAAGAGCGTGCAGATCACCCGTGGCGGCACCGCGTCCATCCTGGCGAACAATGCGCCTGGCGGCTCGGTCAACGTGATCTCCAAGAAGGGCACCGACACGCTGGAGGGGCTGGTGAAACTGGAGGTGGGCGACTACGACCACCTCCGCACCGATTTCAACCTGTCCGGCCCGATCAATGACAAGCTGCTGTTCCAGATTGGCGGCTTCCAGCGGGTCGACAACGGCCTGCGCGACCCCGGCTTCAGCGGCAACAAGGGCGGCCAGTTCCGCGGCGGCCTGACCTACAAGCTCGACGACGGTCAGATCTACCTGGGCTACAAAAAGCTCGACGACCGCAACATCTTCTACACGGCGATGCCGATGGCCTCGCCCAGCAAGGGCTTGCCGGGCCTGTCGGCTGGCGACGGCACCCTGGTCTCCAGTGCCTTCAGCGCGATGCAGATCCCTGACGGGCAGGGTGCGTTCAACACCCCCTACAACCTGAAGGATGGCATCCACACCGACACCAACACCTTCACCGCGCTCTTCGAGAAGAGCCTGTCCGACTCGGTCACGGTCTACAACAAGTTCCGCCGCACCACCGGCAGCATCGACTTCAACGGCCTGTTCAGCAACGGCGTCGACAACGCCCAGACCTTCCTCGACAACGCGCTGACCCGCCTCAAGGCGGCCAACCCCAACACCGTCTCCGCCGCCTACCGCGTGGTGGGTGGCGACGGCCGCAACCTCAGCGCCTCGCAGATCGGCAATGGTCTGGCGGTGACCGAGGGCCTGTGGAACACCAAGGTGGCCCTGGACAACATCGTCAACGACCTGAGCCTGAAGAAGGACATCGAGACCGCCATGGGCACGCACGAGGTCGTGGCCGGCGTGTACTACAGCCAGTTCGACCAGCAGCAGAACTGGAACTGGAGCGATGTGCTGACCGAAGCGGTCAATCGCCCCCGCCTGCTCACCGTGGTCGGCCTGGATGCCGCGGGCAACGTCACCACCTCGCGCACGCGTGGCGGTCTGCTGAACCTGCACACCAACCTGCAGGAGTTCCACGACCACGTGACCAACCTGGACTACTACGTCACCGATAACTGGCAGGTGTCCAAGCCGCTGCGCATCGACGGCGGCATCCGCTACCACACGGTCAAGAAGAACGGCCTGATCGCGCAGACCACCAACAAGGACCTGGGCGACCCGAACACCGTGGCCGATGACAGCGTGGCCGTGTTCACCGGGGAGTACAAGCCCTACAGCTTCTCGGCCAAGGAACTGGCCTGGTCGCTGGGCGCGAACTACGAGTTCAGCCCGCAGGTCTCGGTCTTCGCCCGTGCCGGCAAGAGCTTCCGCATCACGCCGGAGTTCGCGCAGTGGTTCAACTGCTGCACGCCGATCGAGAAGAACATCGGCATGTTCGAACTGGGCTTCAAGTACGCCACCCGCGAGTACTCCGCCTTCGTCACCGCCTACTACAACAACTTCCCCAACCTGTCCTTCAACACCACGTCGACGGTCAATGGCCAGCAGGTCACGCAGTCGGCCAAGGCAGCGGCCAAGTCGATGGGCCTGGAAGCCGAGTTCGTCTGGCGACCCAACAGCACGTTTGATATCGCGCTCAGTGGCGTCTACCAGGACCTGAAGTACAGCGGCTTTGCCGGCAACAACCCGGATGGCACATCGTTCGATTTCACCGGCAACCAGATCGTGCGCCAGCCCAAGCTGCAGGCCTCGATCCGACCGGCGGTGCACTTCGGCGACAACAAGGCCTACGACCTGTTCGCCGACTACCGCTACACCGGTCAGCGCTATGCCGACGTCGCCAACACCGTGGCCCTGCCGGCCTACGGTGAACTGGACCTGGGCTTCGCGGCGGCGATCAATCCGCAGACCCGCGTGCAACTGCTGGTGACCAACCTGTTCAACACGGTTGGCGTGACCGAAGGCAACCCGCGGGCTGGCGTGATCCAGGGCGGCCAGGAGGCGGCCTTCCAGGGTCGTCCGATCTTCGGCCGCCACGTTCGGGCCAGCGTCGAGTTCAAGTTCTGATCGAAGGGCAGGGCCAGCAGCCCCAGGGAAAGCCCGGTCGACCCAGAGGTCGACCGGGCCGATCGTTGAGGCCTCCGGCCTGTCCTGTCCCAACACACCAACATCGACCGCCCTCGTCTCCAGCAGCATGGCCTCACTGAGCCTTCAGGGCATCCGCAAACGCTACGGCGCCCTTGACACCATCCACGGCGTCGACCTGGACATCGACAGCGGCGAGTTCGTCGTCTTCGTTGGTCCGTCGGGCTGCGGCAAGTCGACGCTGCTGCGCATGGTCGCCGGCCTCGAGGAGATCAGTGACGGGCGGCTGACCATCGGCGGGCGCGATGTCACGCACCTGCCGCCGCCGCAGCGCGGGGTGGCCATGGTGTTCCAGTCGTACGCGCTGTACCCGCATATGACGGTCTACCAGAACATGGCCTTCGGGCTGAGCCTGGCCGGGACCGACCGGGCCGAGTTGCACCGACGCGTCACCCAGGCGGCTGAGATCCTGCAGCTGGGACCGCTGCTGGAGCGTCTGCCCAAGGCCCTGTCGGGCGGCCAGCGCCAGCGCGTGGCGATCGGCCGCGCCATCGTGCGGCGGCCGCAGGTGTTCCTGTTCGACGAGCCGCTGTCCAACCTGGACGCGGCGCTGCGGGTACAGATGCGCATCGAGCTGGCGCGGCTGCACGCCGAGATGCAGGCCACCATGGTCTACGTGACCCATGACCAGGTCGAGGCGATGACCCTGGCCGACCGCATCGTGGTGATCAACCAGGGCCGCATCGAGCAGGTGGGCACGCCCTTGAGCCTCTACCACCACCCGCGCAACCTGTTCGTCGCCGGTTTCATCGGCTCGCCGCGGATGAACTTCCTGCCGGCGCGCGCCGGGCACGAGCCCGGCCGGTTCGTGCTGGCGAACGGTGGAATCGAGGTCGCTGGCATCGCGCTGCCGGGCTTGGCACCAGCGGCTGCGGTGAC
The DNA here is from genome assembly GCF_018069845.1 of Ideonella alba. Classification (NCBI taxonomy): domain Bacteria; kingdom Pseudomonadati; phylum Pseudomonadota; class Betaproteobacteria; order Burkholderiales; family Sphaerotilaceae; genus Ideonella; species Ideonella alba. The sequence goes on from NZ_JAGQDD010000014.1 coordinate 14,271, forward strand.
GCTGGGCATCCGGCCGGAGCACATCGAGCTGGCCGACGATGCTCCGGGTGCCATTCCCGCCCGTGTGGAGGTCATCGAGCACCTGGGCAACGAGACCTTCGCACACCTCGACATCGGCGACGACGCACAGGCCTTGCTGGTGGCGCGACTGGACGCCGAATCCGCCGTCGTCCGCGGCCAGCGTCTGTGGCTGCGCCTGCCGTCCCAGCGCCTGCAGGTCTTCGCGGACGATGGCCGGAACCTGCGACCCGAGGTGGGCGCATGACCCTGCTGTCCCTGGCCACGCTGCGTCAACTGGTCTGTGCCGCAGGGGCGGTGCTGGCGATCATGGGCGCGGCGCAAGCCGCCACCGTGACCATCACCTGCGGCTCCACCGGCCGCGAGTTGGCGCTGTGTCGCGAGGGCACCGAGTCCTGGTCTGCACGCACGGGTCACAGCGTCAAGCTGGTGACCATGCCCGGTTCCGACACCCTCACGCTGACCCAGCAACTGCTGGCGGCAGGCGCGGCCGATATCGACGTGTTCCAGATCGACATCGCCTGGACCGGCATCCTGGCGCGGCACCTGCAGGCCTTGGGGCCAGCAGCCGCCGACCGCACGGCGCAACACTTCCCGGCCATGGTTCAAAGTGCCACGGTCGGAGGACAGTTGCTGGGCATGCCGTGGTTCGGTGATGCGGGTGTGCTGTACTACCGCAAGGACCTGCTGCAGCGCTACGGCCTGGCCGTGCCGCGCACCTGGGCCGAGCTGCGACAGGCCGCTCAGACCATTCAGGCTGGCGAGCGCCGGCGGGGCGCGGACAAGTTCTGGGGCTTCGTCTGGCAGGGGCGTGCCTATGAAGGCCTGACCTGCAATGCGCTGGAGTGGGTGGCGAGCCAGGGTGGCGGCGGTGTGGTGGACGAGGGCGGTCGGATCACGATCAACAACCCCGCAGCCGCGAAGGCCCTGCGCGAGGCGGCCGGCTGGGTGGGCACGATCACGCCCAAGGGCGTGCTCAACTACACCGAGGAAGAGGCGCGTGGCGTTTTCCAGTCGGGCAATGCCGCGTTCATGCGCAACTGGCCCTACGCCTGGTCGCTGGTCAATGACCCAGGCAGTTCGGTGCGCCACCTCGTGGGCGTGGCAGCGCTGCCCGCTGGCGCCGGAGGTCGATCGACTGCCACGCTCGCCGGCAGCCTGCTGGTGGTCAACAAGTACTCGCGCCACAGCGACCTGGCCATCGACCTGGTTCTGCACCTGACCAGTGCCGCCGAACAGAAGCGCCGCGCCATCCAGGGCTCCTACAGTCCGACGCTGCCGGGCCTGTACGGTGACCCGGAGGTGCTGGCCACCGCGCCCTATCTGGCCACACTCAGGGACACCTTGCTCAGCGCGGTGGCCCGACCTTCGACGGCCACCGGGGCCAAGTACAACCGGGTGAGCATCGAGTTCTCGAATGCCGTGCATTCGGTGCTGACCGGCGAGTCCGACGCCGACGAGCGGCTGCAGGTGCTGGACAACAAGCTGCGCCGACTGCGCCGCGGAGGCCAGTGGTGAACGCACGTCCTCAGACACCGAGGGTGAGCATCGCCCGCCAGCGCACGCGCATGGCCTGGTGGCTGCTCAGTCCGATGCTGCTGGTCCTGCTGGTGGTGGCGGGTTGGCCGCTGGCGCGCAGCGTCTGGTTCAGCCTGACCGATGCCAGCCTGACGGATCTGTCCCAGGTCAGTTTCATCGGGCTGGACAACTACCTGTCGCGCGATGAGGGCCAGTGGATCGGACTGTTGGCCGACCCTGACTGGTGGCATGCGGTGTGGAACACCTTCCGCTTCGCGGCGCTGTCGGTGGCCATTGAGACCGTGCTGGGCACCGTGTTCGCGCTGGTGCTGCATGCGCAGTTCCCGGGGCGCGCCTGGGTGCGCGCGGCCGTGCTGATTCCCTGGGCGGTGCCGACCATCGTGTCGGCGCGCATCTGGGGCTGGATGCTCAACGACCAGTTCGGCGTGATCAACCAGGGCCTGCTGGCCGTGGGACTGATCGATCAGCCGCTGGCCTGGACGGCAGACCCCAGCCTGTCGATGGTGGCCATCGTGCTGGTCGATGTGTGGAAGACCACGCCGTTCATGGCGCTGATGGTGCTGGCTGCGCTGCAGATGCTGCCCACCGACTGTTACGAAGCGGCGAGGGTGGATGGCGTGCCGGCCTGGACCGTGTTCTGGAAGGTCACCCTGCCGCTCATCCGGCCGGCACTGATGGTGGCGGTGATCTTCCGACTGCTGGATGCGCTGCGGGTGTTCGACGTGATCTATGTGCTGAGCGCGAACGGCCAGAGCACGATGTCGATGTCGATCTACGCCCGGCAGCAGTTGGTCGACTTCCAGGATGTGGGCTATGGATCGGCGGCGTCGACGATGCTGTTCATGCTGATCGCCGGCTGCGTTGGCGTCTACCTGACGCTGGGCCGCGTGCGTCTGGGCGAGGAGGACTGAACCATGCATCGCCATTGGGGACGTCTGGGGTTCTGGCTGCTGGTCGGGGTGATGGTCGTGTACTCCGTCTTCCCTTTCTACTACGCGGTCGTCACGTCGCTGAAACCGGGTTCGGCGCTGTTCCGTGTCGATGTCCTGATCCGGGACTGGCACTGGGAGAACTACGCCACCGTGTTCCGCGAACAGGCCTTCGGCACCAACATCCTCAACTCGGTGCTGGTGTCGGTGTCGGTGGTCGCTCTGTCGTTGGGCTTGGGCGTGCTGGCGGCCTATCCGCTCGGGCGGGTTCGCTTCGCCGGGCGTTCCACGCTGCTGGTGACCATCCTGGGCGTGTCGATGTTTCCGCAGGTGGCCGTGCTCTCGGGCATGTTCGAGCTGATCCGCGCGCTGGGTCTGTACAACAACCTGCTCTCGCTGACGCTGTCCTACATGATCTTCTCCCTGCCGTTCACGGTCTGGGTCCTGACCACCTTCATGCGCGACCTGCCCAAGGAGCTGGAAGAAGCCGCGTTGATGGACGGTGCCACGCCCCTGACCCTCATCACCCGCATCTACCTGCCGCTGCTGGGCCCGGCGGTGGTGACCACCGGCCTGCTGGCCTTCATCACCGCCTGGAACGAGTTCCTGTTCGCACTCACCTTCACCTTGAGCACCGAGCAGCGCACGATTCCCGTGGCCATCGGCCTGATCAGCGGTGCCAGCCAGTACGAGCTGCCCTGGGGCCACATCATGGCGGCGTCCGTCGTGGTGACCTTGCCGGTGGTCGCGCTGGTGCTGGTGTTCCAGCGCCGGATCGTCTCCGGCCTGACGGCCGGCGCAGTGAAGGGATGAGCGCGGGCCGTCCCCGCACGCACCCGAACGGAAAGCAGATGAACGAGACCCTGACTCCGGCCGTACCCGTGGCCGCTTCCCGCACGACGGACAAGGATTGGTGGCGCGGCGCCGTCATCTACCAGATCTACCCGCGCAGCTTCGCCGACAGCAATGGCGACGGCGTGGGTGACCTGCGAGGCATCACCCGTCGACTGGACTACGTGGCCAGCCTGGGTGTCGATGCGATCTGGGTGTCTCCTTTCTACCGCTCGCCGATGCGCGACTTCGGCTATGACATCGCTGACTTCCGCGAGGTGGATCCTCTGTTCGGCTCCCTGGCCGACTTTGACGAACTGCTGGCGCGCGCCCACGCGCTGGGTCTGAAGGTGCTGATCGACCAGGTGCTCAGCCATACCTCGGACGAGCACGCGTGGTTCCGCGCCAGCCGTGCCAGCCGCGACAACGACAGGGCCGACTGGTACGTGTGGGCCGACCCGCAAGCCGATGGGACACCACCCAACAACTGGCTCAGCGTGTTTGGTGGATCGGCCTGGCAGTGGGATGCGCGGCGCCGCCAGTACTACCTGCACAACTTTCTCGCCAGCCAGCCTGACCTCAACCTGCACCACCCGGCGGTCCAGGCGCAACTGCTGGACGATGTGCGCTTCTGGCTGGATCGTGGCGTCGACGGCTTCCGCTTTGATGCCGTCAACTTCTACTTCCACGATCGTGCGCTGCGCAGCAATCCAGCCTGGGGTGACGAGCCCCGGACCGATCACTCCACCCCCGACAGCAACCCCTACGCCTGGCAACGCCACCTGCACGACAAGACGCAGCCGGAGAACCTGGACTTTCTGCGCCGCCTGCGTGCGCTGATGGACGCCTATGGCGCCACCACCAGCGTCGGTGAGATCGGCGACGACAACGCGCTGGCGGTGATGGCCGACTACACCAGTGGCGGCGACAAGCTGCACATGGCCTACACCTTCAACCTGCTGCGCGATGAACTCGACGCGGCGCATGTGCGCAACGTGGTCGAGCAACTGCAGGCGGGCATCGGCGATGGCTGGCCCTGCTGGTCGATTGGCAACCATGACGCACCGCGCGTGATGAGCCGCGTGGGCGGCGAGCATGCGCCTCCTGAGCTGGCCAAGGTGCTGCTGGCCATGCTGGTCAGCCTGCGCGGCAGCGCCTGCCTGTACCAGGGCGAGGAGCTGGGCCTGCCCGAGGCAGAGGTGCCCTTTGAAGCTTTGCAGGACCCGTACGGCATTGCCTTCTGGCCCGAGTACAAGGGGCGCGACGGTTGCCGCACGCCAATGCCCTGGGACGACCAGTTGCCGCACGGTGGCTTCTCCAGCGTCACCCCCTGGCTGCCGATGTCGCCGCGCCACCTGCCCCTGGCGGTCAGCCGCCAAGAGGCCGACGCCAACTCGCCGCTGCACTTTGCGCGACGCTTCCTGGCCTGGCGGCGCACGCAGCCGGCACTCGCGAAGGGTGAGCTGCGCTTTCTGCCGGCGCCGGCGTCGTGCGTGGTGTTTGCCCGCAGGCTGGATGCCACCGACCTAGTGGTGGCGCTCAACATCTCTGCCGAGCCCGCCTGCATCGCGCTGACGGGCCTGGGCACGCTGCAAGCCCTGTCAGGACATGGCCTGTCGGGGGCGCTGGTCGGCGACCACATCGAGTTGCCCGCCTACGGCGGTTTCTTCGGACTGGCCGGCGGCGACGCCGCTTGAGCACCGGAGCGGCCATGCAGCGGGGCATCGTCGTGGCGCGCGCACCGCAGGTGGTGGCTGCGGCCGGACGAACGCGGCCGCAAATGGCCGATGTCGCGCGGCTGGCCGGGGTATCCGTGGCCTCGGTGTCGCGTGCGCTCCGCGGAGAGCCCGGCGTGCGCGAAGACCTGCGCCACCGCATCGAGGGCATCGCCAGGCAGTTGCACTACGAGGTCGACGAGGGGGCACGCAACCTGCGCATCCGGCACAACCGGACGATTTCGGTCGTGGTGCCGCACAGCCCTGCTGCCGGGGAGTCGCTGTCGGATCCCTTTCTTCTGGCGCTGATCGGCAGCATCGCCGATGCACTCACGGCCCGCAGCTACGACCTGCTGCTGTCACGGATCGACACCACGCAGGTGGGCCGGCTGTGCCGCGATGTCGAGTCCCGCCGCGCGATGGGTGTGATCGTCGTGGGCCAGGGGCATCACCATGAACAGCTCAACATGGTGGCTGACCGCGGCGTTCCGCTGGTGGTGTGGGGCGCGCACATCGAGGGGCGCCGCTATGCAACCGTGGGCAGCGACAACCGCTTGGGCGGTCGACTGGCTACCGCCCACCTGCTGGACGGCGGCGCTCGCCGGGTGGCCTTCATCGGTGACACCAGCCTGCCCGAAGTGGCTCACCGCCACGCCGGTTATGTGGATGCTCACCATGCGCGCGGCCTGCTGCCACCGATGGAGCTGACGCGCCCGGCGCCTTTCGTGCAGGCGCGCGTGGAGCGCGAACTGGCCAGCCTGCTGGCGATGGAGCCGGGCATCGATGCGATCTTCGCGAGCAGTGACCTGACGGCGATGACGGTCGTCCATGCGCTGCATCGTGCGGGCCTGCGTGTGCCCGAGGACCTGCAGGTGGTCGGCTTTGACGACATCCCCATGGTCGCCCAGATGCGACCAGCGCTGAGCTCCGTCGCGCAGTCGGTCGAGCAGGCCGGTGCCGCCTTGCTGCGGGCATTGGAAGCCGTGGTGGACGGTGCCCAGGCACCGAGCATCGTGCTGCCGACCACGCTGCAGCCCCGTGAGTCGACGCGGCTGGCGCCATGTGAATCGGCCAGACAGACGTGAGCCTCGCGGTTGGTGCCAGAATCGCCGGCGAACGGCGCCCAAGGACCCAGCTGCTGCCCATGCCCCGCCCCAAGCCGACCTCCGGCGAGCCACGAGACACCCCGTCGGGCCGCCCCACCAAACTTCAGATGGCCGACATTGCCCGGCTGGCGAATGTGTCCATCTCCACGGTGTCCCGAGCGCTGTCCAACAACCCGCGCCTGAGTGAGGAGACCCGCAACCGGGTCAACGAACTGGCGCGCAGCCTGAACTACTCGATCAACGTCGGCGCGCAGATCCTGCGTGGCAAGGCCATGCAGACAGTGGCCGTGGCCTTTCCCTACCATCCCGAGCACCGCCAGCACTTCAAGGACCCATTCTTCCTCGCGACCCTGGGCAGCATCGGTGACGCGCTGATCGACAGCGGCCACAGCATGCTCATCGTCGGTGTCGAGACCGACAAGAGTGAAACACTGACACAGCCCCACGAGTCCGGTCAGGCGATCGGCACCATCATGCTGGGTCAGGAGAACAACCATGACCGCTTCAACGAACTGGCTGTCCGCGGCTTGCCGTTCGTGGTGTGGGGCGCGCGACTGCCTGACCAGCTCTACTGCACCGTCGGCAGCGACAACCTGATGGGCGGTCGCCAGGCAACCGAACACCTGTTGGACTGCGGTGCCCGGCGCGTCGCCTTCTTCGGCGACGGCAGCCTGGCGGAGATCGGCCAGCGTCACCAAGGCTACGAAGCCGCTCTGGTGGCGGCCGGCCTGACGCCGGACCCTCAGCTGTACCGGCCTGTGCCCTTCGTCGACGCGGCCGTGCAGCGGGAGGTGACCGCCATGCTGGCCCAGGGTGTCGAATTCGATGCCGTGTTTGCCGCCAGCGACCTGGTGGCCTTGGCCGTCATTGCCGCACTGCGCGACCATGGCCGCCAGGTGCCACAGGATGTGCAGGTGGTCGGTTTCGACGACATCCGCCTGGCGGCGGAGTCGCACCCGGCGCTGACCACCATCCGTCAGTCGATCGATGAGGCCGGACGCGTGCTGGTCCAACTGCTGCTGGACAAGCTGGCCGGGCGCCGCGTGGAGTCGGTCATGATGCCGACGCGCTTGATGGTGCGGCAGTCCACGCGTGCGCGCTGAGCTGGCAGACCGTCAGCGATCGCGCCGCGGGTGCTCAGTCCTCCAGCGACGTGTCCAGCACGCCCGCAATCGCCTTCTGGTAGGCCGCGAACACGTCGATGCGGCCGTTGCCGATCATCGCGTTGGGCCACACCGTGGCGGCGGTGCCGCCGCAGGTCTGGTTGACCGGGTTGGTCACGCCGCTGCGCTGGGCTGTCTTGTTCAGCAGCTTCTCCACCGCGGCCGGGTTGCCCTTGAGCGTGGGCACGGCCGACATCAGCAGCGCCGCGGCGCCGGCCACGTGGGGCGTGGCCATGCTGGTGCCGCTGAGGTTGGTGTAGGTGTTGGGCGGGTAGGCCGAATTGACGTTCACGCCGGGCGCTGACACATCCGGCTTGACGCCCTTGCCGGTGACCGGGCCGCGGCTGGAGAAGCTGGCCAGCTTGTCGGCACTGTCGGTGGCGCCGATGGTGTAGGACAGCGGGTAGATCGCTGGCGGCTCGGTGATCGTGCCGCAGCTGGGGCCGGCGTTGGTGGCGGCGGCCACGAACAGGATGCCGCCCTTGACCAGGTTGGTCACCGCGCCCTTGATCTCGTTGCCCACCGTGCAGCCTTCACCGATGGTGCAGCCCCAGGAGTTGCTGATGATGTCCGGTGCCAGGTCCGGGTTGGGGTTCTGGTTGGCCAGGTCGGTGGGCGCCAGCAGCCACTGCATGCACTCGATGTAGGTGGCTGGCGTGCCGTTGCCGGCGTTCATGTTGCGGCAGCCGATCCACTTGGCGCCCGGCGCTACGCCGATCTGGTGGGTGGCGTGGTCGTCGCCGGCGAAGGTGCCGGCGGTGTGGGTGCCGTGGCCGTTGTCGTCGCAGGGCGCGGGTGAGTTGGCGGGGCAGCTGCCGTTGGCCACGTGGATCGCGTCATGCCAGCTGTAGTTGTGGTCGGCGGTGCTGCCGTTCCAGCCGCGGTACTGGGATTTCAGCGCCGGGTGGTCCCAGCGGTAGCCGGTGTCCTGGCCGGCGATCACCACGCCCTGGCCGGTGATGCCCTGGGCCCACACCAGCGGCGCGCGGATCTTGTCGACGCCCCAGGCCACGGTGGACACGCTCTCGACCTGCGCCGGCTGCCCGGTGGGGCGGGGCAGGGCCACGGCGATCGTCGGGTTGGGATCGATGCGGGCCACCTCATCGCGCTCGGCCAGTGCCGCCAGCTCACTGGCGTTGAGCCGGGCGTGGACGATGTTGGCGATCCAGAAGGGCTGGTAGGCGATCTGGCGGGCATCCATCCAGGCGCGCAGGCCGCGCTGCTGCTCGTCGGCGCGCGCCACCAGCGCGGCCACCAGTGCGCGCCGCCGCGCCTTGTAGTCGGCGTCGGCCGGCAGGGTCGCGGTGGCAGGCGTGCGCTGGTCCTTCAGCACGATCAGCGCCTCGGCGCGGCCCTGGCGCTGCGCGGCGGCGGCCAGATCGGGGTGGACCTGACCGGCCCAGGTGCTGCCGCCCACCAGGGCGAAGCTGCTCAGAACCAGCGCGCTGGCGCGCTGCAGCGGGAGTCGGAAAGCCATGGGAACTCCAGAAGTGGTGGGCGAGGTGACGCCGACGCGGCCGATGGTAGGGCCGACCTGGGCGGCGCCGAACGGCAGCGGGCGGTGTCTCCCTAGAACCCGAGCGCCGCGGGCGTGCCTGTGGCTTGGCCTGGATCAATCTAGGGATGCGGGTAAACCCTAGTTCTCTGTCACAATGCTGACGACAGGCCGCCATCGAGATGAGCCGTGGAGACCGTTGTACCACCCACGATGGAAAGGCCCACCATGCCCCGCATCAGCTTCCTGCTGGCCAGCCTCACCCTGCTGACCACCAGCGCCCTCGCTGCCGACCCGGCCGCGCCCGCCCACGCCAACGCCGATCACCCCGCCGTGGCCCAGCAGCGCCTGGCCGCCCACGCCAGCATCGACCCCAACACCTTCCTGGTCCAGCCGCCCGCCAGCGTGCACTGGACCGCGGCCCCCGCGGCCACCCAGCATGCCGGTGGCGCGCACCCGGCGGTGATCGTCGCCGCGCGCACCGCGGCCGGCATCGACCCGAACACCTTCCTGGTCCAGCCGCCGGCCACCACCGCCTGGACCGCACCGGCCCCGACGCTGCGACTGGCCGACGCCACGCGCTGAGCCAACCCACCGCGGTGGCCCGCGGTCCCGCGGCCTGTCATGATGCCGCTATGACACGCCATGCCTTGGACCGCGGAGCCGGCCGATGAACGACGCCCCCTGGGTGCTGTACGGCGCGCCGGGCTCGGGCTCGGACGCGGTCGTCATGGCCCTGCGCGCCTGCGGCCTGCGCCACCGCCTGGTGCTGGCGGCCACCTGGGAGCCCGGCGAGGGCCTGGACGCCCTGCGGCGCATCAACCCGCTGGGGCAGGTCCCGACCCTGCAGTTGCCCGATGGCACGGTGCTGAGCGAAAGCGCCGCCATCCTGATCCACCTGGGCCTGCAATTCCCCGCTGCCGGGCTGCTGCCCGCTGATCCTGGCCGCCGCGCCCAGACCCTGCGCGGCCTGGTCTTCATCGCCGCCAACTGCTACCCGACGGTCAGCATCAGCGACTACCCCGAGCGCTGGACCACCGCCACCAGCGTCAGCGCCCAGGCGAAGGTACGTGCCGCCGCGCGGGCACAACTGCACCGCGCCTGGGACATCTTCGCCGAGCAGTTCAGCGCGCTGCTGGACGAGGAGCCACCCGGTGCGCTGGCGATGCTGGCGGTGGTGGTCTCGCGCTGGTCGGGCACGCGGGCGCACCTGAAGCGGACCCGACCCGCGATGCATCAGGCGCTGACGGCCCTGGCCGAGCACCCCAGACTGCAACTGCCCTGACCGGCGTGCTGGTAGAGTGGGTTCACGCGCGATGCAGCGTCAGCGTGCGCAAGGGGAGAAAACAACATGAGAACCAGGACGGCCCTGCTGGCCGTGGCGCTACTGGCATTGCAGGCCTGTGGCGGTGGTGGCCGCGAGCCCACCGACGGTGGCTGCCTGAATCTCTATCTGGAACCGATCGTGCTGCTGGACCGCGTGAGCGTGGAAGGCGAGACCGGCACCATCAGCCGCGTCGTGATCGCCGATGTGCAACTCGACGGTCAACCGGTGTCACTGCAGCAGATCGCGGTGAGCTCGGGCATCGAGGAGACCGCGCAAGGCCTGGTGTGCAACCTGCCTTGCGGCCTGGGGAACACCGAAGGCACCTACACCCTCCAGCTCACCGCGTCGGGCTTCGCGCCACGCGCGGTGACAGTGACCGCGCGCTACGCGGTCTTCCAGGGCGGGTGCCCCTCGTCCAACGACGGTGGGACCCACGTCAGCGCGGTGATGAAACGTCTGTGATGACCACTGGGCGCTGGCACCGCGCTGTCAGACCACGCTCGCCACGCTGCCCCAGCAGCTCCACCTCACAACAGTCCGCCTGATGACACCTTGCTGGATGACCCGTACCGCTGCGGCGCTGCTGAGCACGCTGCTGCTGATCGCCACGCCCGCGCCGGCCGCCGACCAGGGCGCCGCTGACGCGCTGGCCCAGGCCAAGTCCGAGATCGACACCTACTACGGTGATGTCCAGCACCTGAACCGGGCCGCGCCCTTGCTGCTCAAGGCCTTGTCGGCGGAGCCCGGCAACGCGGCCATCTATGTGCAGGCGGCGCGCCTGACCATCAAGGGCGGCCATGTGGTGGCCAGCCAGTTCAAGCCCGGCACGGTCGAGGCCTACAACGAGCTGATCGACAAGGCGCTGGCGCTGGACCCGGCCCTCCAGAAGGCCCACATCCTGAAGGCCGAGGTGCACGACATCCGCAGACAGTACGAGCAGGAGCGGCTGTCGCTGGAACGGGCCCGCGCGCTGGGCGAGTCGGACCCCTGGCTGTGGGTAGGCTACGCGCGCTACTACCTGAAGATGGGCCAGTCCAACCAGGCCTTCAGCACCTACCTGCGGGTGATGCGCATGGGCCCGGGCCAGGGCCCTGAGGAGCGCAACGCCTACGTGGGCGCGCTCAACGAACTGGCCGGCTTCACGCTGCGGCCGGAAGACGGCGTGACCCTGCAGGACCTGGGCCGCAGGGTGCGCGAGGCGCGGCATCCGCAGGACGCCTGGGCCCTGGGCAACTTCGCCGAACAGGTGCTGTGGCGCGGGATGTTCGACGAGGCGATCGACTTCTCGCGCGAGGCGCTGAAGACCAGGGACTACGGCGCCGCCCGCCTGACCCTGGCGGCGGCGCTGTATGGCAAGGCCGCCGACCAGATCCTGCTGAAGCAGGAATCAGGCGTCCAGGCCCTGCTGGACGAGGCAGCCGCGCTGGGCGTCAGCCGGCAGCGCATCCTGCAACACCTGGCCGAGGACACACCCGAGGCGCGCCGGCGCGCGCCGGTCCTCGAGCGGATCGTCCGTTAGCCGGGGGCGGGTGCGGCGCTTACTCGTGCCGCAGCGCCTCGATCGGATCCAGCCGCGCCGCCCGCCGCGCCGGGAAGTAGCCGAAGACCACCCCGATCAGCGCCGAGAAGGCGAAGGCCAGCAGGTTCACGCCGGGGTTGAACAGGAAGGGCACCTGCATCAGGCCGGCCAGGGCCACCGACGCGGCGTTGGCCAGCACAATGCCCACCAGGCCGCCCAGTGAGGACAGCACGACGGCCTCAACCAGGAACTGCAGCAGCACCTCGCGCTCCAGCGCGCCGATGGCCAGGCGCACGCCGATCTCGCGGGTGCGCTCGGTCACGCTGACCAGCATGATGTTCATGATGCCGATGCCGCCGACCAGCAGGCTCACCGCGGCCACCGCGCCCAGCAGCGAGGTCATCAGCTGCGTGGTGCCGCTCAGCGTCTGGGCGATCTGGGCGGTGTCCAGCACGTTGAAGTTGTCGTCCTGGCCGTCGGCCAGCTTGCGGCGCTCGCGCAGCACGCGGGTGAGGGCCGCGGTGACCTGGCTGGCGTCGGCGCCATCGGCCATTGACACCAGCAGGGTGTTGATGCGGGTCGAGCCGGTGACGCGGCGCAGCGCGGTGCGCAGCGGCACGATGATCGTGTCGTCCTGGTCCTGGCCCATGGCCGCCTGGCCCTTGGCGGCCAGCGTGCCGATGATCTCGCAGGAGAAGGTCTTGACGCGGATGCGCTGGCCGATGACCTCGGCCTCGGCGCCAAACAGCTCGCGCCGCACCGTGGCGCCGACCAGGCACACCGCGGCGCCGGCAGCCTGTTCATCGGCGCTGAACACGCGGCCGCTGGCCAGGGTCCAGTTGGCGGCGGTGAAGTAGGCATTGGTGCTGCCGGTGACGGTGCTCGACCAGTTCTTGCCGTTGGCTACCACGGTGACGCCGCTGCGCACCTCGGGCGCCACCGCCTTGAGACCGCCCACCTGGCTGGCGATGGCCTCGACGTCGGCCTCCTTGAAGGCCGGCGCACCGGCGGTGTTGGGGCCGAAGGCCAGGCGCTGCCCGGGGCGCACCTGCAGCAGGTTGGAGCCCAGGCTGCTGATCTGCTGGCGCACCGCCTGCGTGGCGCCATTGCCCAGCGTGACCATGGTGATCACCGCCGCCACGCCGATGACGATGCCCAGCACGGTGAGAAAGCTGCGCAGCAGGTTGCGGCGAATCGCCCGCAGCGCCAGGAACAGGGTATTGGCCCACATCAGACGGGCTCCTCCTGCAGGCGCTCGTCGCGCTCGACCCGGCCGTCGCGGAAGTGCACGATGCGCCGCGCGAACGCCGCCATCTCGGGCTCGTGGGTGACCATCAGCACGGTGATGCCCTGCTCATGGTTGAGGCGCTGCAGCAGTTGCATGATCTCGCGGCTGCGCTCGGTGTCGAGGTTGCCAGTGGGCTCATCGGCCAGCAGCACGGTCGGGCGGGTGACGATGGCGCGGGCGATCGCCACGCGCTGCTGCTGTCCGCCGGAGAGCTCGGCCGGCGTGTGGTCGGCCCAGTCGGTCAGGCCCACCTCGGCCAGCGCCGCCATCGAGGCGGCACGGCGCGCGGCGCGGTTCTCGCCGCGGTAGACCAGCGGCAGCTCGACGTTCTCCAGCGCCGAGGTGCGCGCCAGCAGGTTGAAGCCCTGGAACACGAAGCCCAGGTGCCGCCGGCGCAGGCGCGCGCGCGCATCGCGGTCCAGGCGCTGCACCGCGATGCCGTCGAACAGGTACTCGCCCGCCGTGGGCGTGTCCAGGCAGCCCAGCAGGTTCATCACCGTGGACTTGCCGGAGCCGCTGGGCCCCATGACGGCGACGAACTCGCCGGCCGCGATGTCCAGGTCGATGCCCTTGAGGGCCTGGAAGGCCACCGCGCCCTGGCCGTAGGTCTTGGTCACGCCGCGCAGGCGGATCAACGCGCCGTCGCTCATTTCGCCGGCGTGCTGCGCTGCTGGGTGATGACTTCCAGGCCTTCCTTCAGGCCCTCGCCGCTGACCTCGGTGACGCGGCCGTTGGACAGGCCCACCGTCACCGGCAGGGGCACCGGCGTGCCGTCCTGCAGCACCCACACCTGGCGTGGCTGGCCGGCGCGGGCGCCGGGGGCGCCGCTGCCGGGCTTGCGCTGGTTCATGCCTGGCGGGCGCGGCATCAGCTGCGCCACGATGCTGCCCCCGCCGGACGGCGCCGCCGGCGCGGCGCCGGCGGCCGCGGGCTGGAAGCCCAGCGCGGTGTTGGGCACCAGCAGCACGCCGGTGCGCTCGGTGGCGGCGATCGTGGCGGTGGCCGTCATGCCCGGGCGCAGGCTCAGGTCGGGGTTGTCCACCTGCAGCTGCGTGGTGTAGGTGACCACGTTGTCGGTGATGGTGGAGCCATAGGCGACGCGGGTGATCGTGGCCGGGTAGCGCCGGCCCGCCCAGGCGCTGACGGTGAACTGCGCCGTCTGGCCCACGCGCACCTGGCCGACATCGGCCTCGTCCACATTGACCGACAGCAGCAGCTTGGACAGGTCCGGCGCCAGCGTGAACAGCGTGACCGCCTGCAGCGAGGCCGCCACCGCATTGCCGGGCTCGACCGCGCGCGTGAGCACCACGCCGTCGATCGGCGAGCGGATCGAGGCCTTGGCCAGGTTGGTCTCGTCGGTGCGCAGCGTCGCCTGGGCCTGGGTGACGCCGGCGGCCGCGCTGACCTCGTCGGCACGCGCCTTGTCCAGCGTGGCGCGGGCGTTGTCCAGCTCGGTGGCCGCGGGGAGTTGGCCGCCCGACAGGCGCTGCACCTCTTCCAGCCGGGCCAGCGAGGCCTTGGCCAGTGCGGCGCTGGCGCGGGACTGGGCCAGCGCCGCCTGGGCTGCCTGCAGCGCGGCGCGCGACTTGCCCACCTGGTCGCTGAGCTTGGCGGTGTCCAGGCGCACCAGCACCTGGCCCTTCCTCACGCGGTCATTGACGTCGACCAGCACCTCGGCCACGGTGCCGCTGAGCTCGCTGCCGATGCTGACCGACCGCGTGGGCTGCAGCGTGCCGTTGGCGCTGACCGTGAGCGCCACGTTGCCGCGGGTGACCGCTTCGGTCAGGTAGTGCGGCGCCTGGGCGGCCTGGCGGTCGGCGCGCCACCACAGGCCCAGCGCGGCGGCCGCGGCCAGGCCGGCGAGGGCCAGCCAGGGGCCGGGCCGGCGCCAGAGCGGGCGGCGATCGCCCTGCAGCCAGTCGGGGAGGGTGTCGGGGGAATCGGGCATGGTGTCGGTGCTCAGCGGTCGGCGCGGGCAGGGGCATCCCAGCCGCCCCCCAGCGCCTTCCAGGTGCGGATCAGGTTCGAGGCCTGGTCGGCGCGCGCCGTGACCCAGGCCAGTTCGCTGCTCAGCGCGGTGCGCTGGGCATCGAGCAGCGCGGCGGTGTCGATCAGGCCCGCCTGGCGACGCACCTGGCTCAGGCGCATCGCCTGCAGCGCGGCCTCGCTGGCGCGCCGCAGTGCGGTCTGGCGATCGGTCGCGCCCTGGAGCGCGGCCAGGCTGTCCTCGACGTCCTTGAGCGCGGCCAGCAGCGCCGCGTCATAGGCGGCGCGGGCGGCGTCCAGGGCAGCGTCCTGCTGCTCGAGCTGCGCGGCCTGGCGGCCGCCGTCCAGCAGCGGCCAGTTCACCGAGGCCGCCAATGTGGCCAGCGCAGCACCCGGCTGGCCCAGGCCGGCCAACGTGGCCGCCTGCAGGCCCAGCGAGCCATTGAGTGTCAGGCCGGGCCAGGCGGCCCGCTCGGCCTGCCGGCGGCGCAGCCAGGCAGCCTGGACCGACGACTCGGCGGCGTGCAGGTCGGGCCGGCGTCGCAGCAGGTCGGCGGGCAGGCCGGTGGCCAGGCCAGCCAGGGCCTGGTCCAGTCCTGGCAGGCCGTCGGCGCTGTTGTCCGGCAGCGTGGCGGCCGCGGGTGGGTCGCCCGCGAGCACGGCCAACGCATGGCGGTCCTGGGTGACCTGCGCGTTCAGGGCCAGCAGGCTGGCGCGGGTGCTTTCCAGCGTCTGCACCACCTGCTGCAGATCCAGCGCGCTGGCCAGGCCGGCCTGGACGTTCCAGCGCGTCAGGTCTTGCGTTTCCTCCAGGCTGCGCAGGCTCTGGCGGGTGATCCGCTGGCGTGTCAGGTCGGCCTGCCACTGGGTCCAGGCCAGGCCCAGTTCGGCCAGCAGCGCCAGGCGGGTGCTGGCCAGGTCGGCCTCGGCCGTGCGCTCGTCGGCACGCGCCGCGGCCACGCTGGCGGCCGTGGCCCCCCACAGGTCGGCCTCCCAGCTGGCGCTGAAGGCCAGCGACAGCGTGTGGCTGCCACCGGCGCCGTCGGTCTGCTGGCCTTGGGCACTGCCGCCCAAGGCCAGACTGGGCCGCGCGGACGCTTCGCTGGCGGCGCGCAGCGCGCGGGCCTGGCGCAGCGCGGCCTGGGCGCTGCGCAGGCTGGTGTTGCGGGTCAGCGCGCGCTCGACCAGCGCATCCAGATCGCGGCTGCCCAAGAGTTGCCACCAGCGCGCCAGCGCGGCGTCGTCGGCCGGGCGACTCAGGTCGCTGGCGGCCCAGCGGCTGGGCAGGGCCACGGTGGCGTCGGGCGCCGGGGGCGGTGTGCCCACGCTGGCACAGGCGGCGAGGAGCAGGACCGGCGCGCCCAGGGCGGCGCGCAGACATCGGGAGGTGGACAGGGGCATGGGTGGTTCGCGTCGCCGAGGTGCCGGCAGGGCACGGGGTCGACGGGGTCATGCTCGCGGTCCGACGGCACGGCCGTGCGTCCCGTTTGTAAAGTAAATCGGCCACCCGAAGGTGGCCGATCATCAAGCGAGGTGCAGATCGTCCGGCATCACTGGCTGACGAAGGCGCGCTCGATGACGAAATCGCCTGGCGTGGTGGTGCTGCCTTCCTTCAGGCCGCGGGCTTCCATCATGGTCTTCAGGTCGCGCAGCATCTCGGGGCTGCCGCAGATCATCACCCGGTCCTCGGCGGCGTTGAGCGCCGGCACACCCAGGTCGGCGGCCATCTTGCCGTTTTCGATCAGGTCGGTCACGCGGCCCTGGTTCTGGAAGGGCTCGCGGGTGACGGTGGGGTAGTACTTGAACTGCTTGGTCACCATCTCGCCCAGGAACTCGTGCTGCGGCAGTTCCTTCGTGAGGTAGTCGTGGTAGGCCAGCTCCTTCACCTGGCGCACGCCGTGCACCAGGATGACCTCTTCGAACTTCTCGTAGGTGTCGGGGTCGCGGATGATGCTCAGGAAGGGGGCCATGCCGGTGCCGGTGGACAGCATGTACAGGCGCTTGCCCGGCACCAGGTAGTCGATCAGCAGCGTGCCCGTGGGCTTCTTGCCGACGATGATGCTGTCACCCACCTGGATGTGCTGCAGCCGGCTGGTCAGCGGGCCGTCCTGCACCTTGATGCTGAGGAACTCAAGGTGTTCCTCGTAGTTCGGGCTGACGATGGAATAGGCACGCAGCAGCGGCTTGCCGTTCACCCGCAGGCCGATCATCGTGAAGTGACCGTTCGAGAAGCGCAGGCCGGTGTCGCGGGTGGTGGTGAAACTGAACAGGCGGTCGGTCCAGTGGTGCACGCTCAGGACGCGCTCTTCGTGAAAGGCACTCATGGGGTGGGGCTGAGGAAAAACGGTGGGCTGGCGCCGGCAGCCGCACAGGGCGCAGCCACCGTGCCGCTCGGCAAAAACCCTGTATTGTCGCCGATTGGCGCCACAGCGCTTGCGCTGCGTCAATTCCGCGGCCCATGCACCGCCGTGCGGCGCTCAGTGCTGGTCGCCCACGATGTGCAGGTCAAAGTCCACCAGGTGGCTGGCATCGAGCGGGCCGCGCGTGCCGTCAGTGGTCAACGTGCCCTGCACGGTGCCGCTCCAGGTGACGCCCGGCAGGCCGCGCACGATGCCGCCGGTGGCGATCGGCCGGACGCGGTAGACGGTGCCGCTGCCCAGCGCCAGCGTGGCCACCGTGGCCCAGCGGCCGGTGGGGGCGGGCAGGGCGGCGTTGCCGCGCCAGCGGTCGCCGTTGCCGGTGCGCCCCGCGCCCTGGTCATAGGCCACCAGTGTGATCCACCAGGGGTAGCTGCCCAGGTTGATCATGCCGCCGGGCAGACTGCCGCTGGGCTGGGTGCGCACCTGCAGCTTGCGGCCGTCGGCGCTGACGCGCACCGCGTCCAGCCGCCAGGCGTAGGCCGGACCGGTGTTGGACGGGTTGTAGGCCAGATCGATCGGCGTGGCGGCCGCCCACAGAGGCACAGCGGCCAGCAGGGCGGTGAACAGACGGCGGGTGAGCAGGCGCATCAAAGGTCTCCCTGGGGTGGAGACCTGATCGTGGCCAACCAGCGTGACGGCCGCCTTAAGGCCGCTGGCTCAACGCCCCAGCCAGTCGGCCAGCACCTGCGCCTGGTGCTCGCCCAGCGTGGGCGGCGCCTGCCGGTAGCTGACCGGCGAGGCCGACAGCCGGATCGGGTTGGCCACGCCGGGCACGCTGCCAAACGCCGGGTGCGGCAGGTCGATCTTCAGGCCGCGGGCGATGACCTGCGGGTCGGCGAACACCTCGGCCAGGCGGTTGATCGGGCCACAGGGCACGGCCTGCGACTCCAGCAGTGCAATCCACTCGGCGGTGGTCTTCATCACCGTGGCCTGGCGCAGCAGCGGGATCAGCACCGCGCGGTTCGTCACGCGCGCCGGGTTGGTGGCGAAGCGTTCGTCGGCCGACCATTCCGGATGACCGGCGGTGGCGCAGAAGCGGGCGAACTGGCCGTCGTTGCCGATCGCCAGGATCATGTCGCCGTCGGCGGTGGGGAAGTCCTGGTAGGGCACGATGGTGGGGTGCGCATTGCCCATGCGGCGCGGCGAAGCGCCGGTGGTCAGGTAGCTGGCTGCCTGGTTGGCCAGTGCGGCCACCTGCACGTCCAGCAGCGCCAGGTCGATCTGCTGGCCTTCACCCGTGGCGTGGCGGTGGTTCAGCGCCGCCAGCACCGCGATGGTGGCGTACAGCCCGGTCATGATGTCGACCAGCGCCACGCCCACCTTCTGCGGCCCCGCGCCGTCTTCCCCATCGGGGCGGCCGGTCAGGCTCATCAGTCCGCCCAGGCCCTGGATCAGGAAGTCGTAGCCGGCGCGTGGCGCATACGGCCCGGTCTGGCCGAAGCCGGTGATCGAGCAGTAGATCAGCCGTGGGTTGATCGCCTGGAGGCTGGCGTAGTCCAGGCCATAGGGCGCCAGGCCGCCGACCTTGAAATTCTCCAGCACCACATCGGCCTGCGTGGCCAGCTCGCGCAGCAGCGCCTGGCCCTCGGGCGTGGCCATGTCCACCGCGATGCTGCGCTTGTTGCGGTTGGCGCACTGGAAGTAGGCGGCCTGGCGGCTGTCGGCGCCGTTGGCGTCCTTCACCCAGGGCGGGCCCCAGGCGCGGGTGTCGTCACCGGCGCCGGGGCGTTCGACCTTGATCACATCGGCGCCCAGGTCGCCCAGCAACTGGCCGGCCCAGGGGCCCGCCAGCACGCGCGACAGATCCAGGACCTTCAGGCCCGCCAATGCACCAGTGGACATGCTCATGTGGGATGGGTTCTCGATGCCTGTTGCAGTACGACCCAGTCAAGCCGCATGCGCGGATCCGGCTCCGCCGGTCCGCTGCATGAGCCCCCTCGGGGGGCAGCGACCGGCAGGGAGCGTGGGGGCTCCATCAAAACGCCGCGATGCCGGTCATCGCGCGGCCCAGGATCAGCGCGTGGATGTCGTGCGTACCCTCGTAGGTGTTGACCACCTCCAGGTTGACCAGGTGGCGGGCGATGCCGAACTCATCGGAGATGCCGTTGCCCCCCAGCATGTCGCGCGCCACGCGGGCGATGTCCAGCGCCTTGCCGCAGCTGTTGCGCTTCATGATCGAGGTGATCTCGACCGAGGCCGTGCCCTCGTCCTTCATGCGGCCCAGGCGCAGGCAGCCCTGCAGGCCCAGTGTGATCTCGGTCTGCATGTCGGCCAGCTTCTTCTGCACCAGCTGGTTGGCGGCCAGCGGCTTGCCGAACTGCTTGCGGTCCAGGGTGTACTGCAGGGCCGTGTGCCAGCAGAACTCGGCCGCGCCCAGCGCACCCCAGGCGATGCCGTAGCGGGCGCTGTTCAGGCAGGTGAACGGGCCCTTCAGGCCACGCACCTCGGGGAAGGCGTTCTCCTCGGGGCAGAAGACCTTGTCCATGACGATCTCGCCGGTGATGCTGGCGCGCAGGCCCACCTTGCCGTGGATCGCCGGCGCACTCAGGCCCTTCCAGCCCTTTTCCAGCACGAAGCCGCGGATCTGGCCTTCATCGTCCTTGGCCCACACCACGAACACGTCGGCGATGGGGCTGTTGGTGATCCACATCTTGGCGCCAGTCAGCTCATAGCCGCCGTCGACCTTGCGGGCGCGGGTGACCATGCTGCCGGGGTCGGAGCCGTGGTCGGGCTCGGTCAGGCCGAAGCAGCCGATCCATTCCCCGGTGGCCAGCTTGGGCAGGTACTTGCGCTTGGTGGCCTCGTTGCCGAACTCGTTGATCGGCACCATCACCAGCGAGGACTGCACGCTCATCATCGAGCGGTAGCCCGAATCGACGCGCTCCACCTCGCGCGCCACCAGGCCGTAGCAGACATAGTTCAGGCCGGCGCCGCCGTAGGCTTCGGGGATGGTCGGGCCCAGCAGGCCCAGTTCGCCCATCTCGCGGAAGATGGCCACGTCGGTCTGCTCGTTGCGGAAGGCCTGCAGCACGCGCGGGGCCAGGCGGTCCTGGCAGTAGGCGCGGGCGGCGTCACGCACGGCGCGCTCGTCCTCGGTCAGCTGGCTGTCCAGCAGCAGCGGGTCGTCCCATTGAAAGCGGGCTTTGGCGGCGGTGGCGTTCATGCGCAGGTCTCCACGGTTCGGTGTTCAATCATGGCATCGTAGACGCTGATGCCGACGGGTGACAACCGACAATATTGCATTCCAATGTGCAGGAATGGAATTCCGGACCGACCCTCAAGCTGGGGGGATGGTACCGACCGCCCTGCGCTAGCATCCTTGCAGGGCCTGCGACGCAGGCCGGATCACACCCCCAAGGAGGACACACCGCATGTCACACCCTTCCCCGCGGATGCCATGGCGCACCGCACTCGTGTTTTCGGGCCTGCTGCTGGGCATGTCGGCCTGCCAGTCCGGCGCCGCCCTGCCGGACGATGTGCGCGACTTTGTCGCGCGGCGTGAGCAGTGCGACCACTTCCGCGGCGAGGAAACCGACAATGAAAAGCGGCAGGCCTTTCTGGATGAGCAGCTGAAGAAGTACTGCACCGGCACCGACGCGCAACTGGCCCAGCTGAAGAAGAAGTACGCCGGCCAGTCCGCCGCGACCAAGGCGCTGTCGCGCTTCGATCCACGCATCGAGTAAGGGGCACCGACATGGCAAGCCTGAGTGGATCGGTGGGCAAGGGCGGCGCGAACGCCGCCGCCGATGTGAAACTGGTGCAACAGAAGCTCAAGACCTTCGCGGCCATGCCTGACGGCAAGAGCTTCGATGTCAAGGTGGACGGCAAGAACACCAAGTCGCTGGAGGACGCGATCGCCGAGTTCCAGAAGCGGGTGGTGGGCATGAGCCGCGGCGACGGGCTGGTGGAGCCGGGCGGCAAGACCTGGCGGGCCTTGAACGGCCCGGTGCCGGCGCCGCCGCCGGCGCCCAAGGCGGCTGACCCGAAGAAGCTCAGCGGCGCGTCCTGGTGGCGTGCCAACCAGGCCAAGTTCCCGAACAGTGACAAGGTGGGTGACCTGGCCGGTTCGTTCCAGTCCAACGTCAAGGCCTTCCTGAAGGCGCTCGAGGCCGCGGGCGCCAGCGTGGATGTGGCCTCCACCTTGCGCAACAAGGAGCGGGCCTTCCTGATGCACTACTCGTGGGAGGTGTCGCGCGGCAACGTGAAGCCCGCGAAAGTGCCGGCGAACTCGGCGCTCGACATCGTCTGGGACCACGGCGACGACAAGGCCTCGGTGCAAGGGGCCAAGGAGATGGCCGACCTGTTCAAGCTGAAGTTCAAGCCGTCGCTGACCTCTCGCCACATCGAGGGCAAGGCGATCGACATGAGCATCTCCTGGAGCGGCACGCTGAAGATCGCCGACAAGAAGGGCAAGACGGTGGAGATCGGCTCGCCCACCAACGGCGAGTCGAACAAGGAACTGCACAAGCTGGGTGCCACCTACGGCGTGGTCAAGCACCCGACCGATCCGCCGCACTGGTCCACCGACGGACGCTGAAGCGGGTGCGGCGCAAGATCCCCTCCACCGCCGCGCTGGCCGCCTTCGAGGCCGCCGCGCGCCACCAGAGCTTCACCCGCGCGGCCGAGGAGCTGTCGGTCACGCAAAGCGCGGTGTGCCGGCAGATCGCCTCGCTGGAGGATTTCGTCGGCGTGCCGCTGTTTCGCCGCGGCCAGCGCGGCGTGCTGCTGACCGAGGCCGGGCGGCGCTACGCGCGCAGCGTGGCGGCGCGGCTGGATGCGGTGGAGCGCGACACGCTGGACCTGATGGCCCAGGCCGGGCAGGCCGCCGGTGGCGCGCTGGAATTGGCGGTGGTGCCCACCTTCGCCACCCAGTGGCTGCTGCCCCGGCTGGCGCGCTTCCAGGCGGCGCACCCGGGCATCACGCTGCACTTCACGCCGCGCACCCGGCCCTTCCTGTTCGACGACGAGTCACCCTTTGATGCCGCGATCCAGCCGGCCGAGTCGCCGTGGCCGGGCACGCAGGGCCTGGCCTTGCTGCCCGAGCACCTGGTGGCCGTGGCCGCGCCCGCGCTGCTGAAGGGCCGCCGCGTGCGCACGCCGGCCGAGGTGGCGGCGCTGCCGCTGCTGCAGGCCAGCACCCGGCCCGATGCCTGGCGCCAGTGGTTCGAGGCCCAGGGCCTGCAGGTGGAGCAGGCCATGGCCGGCGCGCGCATGGAGCTGTTCTCGATGCTGGCCGAGGCGGCGGCCCAGGGGCTGGGCGCAGCGCTGGTGCCACGGCTGTTGATCGAGACGGAACTGGCCTCTGGCCGGCTGCAGCAGTTGCTGCCTTTTGCGCTGGACAGCGGCCGGCGCTACCACCTGCTGTACCCGCCCCACAAGGCCGACCTGGCGCCGCTGCAGGCGCTGAGCGCCTGGCTGGCGCAGGAGGCCGCGGCCGCCCGGGTGTCTGCGACCTGAGGAGAGACGGAGATGACCAACAGCACCCGAGGCCACTGCCTGTGCGGCGCCGTGCAACTGCAGGCCATGCTGCCGGCGCGCTGGGTGGCCCATTGCCACTGCACGATGTGCCAACGCGCGCACGGTGCCGGCGTGGTCACCTGGGCCGGCTTCGATGAGGCGGCGGTGCAGGTGGACGATGCGCAGGGTCAGCTGCGCTGGTATGCCTCCAGCCCCGAGGCGCGCCGCGCTCACTGCGGCCGTTGCGGCACGCCCATGCTGTTCGCCTCCAGCCGCTGGCCGGGCGAGCTGCATCTGGCACGTGCGCTGCTGGACGAGGCGCTGACCCAGCCGCCCACGGCCCATGTGTTCCATGACACCCATGTCGACTGGCTGGTGCTGGGCGATACGCTGCCGCGCCATGCGGCCACCGACAGCGACTGAGCACTACACTGGCCGCTCCACCGATGGAGGTCCGACGATGAAGCCGAGGCTGGTATCCGTGCTGCTGGCTGCCCTGCTGGGTACGATGAGCAGCGGCCCTGTCGCCGCCCAGACCTCCGAGCCCGCCTGGACCGTCGCCGGCCGCCAGGGTCTGGTGCGCCAGGTGATCGTGCCCACGGCGCTGGCCAAGGACGAAGCCGCCTACCAGCGCCAGATCGCCCAGCTGTGCGGGGCCGACGAGACCTGCTTCCTGAACTTCTACACCAACAGCACCGGCGCCGAGGTGGCGCTGCCGCTGCCCGACGCCATCGCCAACGAGGCCACCGCCACCTGGCGCCGCTCGATGAAGAACGGCGCGCGGCTGTTCACCTGGAGCTGTCGGCTGCAGGTCCCGGACCGGCCCTGTTTCTGAACGGGCGCCCGGTGCACATCGCCCGCCTCGCCGACCCTGCCGACGTGCGCTGGCTGGCCTTGCGCCGTGCGCTGTGGGATGACAGCCGCGTGGATGAGCACCTGGCCGAGATGGCCCAGCAGTGCGCCGACGCGGCACGCTACGCGAGCTTCCTGGCCTGTGCCGAGGACGGCACGGCGCTGGGCATGGCCGAGGCGGCGCTGCGCCATGACTACGTCAACGGCACCGACAGCAGCCCGGTGCTGTTCCTGGAGGGCCTGTATGTGGCGCCTGCCGCGCGCCGCCAGGGCCTCGCACGGGCCCTGGTGGCCGCGGCGGCCGACTGGGGCCGGGCACGCGGCTGCACCGAAATGGCCTCGGACACACCGCTGGACAACACATTGAGCCAGACGGTGCACGCCCGCCTGGGCTTCACCGAGACCGAGCGCCTGGTGTGCTTCGCGATGTCGCTGAACGCGCCGGGCTGATCAGGCCTTGTCGGCCGCGCTGGTGAAGCTGTCGGCGAAGAACTGCTCGGCGGGCAACCCGCAGCGCCCAATGAAGTCGCGTTGCGCGGCGTCCACCATCGCCGGCAGGCCGCAGGCGTAGACCTGGTGGCCGCTCAGGTCCGGGTGGTCCGCCATCACCGCCTGGTGGACCAGGCCGGTGCGGCCGCGCCAGTCGTCCTCAGGACGCGCCTCCGACAGCACCGGCACATAGCGCAGGCTGGGCATCTGCGCGGCCTGCGCCTCGGCCCAGTCGTGCAGGTACAGGTCTCGCCGGCTGCGGCAGCCCCAGTACAGCGTGGCGGGGCGGGTGATGCCCTGCTGCTGCAGGCGCTCGATCAGCGCCTTGATCGGCGCCAGCCCGGTGCCCGAGGCCAGCAGGATGATCGGCGCGGCCGAGTCCTCGCGCAGGAAAAAGCTGCCAAACGGGCCCTCCATGCGCACGATGTCCTTCTCCTTCATCGTGCTGAACACCTGGTCGGTGAACAGACCGCCGGGCAGGTGGCGCAGGTGCAGCTCGATGCTGGGCGGCGTGCCCAGGTTGTGCGGCGCGTTGGCCATGGAGTAGGCGCGGCGGCTGCCGTCACGCAGGATGAACTCAATGTACTGGCCCGCGTGGTAGCTGAAGGCCTGGTTGGCCGGCAGCTGCACCCGCAGGCGCATCACATCGGGGGCGAGCCTGTCCATCGCCAGCACGCGGCCGGGCAGCTTGACCACCGGGTGCTCGCCGGCGCCGGTGACGCTGCGGGCTTCCACCACGCAGTCGGTCTGCGGCGTGGCGCAACAGGTCAGCACCAGACCTTGCTGCTCCTCGGCGGCGCTCAGCGCCTTCTCGGCATGGGCGCCATGGATCACACGGCCTTCCAGCAGGCGCGACTTGCAGGAGCCGCAGGCGCCGTCCTTGCAGCCATAGGGCAGGCCGATGCCGGCGCGGATCGCGGCGTTCAGGATGGGCTCGTCACGCGCCACGTCGAACTGGCGCTCAGAGGGCTTCAGGGTGATGCGAAAGGTCATGATCGGCCGGGCCACTACACTGCCGCGATTGTCCCCGATGCCCCGAAAGACCTGATGCCGCGCACGCTTGACCACCGCCCCTCGCTGCTGATCGTGGGCTGTGGCGATGTGGGCATGCGGGTGCTGCGCGTGCTGGGCCGGCACTGGCGAGTGCTGGCGCTGACCAGCCAGCCCGCGCGCCTGGCCGAGTTGCGTGCCGCGGGCGCGACGCCGCTGCTGGGCGACCTCGACCAGCCCGGCAGCCTCTGGCGCCTGGCCGGCCTGGCCGACGCGGTGCTGCACCTGGCGCCGCCGCCAGGCGCCGGCACCGAGGACCCGCGCACCCGCCACCTGCTGCAGGCCTTGTCGCGCTGCGGCCAGCGGCCGCGGGTGCTCGTCTATGGCAGCACCACCGGCGTCTATGGCGATGCCGGTGGGGCGCTGTTCGACGAAACCCGCCCCGTGGCGCCGGCCACCGACCGCGCCCGTCGCCGCGTGGCCGCCGAGCAGGCGCTGCGCGCGGCGGGCCGGCGCGGCTGGCGGGTGGTGTTGCTACGCATCCCGGGCATCCATGCGCCCGACCGCGCCGGGGGGTCAGCCATCGACCGCGTGCGCCAGGGCCGACCGCTGCTGCGCCCCGAGGACGATGTGTTCACCAACCACATCCACGCCGATGACCTGGCGCGCGCCTGCGTGGCGGCGCTGTGGCGCGGCGGGCCGCAGCGGGCCTACCACGTGACCGATGGCGTGGATTGCTTGATGGGCGAGTGGTACGACCAGGCGGCCGACCTGGCCGGCCTGCCGCGGCTGCCACGCGTCACGCGCGAGGAGATGACGCGCACCGCCTCGCCCATGAGCCTGAGCTTCATGGGCGAATCACGCCGCCTGCGCAATGAGCGCCTGCGGCGTGAGCTGGGGGTGGAACCCCGGCATCTGTTGCCGGGCTGAGGCGCTGGCGCCTCAGTCGGTGATCACCAGCGCGGTGTCGCTGACCCAGCCGGTGGTCACGCCGAAGTCCAGGCGGGCCTGGATCTTCACCGTGTTGGCGCCCGGCTGCAGCGGCACGACCATCGTGATCGAGGGCCGCACCCAGCTGTTGATCGTGGTGCCCACCTGGTAGGGGCAGAAGGCGTCCGTGTTGCCAGCGGTCGGCGCGATGGCCACGTCATTGACCAGCACATCCAGATCCAGCCAGCCGCCGGCGGTGGGGGCCAGCGCGGCACATTCGGCCGAGAAGGTCAGCACCGCGTTGACGGTCCTGGCCTTGTTGTTCTGGACGGTGATCGTGGTGTCCCCGGCGGCGTTCAGGGGCACCAGGGCGGTCGCGGTGGTGAATGAGAAGTTGGTGGCACGGACGGCGTTGGCCAGGATCTTGGCTTCGACAGCGCTGCTCGCGAGGGCCGCCAGGGTGAACAGGCTGGTGGCCAGGAAGCGGGTGTTCATGCGGTTGCTCCTTCGGTGGGTGCCTGGGGGTCAGGCGTTGATGACGGCCCGAAGCTTGCGCCTCGGTGCCGCACCGGCCCATCCCGAAGGTCCAGGGGCGGATTCCCGCTGAAAGTCCGTGTGCGCCCCGGCGCTTACCAGCGCCGTCGGCCCGAGAACGGCGGCTGACCGCGCCAATAGCGGATCATCAGCCAGGCGCCCAGCATGCCGCCCAGGTGGGCGAAGTGGGCCACGCCGGTGAAGCCCATCAGGCCCTGCAGCAGCTCCAGCCCGCCGAAGACCAGCACGAAGGTGCGCTGCTTCATCGGGATGGGGGGAAACAGCGGCATGATCGTGCGGTTCGGGAACAGCATGGCCGAGGCCAGCAGCAGGCCGTACAGACCGCCCGAGATGCCGATCGTCGGGCCCATGCTGCCCGCCAGTGCCGTGATCAGCATCTGCGACAGCGCGGCCGTCAGCACCGATGCGGCGATGAACTGCAGGTAGCGGCGCTGGCCCCACAGGCGCTCGATCTCGGCGCCGAACATGTACATGCCCAGCATGTTGAAGAACAGGTGCAGCATGTCGCCGTGCAGGAAGGCATAGGTCACCACCTGCCAGGGCATGAAGTGGCCGCTGGCCAGCGGCCACAGGCCGAACCAGCCCGTCAGCGCGTAGCCGCCCAGCAGGAACTGCAGGCAGAAGATGGCGGTGCAGGCCAGCATCAGGGCCTTGGTGACGGGAGGCAGGGGTGGCATGGCGTCGGTGTTGCGGCGCTGGTGCCCATGGCCAGACTCGAACTGGCACGCCTTGCGGCGGCGGATTTTGAATCCGCTACGTCTACCGATTTCGTCACATGGGCGCATCGGGCCGGGGCCGGGGCCCCGGTGCTGCGAGGGCGCGATTATGGCACGGGGGGGTGCTGGCCTAGGGGGGAGTGGGCGGGCATCCGTGGGTCATCGGTTGGCAGGCGCTTGGGGCAGGGGCCCGACAGTGGGGCCACCCCTGGGCCCCGGCGCCAGGGGGGGACTTCACCCTTCGCCGCCACCTTGCAGGAGCACCGCCATGACCACCCATGCCTCCCGCCGCCTGGCCCTGTGCCTGGCCGGCTTCGTCTCGGCCACCACGGCGTCCGCCGCCGATGTGTCCGACGCCCACCGCAGCATCAGCAGCGACGGCACGCCCGCACTGGCCAGCAGCAGCACCGCCGCCCCGGCGGCCGGTTTCCGCGGGCGCCTGGCGCCCGGCCTGGCGCCCGACGCCGAGGCCGAATTCCCCGCCGAGCGCTACTCGGCCGCGGAGATGGCCGACTTCGCCGCCCGCTACCGTCCGATGGTGGCTCCGGGCGCGCGCGGCGACGATCATCTGGCACCCGAATCGGTGCTGGGCGCTGACCGCCGTTTTCGCGTCTACCCTTCCGAGTCCGGCTACCCCTACCGCGCGGTGGGCCTGCTGACCTTCAACCAGGGCACCGGCAGCTACACCTGCACCGGCTGGCTGATCAGTGCCGACACGGTGGCCACGGCCGGCCACTGCGTGCACTCCGGCGGCACCGGCGGCGTGTGGTCGAACACCATGCGTTTCTATCCGGGTCGCAACGCCGCCAGCGCGCCCTATGGCTCGTGCACCGCCAAGCGCCTGAGCTCGGTGGCCGGCTGGACCAAGAACGCCGATGAGAACTACGACTACGGCTCGGTCAAGCTCAACTGCACCGTGGGCAACACCACCGGCTGGCTGGGGCGCTGGTGGACCACCGGCAGCCAGGCCAACCTGCCGATCGCGATCGTCGGCTACCCGGGCGACAAGCCCAGCGCCACGCAATGGGGCGGCGCCGGCCGGATCGTGGCGTCCGAGTCGCGCAAGACCCGCTACTTCCTGGACACCGCCGGCGGCCAGAGCGGCGCCCCGGTGATCCAGGCCGACGGCACCGGCCCGGGCGGCTGCGAGGGCGACTGCGGCATTGCCATCCATGCCTACGGCGCTGACAGCCTGGGCCGCAACAGCGCCACCCGCATCACCGAAGCCGTCAACACCAACCTGCAGAACTGGATCAACACGCCCTGACAAGCGACCCCCGGCGGGCGAGGTGCTCAGGGGCGACGTGATAATCGGCCACCGTCGCGCCTGATCGCCCCGCCATGCCCACCTACCTGACCCTGGAAGACGCCATCGGCCGCACGCCGCTGGTGCGCCTGCAGCGCCTGCCCGGCGCCGAGATCGCCGCGCGCGGCAATGTCATCCTGGGCAAGCTCGAGGGCAACAACCCGGCCGGCTCGGTCAAGGACCGGCCGGCGATCAACATGATCCGCCAGGCCGAGGCGCGCGGCGAGATCCGCCCCGGCGACACGCTGATCGAAGCCACCTCGGGCAACACCGGCATCGCCTTGGCGATGGCCGCGGCGATCAAGGGCTACCGCATGGTGCTGATCATGCCGGAGGACCTGTCGATCGAACGCGCCCAGACGATGAAGGCCTTCGGCGCCGAGCTGATCCTGACGCCCAAGTCCGGCGGCATGGAGCTGGCCCGCGACCTGGCCGAGCAGATGCAGCAGGCCGGCAAGGGCCGCATGCTCGACCAGTTCGCCAACGCCGACAACCCGGCGGTGCACTACGACACCACCGGCCCCGAGATCTGGGCCGACACCGACGGCCAGATCACCCACTTCGTCAGCGCGATGGGCACCACCGGCACGATCACCGGCGTCTCGCGCTTCCTGAAAGAGAAGAACCCGGCGGTGCGCATCGTGGGTGCACAGCCGTCCGAAGGGTCGCGCATCCCCGGCATCCGCAAGTGGCCCGAGGCCTACCTGCCGAAGATCTACGACCCGACCGCGGTGGACGAGCTGGTCTACGTCAGCCAGTCCGATGCCGAGGACATGGCGCGCCGCCTGGCCGCGGAAGAGGGCTTGTTCGCGGGCATTTCGGCGGCCGGCGCCTGCTGGGTGGCGCTGCAGCTGGCGCGCACGCTGGAGAACGCGACCATCGTCTTCATCGTCTGCGACCGTGGCGACCGCTACCTCTCGACCGGCGTGTTTCCCGCATGAGCGAGCCCTGGCGCTTCTGCCCGCAGTGCGCCGCGCCGCTGGCGCTGCGCCTGGCCGACGAGGACGGCGGACCGAAGGAGCGCCTGCGCTGCACCGCCTGCGACTTCACGCACTGGAACAACCCCACGCCGGTGCTCGCGGCGGTGGTGGAATGCACCGACCGCGGCGGCCGCATCCTGCTGGCGCGCAACGCCGCCTGGAGCGGGCGCATGTTCGCGCTGATCACCGGCTTCATGGAGGCGGGTGAAAGCGCCGAGGAAGGCATTGCCCGCGAGGTGGCGGAAGAGACCGCGCTGACGGTGGACCGCGTCGAGCTGATCGGCGTCTGGGACTTCCAGCGCATGAACCAGGTGATCATCGCGTTTCATGTGCAGGCGCACGGCGAAATCCGGCTGTCGCCCGAATTGGCCGAGTACAAGCTGTTCGCACCCCAGGACGTGGTCTGCTGGCCGGCCGGCACCGGCCACGCGATGGCCCAGTGGCTGCGCGGGCGGGGCCTCGAGCCGCGCTATTTCCAGCCCGGCGAACAGCCGGCGCGTTGAGGCCTAGAATCAGCGCTACAGGAGTGACACCCGCCATGGACGCCCAGAAGGAAATCGACACCCGCGGTCTGAACTGCCCGCTGCCCATCCTGAAAGCCAAGAAGGCGCTGTCCGAGATGTCCAGCGGCGACCTGCTGAAGGTGGTGGCCACCGACCCCGGGTCGATGCGCGACTTCCAGGCCTTCGCGCGCCAGACCGGCAACGAACTGGTCGAGCAGACCGCGCAGGGCGAGGAATTCATCCACCTGCTGCGGCGTCGCTGAGCGGCCACCGCCCCCAAGAACACCAAGGGCCTGCGCGTGCAGGCCCTTTGTCATGGTGGGGGGCGGATCAGAGCGACAGCGCCTTCAGGTAGGCGCGGAAGCCCGGGCCCAGCTGCGGGTGCGCCAGCGCCAGCTCGACATTGGCCTCCAGGAAGCCTTCCTTGCTGCCGCAGTCGTAGCGGCGGCCTTCATAGCGGTAGGCGAACACCTTCTCGCGGCGCATCAGCGCGGCGATGCCGTCGGTCAGCTGGATCTCGCCGCCCACGCCCCGCGGCAGGTTGGCGATCTCGCGGAAGATGCCCGGCGTCAGGATGTAGCGGCCGGCCACGCCCAGGCGCGAGGGGGCGTTCTCGGGGGCCGGCTTCTCGACGATGTGGGTCAGGTCCATCAGCCGCTCGTTGATGGGCGTGCCGGCGGCGATGCCGTAGCGGCGGGTGTGCTCGGCCGGCACTTCCTGCACCGCCAGGATCGAGGCCTGCCACTCGGCGAACTGGTCGACCATCTGCTTCATGATCGAGGGCTCGCCCACCATCAGGTCGTCGGCCAGCAGCACCGCGAAGGGCTCATTGACCACCACCGACTGCGCACACAGCACCGCGTGGCCCAGGCCCAGGGCCTTGGGCTGGCGGATGTAGATGCACTCCATGTCGTCCGGCTTGATCGAGTGCACCAGCGCCAGCAGTTCGCGCTTGTTGCCCGCTTCCAGTTCGTGCTCCAGCTCGAAGGCGGTGTCGAAGTGGTCCGGGATGGCGCGCTTGTTGCGGCCATTGACGAAGATCATCTGCCGGATGCCGGCCGAATAGGCTTCTTCCACCGCGTACTGGATCAGCGGCTTGTCGACCACTGGCAGCATTTCCTTGGGGTTGGCCTTGGTGGCCGGCAGGAAACGCGTGCCCAGACCGGCGACGGGAAAGACGGCTTTGTTGACGCGCATGGGTGCAGTGGGGGAGAGCAGGGAGGTCATGGCATTCTTGCATGCAGGATTCGCGCCCAGCGTGACAGAACGCGGACGAACACCCCCCAGACTGCCCCCCGTTGAGGTGACGCTGGCGCTGGCTCAGGCCGCCGGCAGCTTGGTCAGTTGCTCGCGCAGACGGGCCAGGGTCTGGCCGAAATCGGCCAGGCGCTGGCGTTCCTGGGTCACCACCGCCTCCGGAGCGCGGGCGACGAAGCTCTCGTTGCCCAGCTTGGCCTCGGCCTTGGTGATCTCGCCCTCCAGCCGGGCGATCTCCTTGCCCAGGCGGGCCCGCTCGGCCGCGACATCGATTTCCACCTTCAGCGCCATCCGCGCCGCGCCCTGCACCGCCACCGGCGCGGCGGCGCTGGCCTCGGCGAAGGCGGCGTCGTCCAGCAACTGCACGTCGGCCAGCTTGGCCAGGGCCTTGAGCACCGGCGCGGCCTGGCCGAAGAACTCGGCATCGCCATTGACCAGCAGCGGCACCCGCTCGGCCGGCGACAGGCCCATCTCGCCGCGCAGCGAGCGGCAGGTCCCCACCAGGGTCTTCAGGCGCGCCATCCAGGCATCGGCCGCCGCATCGATGCGCTCGGGCTGGGCCACCGGGTAGGCAGCGCTGGCCACGGTGTCGGCGCTCTTGCGGCCGGCCACCGGCGCCACCACGTCCCAGAGCTCGGCGGTGATGAAGGGCGCCACCGGGTGCAGCAGGCGCAGCACGGTCTCCAGCGTGCGGATCAGCGTGCGGCGGGTGGCGCGCTGTTCGGCCTCGCTGCCGTTCTGGATCTGCACCTTGGCGATCTCCAGGTACCAGTCGCAGAACTCGTCCCAGACGAACTGGTAGATCGCGTTGGCCACGTTGTCCAGCCGGTACTCGGCGAAGCCCTGGGCCACCGCAGCTTCGACCCGCTGCAGCTCGCTGCTGATCCAGCGGTCGGCGGCGCTGAAGCGCATGTAGCCGTGGGCCTTGCCGCCGGGTTCGCACTCGGCCTTGGTGTGCTCCATCAGCCCGCAGTCATGGCCTTCGCAGTTCATCAGCACGAACTTGCTGGCGTTCCATAGCTTGTTGCAGAAGTTGCGGTAGCCCTCGCAGCGCTTGCTGTCGAAGTTGACGCTGCGACCCAGCGTGGCCATGGCGGCGAAGGTGAAGCGCAGCGCATCGGCGCCGTAGCCGGGGATGCCCTCGGGGAACTCCTTCTCGGTGGCCTTGCGCACCTTGGGCGCGGTCTCGGGCTTGCGCAGGCCCTGGGTGCGCTTGTCCAGCAGCGCGGGCAGGTCGATGCCGTCGATCAGGTCCACCGGGTCGAGCACATTGCCCTCGGACTTGCTCATCTTCTTGCCGTGCGCGTCCAGCACCAGGCCGTGGATGTAGACGTGGCGGAACGGCACCTGCCCGGTGAAGTGCCTGGTCATCATGATCATCCGGGCGACCCAGAAGAAGATGATGTCGTAGCCGGTGACCAGCACGCTGCTGGGCAGGAACAGGTCCTGCTCAACGGTCCTGGCCGGCCAGCCGAGGGTGGAGAAGGGCACCAGCGCGCTGGAGTACCAGGTGTCGAGCACGTCCTCGTCGCGGGTGAGCGCGCCGCTGTAGCCGGCGGCCGTGGCCTTCGCGCGGGCTTCCTCCTCGCTGCGCGCCACGAACAGCTCGCCGCCCGCGCCGTACCAGGCCGGGATCTGGTGGCCCCACCACAGCTGGCGGCTGATGCACCAGTCCTGGATGTTCTTCATCCACTGGTTGTAGGTGTTGACCCAGTTCTCGGGGACGAAGGTCACATCGCCGCATTCAACGGCCTCGATCGCCTCCTCGGCGATGCTCTTGCCGTTGGCGCCGGCCTTGGTCATGGCGACGAACCACTGGTCGGTCAGCATCGGCTCGATCACCTGGCCGGTGCGGGCGCAGCGCGGCACCATCAGCTTGTGCTTCTTGACCTCGACCAGCAGGCCCTCGGCCTCGAGCTGGGCGACGATGGCCTTGCGCGCGGCGAAGCGGTCCTGGCCGATGTAGGCGGCCGGGATGTCGGTGGCTTCATGGGCGCTGACCTGGGCGGCCAGGTCGAAGATGGTCAGCATCGGCAGGCCATGGCGCAGGCCCACCTGGTAGTCGTTCTGGTCGTGCGCGGGCGTGACCTTGACCACGCCGGTGCCGAAGGCCTTGTCCACGTAGGCGTCGGCGATCACCGGCACCCGGCGGCCGGTGATCGGCAGCTTGACTTGCTTGCCGATCAGGTGGGTGTAGCGCTCGTCCTCGGGGTGGACCATCACCGCGGTGTCGCCCAGCATCGTTTCCGGCCGGGTGGTGGCCACCACCAGCGACTCGTCGCTGCCCTCGATGGGGTAGCGGATGTGCCACAGCGAGCCGTCTTCCTCCTCGCTCTCGACCTCGAGGTCGGACACCGCGGACTTGAGCACCGGGTCCCAGCTGACCAGGCGCTTGCCGCGGTAGATCAGGCCTTCCTCGTAGAGGCGCACGAAGGTCTCGGTGACCACGCTGGACAGCTTCTCGTCCATCGTGAAGTACTCGTGCTCCCAGCTCACCGAGTCGCCCATGCGGCGCATCTGGCGGGTGATGGTGGAGCCTGACTGCTCCTTCCATTCCCACACCTGGGCGACGAAGTTCTTGCGGCCCAGGTCATGGCGGCTGAGCTTTTTCTCCTGCAGCTGGCGCTCCACCACGATCTGGGTGGCGATGCCGGCATGGTCGGTGCCCGGCACCCACAGGGTGTTGAAGCCCCTCATGCGGTGGTAGCGTGTCAACGAGTCCATGATGGTCTGGTTGAACGCATGGCCCATGTGCAGCGTGCCGGTCACGTTGGGCGGCGGCAGCTGGATGCAGAACGAAGGACGCGACGCGTCCAGCGTCGGCCGGTAGACGCCGCTTTGCTCCCACAGCGGGGCCCATCGGGCTTCGATGTCTCGGGGTTCGAAGGACTTGGCGAGTTCGGTCATGGCGGGGGACACTGGAAGCGGACGGTGGCCACGGCAACGCCTGGACACCATTTGGATGTCAACGCAGGGGCCACGCGGGGAGTTGCTGGGATTGTAGGCGGTGGTCGCCCAGGCACAGGAGATGCAGATGAGGATGAACGAGCTGTGGCGCCGGGGTCGCGCCGGTCTGGGGGCTGCCGCGGCGGGCCTGGTGCTGGCAGCCTGTGGCGGCGGGGGGGGCGGCGATGGCGGCCCGCCGCCGCCGCTGAGCTGCTCGGTGACCGACCAGAAGATCTGGCTGGCCGATTACATGTCCGACTGGTACTTCTGGTACGCGATCAGTCCGCGCCCCGACCCGGCCAGCTACGCCAGCGTCGAATCCCTGTTCGATGCGCTGCTGTTCCCCGGCAACGCCACCTTCCCGGCCGACCGCTGGAGCTACGCCACGCCGACGGTCGACTACCAGCGCTTCTTCGGCGACGGCCAGACCCTGGGCTTCGGCGTGATGGTGGCGGGCCTGGAGGTGTCTGGCCACCCCGACTGGCCGCTGTATGTGCGCTACATCGAACCCGGCTCGCCGGCCGCCAGCGCCGGCGTGCTGCGTGGCGATGAGATCCTGCGTATCAACGGCCGGGCGGTGTCCGATCTGATCGCCGCCAACGACTTCTCGGCGCTGTCCGCCACCGCCACGGGCCAGTCGCTGACGATGCTGCTGGACAACGGTGTGTCGCAGCGCACCGTCACGCTGACGTCTCGTGTCTATGATCTGGTGCCGGTGACCAACGCCAGCGTGATGAGCACGCCGGGCGGCCGTACGGTCGGCTACCTGCAGCTCAAGGACATGGTCAGCCAGGCCGAGCGTCCCTTCGACACCGCCTTCGCGCAGTTCCGCGCCGCCGGGGTGCAGGACGTGGTGATCGACCTGCGCTACAACGGTGGTGGTCTGGTCTCCACCTCAGGGCGGCTGGCCTCGTATGTGTCGGCGCCGCGCACGGCGGGCCAGACCTACTCGAAGCTGCTCTACAACGACCGTCACGCGTCCAGCAACCAGGTCTTCGCCTTCGGCAATCCGGCCAACGCGCTGGGCCTCTCAAGGGTCTACCTGCTGACCGGGCAGCGCACCTGCTCGGCCAGCGAGCAGCTGATCAATGCGCTGCGCCCCTTCGTGCAGGTGGTCACGGTGGGCGACACCAGCTGCGGCAAGCCGGTCGGCTTCCTGCCGCAGGACGATGGCTGCGGCACCACCTGGAGCGTGGTGAACTTCGAATCGGTCAACTCGCGCAACGAAGGCCGCTACTTCGATGGCTTCGATGCCACCTGCGCGGTGGCCGAGGATTACGGCCAGCCGCTGGGCACCGCCACCGAGCCGCTGCTGGCCACGGCCATGGACCACGCCGACACCGGCGCCTGCCCGGTGGCCCTGGGCGCCAAGGCGCCCGGCCGCGCCCGCGCCCTGGCGCTGCGCCCGCTGGCCGAGCGGCCGCACTGGCTGGAGCCGGGTGACCGGCGCGGCATGATCGGACGCTGATCAGCCCAGGAAATCACGCAGCAGCCCGGCCAGTGCCGTGGGCTGCTCGTGGTGCAGCATGTGCCCGCAGGGCGAGAGTCGCTCGCGGCGCAGCTGTGGCACCACGGCGATGCGCTGGTCGAACTCGGCCAGGCTGTAGCGCTGCCCCCACCACAGCGACAGGTCGGTCAGGTCGCCGTCCACCCACAGCACCGGGGCGCTGATGCGGCGCCACGCCGCCAGCACCTCTTCCACCCGGTAGAGCAGCGGGTTGATGCGCTTGTGCGCCGGGTCGCCCAGGATGTGCCAGCGGCCTGCGGCATCCGGCTGCGCCCACTGGCGCGCCAGCCAGGCCGCCTTGTCCTCGGGCAGGCGCGGGTTGGTCTGGCGCAGGCGCGCGGCCACGGCCTCGGCGCTGTCGTAGCTGCGCAGCGGGGCCGCCTCGGCCAGTTCGTCCAGCCACTTGGCCAGGCGGCGCGGGGCCTCGTCGGGCTCGCTGCGCGGCAGGCCGAAGCCTTCCAGGTTGACCAGGCGGCGGATGCGCGTGGGGCGCACGCCGGCGTAGTGCATCACCACGTTGCCGCCCATGCTGTGGCCCAGCAGGTCGATCGGTTGCGCGCGGGCGTCCAGGCCGTCGAGTCGGCCGTCCAGCAGCGCGTCCAGGTCGGCCAGGTAGTCGGGGAACCAGTAGTGGTCGGTGGGCGGCACGCGGGTGTGGCCGTAGCCGCGCCAGTCCAGCGCCAGCACCCAGCGCGTCTGGCCCTCCAGTGCGGCGAGCGCGTCGACCATGAACTGGAACGAGGCGCCGACATCCATGTAGCCGTGGCACAGCAGCAGCGGCGGGCGCTCCGGGGTCGCCATCGAGGCATCGCCCCAGACGGTCAGGTGGTAGTCCAGCCCGCGCAGCGGCACGAACAGCGAACGGCCGGCGCGGCGCGGCAGGTAGGCGTCAGTCATGGCCGGATGGTAGGGGCGCTGCGCCGCCCGCGCTGGCGCACGGGTGACAGAATCCCGCGCATGACTGCAAGCCACCACCTGCGCCCGGCGGCGCCTGCCGATGTGCCGGCGATCGTCGGCCTGATCCGTGAACTGGCCGAGTTCGAGCAGCTCTCGCACCTGGTTGAGACCACACCCGAGCGTCTGCACCCGCACCTCTTCGGCGAGCGACCGGTGGCCGAGTGCCTGGTCGCCGAGATGGGCGGCGCGGTGGTGGGCTTCGCGCTGTTCTTCACCAACTTCTCCACCTTCCGCTGCCGGCCGGGCCTGTACCTGGAAGACCTGTATGTGCAGCCCGCGCACCGCCGCGCCGGCATCGGCCGCGCGCTGTTGAAGGCGGTCGGGCGGCTGGCCGCGCAGCGCGGCTGCGGGCGCTTTGAATGGTCGGTGCTGGATTGGAATGCCAACGCGATCGCGATGTACCAGGCCATGGGCGCGACGGTGCTGCCCGACTGGCGCATCTGCCGCGTCAGCGGCGAGGACCTGGCGTCCTGGTGATCAGCCGCGGCCGCGGTCCCAGCGCGGCAGGGTCAGCGTGAAGCAGCTGCCTTGGCCGGGCTCGGAGCGCGCCGTCAGGCGGCCGCCCATCTGTTCAGCATAGCTCTTGCAGATGCTCAGGCCCAGGCCGTGGCCCTTGATGCGGCTGCGCTCCGAGCCCAGGCGGTTGAAGGGCTCGAACAGCTGGGGCAACAGCTCCGCGGCGATGCCGATACCGTTGTCCTCCACCTCGATCCAGGCGTCATGCTCGTCATGGCCGCAGCGCAGGCGCACCGCGCCGCCATGGCGGCCGTACTTGATGGCGTTGGACAGCAGGTTGATCAGGATCTCGCGCACCCGTCGCGCATCGGCGCGCACGCGCGGGGCCTCGCCCACGTCGCTGTCGATGCGCATGTCCAGCGCCTGCGCCTCGGCCCGGTTGAGCGCGACCGCGGCGTGCACCTCGTCGGCCAGCGTCACCGCCACCATGTCGAGCTTCAACTGGCCGCTCTCGGCGCGGTTGATGTCCAGCACTTCCTCGACCAGTCCCAGCAGGTCGGCGCCGGCGGCGCGGATGTGCGCCAGGTAGGGGCGGTGTTCGGCCGGCAGGTGGTCCAGGTCGGCCATCAACAACTGGGCGAAGCCCATGATGGCGTTCAGGGGCGTGCGCAGCTCATGGCTCACGCGGGACAGCGTCTGGGCGCGTGCCTGGCTGCGCGTCTCGGCGTCGCGCTGCCGGGACTCCGCCGCCTGGCGGGCCTGCTCGGCCTCGCGGGCCTGCACCTGCGCCGTCAGGTCGATCAGCGAGCAGATCAGCGCCACGCCACGCACCGCGGCCTCTGCGTTGTCGACGCGCCGAAGCACGATGCGCGCCACCCGGGCTCCGCCGTTGCCGGGCTTCAGGGCCTGCTCTTCCAGCGTGGCCTCGCCCTGCGTGCGCGCATGGGCCAGCGCGTTGACCCAGCGCAGGTCGGCGTCACGGCCCTCCAGCAGACGGCGCAGCATCAACGGCGCCCGGGGCAGCGGGCGTGACAAGCCCAGGTAGTCCACCGCGCTGCCGTTGGCCTCGACCACCGTGCCCACGTCGCTGAGCAGCAGCACCGGCACCGGCAGCGCCTCGAAGAGGCTGGCGAACCAGGCCAGGGCCTGCTCGGTGGCCGCCTGCTGCTCACGCAACTCCTCCAGGTGCTGCGACAGTTCACGCTGGTAGCGCTGCACCGTGCCGGGCAGCGTGTCGGGCTCCTGGCTCACCAGGTGCGGGCGCACTGTCACGGCGCGGCCTCGGCAGGCTGGCCGGGCAGCCGGAAATGCGTGACCACCAGGCCGCCGCCCCGGGTCGGGAAGGGCCGCGCATGCATGGCGAACCAGCGCAGCTCGCTCGGGCCGTGGCAGTCGTAGACCTGACGGTACTCGGGCTGCCGGCCGGCCATCACCTCCTGCAGCCCGGTCAGCGTGGCGCGGGCCAGCGGGTGGCCGGAGCGCGCCAGCACCGCCAGGTAGTTGGCGCCCACCGCCACCATCGGTGAATGCTCGCCGCCATTGGCGCGTGCAAAGTCGCTCCAGGCCCGGTTGACACGTCGGATCGTGCCCTGCGGATCAAGCACCGCGATGTGCTCGGGCAGGGAATCGATCAGGTCCTGCAGCAGCGAGGCGTCACGCACCCGGGTGATGTCGATGAAGGTGACCACCGCACGCCGCGGCCGCCCCGGCAGGTGCGAGTAGCCGACCATGCTGGCCATGAAGCGGGTGTCGTGGGGACCGTC
Source organism: Ideonella alba (assembly GCF_018069845.1). Taxonomy (NCBI): domain Bacteria; kingdom Pseudomonadati; phylum Pseudomonadota; class Betaproteobacteria; order Burkholderiales; family Sphaerotilaceae; genus Ideonella; species Ideonella alba. The sequence continues at coordinate 53,271 of NZ_JAGQDD010000014.1, forward strand.
GACCATGCGCTCGATCGGCGTGTCCTGGTGCAGCGCCTGGCGCAGGTCGGCGCTCAGGCCCGGGTAGTCGAGCAGCGAGTTGAAGTCTTCGATCGAGCGGCCCAGGTCGCTCTGGCGCAGCCGGAACAGCATCGCCGCTTCCGGCGTGAAGCGCACCAGGCACAGCGCCTGGTCGACGAAGATGGTGGCCAGTCCGGTGGCCTGGGCCATGCCCTCCAGGTCAGCGTTCAGCGCATTCAGCGCATCGAGCTTGGCATTGAACTCGGCGTTGACCGTGTAGAGCTCCTCGTTGACCGATTGCAACTCTTCATTGGTGGACTGCAACTCCTCGTTCGAGGACATCAACTCCTCGTTGGTGGACTGCAGCTCTTCATTGGAGGACTCGAGCGCCTCGATGGTCGCCTGCAGGCTCTGGCGGGTGGCGCTGAGTTCCTGCTCGAGCGCGCTGACGGTGTCGACTGGCCGGGTCTCGACGCCGTCCGCCACCTCGGGCAGCGCGAGCTCCTCGATCGAGACCAGCACGCCGTCCAGCGCATGGCCCGCATCCAGCGGCTGGGCGTGCACCACCAGGCGATGGGCGACGCCGTCGATGTCGAGCTGCACCGGCGCCGAGCGATGCGCCTGCCGATCGGCCTGCACCAGGTGCTGCAGGTGCAGGACCACCGGTCCCAGGCGCTCGGGCAGCATGCGCATCACGTCGAGCGAGCCCTCGCCCTCGGGCATGCGCAGGTAGCGCCGCGTCGGGCCCCAGGCATGGATCAGTTCGCGCTGCGCGGAGATCAGCAGGCTGGCCGGCAGCCAGGCGGACATCAGCTGGTGCAGCCCCTGGTCGATCAGGCTGCGGGCGTGGGACGGCGTGGGGCCGGCATGCTGCGGCCGCGCCACCCGCGCGCTGCTGGCGAAGGCGTCGCGCAGCGCCGAGGCGGTGGCCACCGGGCGCTCCAGGCGGTAGATCTTGTGCAGGCCGTCCAGGGTGGAGAAGTCAGCCTGGATCGGTCCGAGCGACTCGCTCGCCCCCAGGAACAGCGTGCCGCCGGGCAGCAGGGCGTACTGCAGACGGCGCAGCAGGCGCTCCTGCGCCGCGGTCTGGAAATAGATCAGGGTGTTGCGGCAGGCCACCAGGTCCATGCGCGTGAACGGGGCGTCGTCGAGCAGGTTGTGGCGGGCGAACAGCACCAGCTGGCGCAGCTCGGGCCGCACCATCCACAGCTCGCCCTGGCGCACGAAGAAGCGCTCCAGGCGCTCCTGCCCCAGCACCTCGGCGGTGATGGCGGGGTAGCGGCCCTGGGTGGCGATGTCCAGCACCTGCGGATCGACGTCGGTGCCGAACACCTTGATGGAGGCACTCACCCCCAGGCGCTCGGCCGTTTCGACGCAGGCCATCGCCAGCGAGTAGGCCTCCTCGCCCGAGGCGCAGCCGGCACACCACAGCCGGATCGGCTGGCCGCGGCGCTCCAGCAGCAGCGGCTCCAGCACCTGGCGGCTCAGTGCGTCAAAGGCGGACGCATCGCGGAAGAAGCTGGTCACCGGGATCAGCAACTCGCGGCGCAGGCGCTCGCGCTCCTCGCTGGACTTCTCCAGCTGGTCGGCGTAGTCGCTGGCGTTGGCGGCGCGTGTGACCAGCAGGCGGCGCTCCAGCCGGCGCAGCACGGTGGGCAGCTTGTACACGCTGAAGTCGATGCGGCCATGCTCCAGCAGCAGGTCGAAGATGCGCTGCAGTGCCGGGCGCAGCTGGCGCGAGGCCAGCAGGTCGCCCTGGCCCATCCGGGCCGATTCGCCACGCACGATCTCCTGCGCCAGCTCGGCCAGGGCGGCAGGTGGCAGCGCCGCATCGACCGCGGTGCTGGCCATCACGCTGCGCGGCATGCTGTCGAACTTGGCGCTGTCGGGGGCCTGCACCAGCACATAGCCACCAGCGCGGCGCAGTGCGTCGGCGCCCACGCTGCCGTCGGAACCCGAGCCCGACAGCACCACCGCCACCACCCGCTCGGGCGCAGGCTGTGTCAGCGACAACAGGAAGTGATCGATCGGCAGGGCCAGGCCCTGCGCCGGACGGGGTTCGAGGTGCAGGGTGTCGGCGGCCAGCGACATCGACACACCGGGGGGCATCAGGTAGACCTGGTTCGGCGCCAGCGCCATGCCGTCCTGGGCGGTGCACACCGGCAGCGCGGTGTGCCGCGCCAGCAGCTCGGCCATCAGCGACTTGTGGTCCGGGGCCAGGTGCTGGATGACGACGAAGGCGGCGCCCGCCGGGTGCCGAAGCGCGGCGAAGAACTGCTGCAGGGCTTCCAGCCCGCCGGCGGAGGCGCCGATGGCCACCACCCACGGCGGGTGCGGCGGCAGGCTGCTGGGGTCAGGGGAATCGTCCACGGGTGCGAACCGTCAAGGCGAAGGGCACAGGTCAGTGGACGGCATGTTCCCCACAGTGCTTTGCCCAGGTCAAGGTCGGGTGTCAACCTGGCCACACACAATGCGCGCTTGACGGTCAGGACTTCAACGAGCGTTGATCACGGTCAATGTGGCGCGGCCGGGCTGCTCCCGATGGTGGGGGCGCCGGTCGCCGGATAGGCTGGCGCCATGCCCACCCCGATCCCTGATGGCACCGACGCCTGGGCCGCTCTGCACGGCGGCCTGGTCTGGCAGGTGCCCGACCACTTCAACATCGCCCAGGCCTGCTGCACCCGCTGGGCGCGCAGCCATCCGCAGCGCGTGGCCCTGCGCACCGAAGCCGCGGGCCGCAGCGTGCGCCTGACGCGGTTTGGTGAACTGCAGACCCAGGCCGACCGCCTGGCCAGGGCGCTGCGCCGCCTGGGCGTGCGGCGCGGTGACCGCGTGGCGGTGGTAATGCCGCAGCGCATTGAGACCGCGGTGGCCCACATCGCCATCTACCAGCTGGGCGCGGTGGCGATGCCGCTGTCGCAGCTCTTCGGTCCCGAGGCGCTGCTCTACCGCCTGCAGGACAGCGAGGCCGTGGTGGCCGTCGGCGACGCCTCGACGATCGCCGCCCTGCGCGCGGTGCGTGGCGAGTGCCCCGCGCTGCGCCACCTGATCGCGGTCGACACGCCCGCCGGCACGGACATCGACTGGACCGCCGCACTGGCCGCCGAGCAGGCGGGCTTCACCGCCGTGCGCACCCATGCCGACGAGGCCGCGGTGCTGATCTACACCAGCGGCACCACCGGGCCGCCCAAGGGTGCGCTGATCCCGCACCGGGCGCTGATCGGCAACCTCAGCGGCTTTGTCTGCAGCCAGAACCTGCTGCGCAGCGGCAGCGGGCGGCCGCTGCGTCGCGCCCTGGGGCCGGGCGGCTTGCCCGCCGATGCGGTGTTCTGGAGCCCGGCCGACTGGGCCTGGACCGGTGGCCTGATGGACGCGCTGCTGCCCAGCCTGTACTTCGCGATGCCGATCGTCGCCTGCGCTGAACGCTTCGACCCGCAGCGGGCGCTGGCCCTGATGGCGCACCACCGGGTGACCAACACCTTCCTGTTCCCCACCGCGCTCAAGGCGATGATGAAGGCCTGCCCGCGTCCGCGCGAGCAGCATGCGCTGCGGCTGCGGGCGATCATGAGCGCCGGCGAGGCCGTCGGCGACACGGTGTTCCACTGGTGCCGCGAGGCGCTGGGTGTCACCGTCAACGAGATGTTCGGGCAGACCGAGATCAACTACATCGTCGGCAACTGCAGCCAGACGCTGGGCACCGACGGCCACCCGGCACCAGGCTGGCCGGCGCGCCCGGGCAGCATGGGCCGGGCCTATCCCGGCCACCGGGTGGCGGTGATCGATGACGAGGGGCGCGAGTGTCCGCGCGGCACACCCGGTGACGTGGCCGTGCACCGCCGCGATGTGCACGGCCAACCCGATCCGGTGTTCTTCCTGGGCTACTGGAAGCGCGACGAAGCCACCCGCGCCAAATACACCGGCCCGGTGGACGACAGCTGGTGCCGCACTGGCGACACCGCGGTGATGGACGAGGACGGCTACCTCTGGTACCAGGGCCGCAGCGACGATGTCTTCAAGGCCGCCGGCTACCGCATCGGGCCCAGCGAGGTCGAGAACTGCCTGGTGCGCCATCCCGCGGTGGCCAACGCCGCGGTGGTGCCCAAGCCCGACCCCGAGCGCGGCGCGCTGGTCAAGGCCTATGTGGTGCTGGCGCCGGGCTTCACCGGGGGTGAGGCCCTGGTGGCCGAGTTGCAGCAGCACGTGCGCGGCCGCCTGGCGCCCTACGAGTACCCGAAGGAGATCGAGTTCATCGACGCGCTGCCGATGACCACCACCGGCAAGGTCCAGCGCCGCGTGCTGCGGCTGCAGGAAGAGGCGAGGGCGGCTGGCCGGGCCTGAGGGGCCGAGTGCCTCAGGCGCTCAGCGGCCCACCAGCTGGAAGGCCATGTCCTGGCTGCCGTGCAGGTAGAACTTGTCGCCGGTCCAGGCGGTGCAGTAGAAGTCCAGGTGGTCGCCCCCATCGCTCCAGGCCCAGCCCCAGGTGGGCACGCCGCTCTGCCAGGCCAGCACGCTCAGCCAGTAGTTGGTGGCGCCCTTGAGCAGCAGCGGCTGGGGCAGCTTGACCTGGTAGTGGATGCGGTCGCCCTCCACGGTCTGCGTGACCTTGCTGATCGCGAAGCGGTAGGCCTGCACCATGCCGCCCTGGTAGTTGCCGACATCGGGCTGCACCGGCCGGCCGTCGGGGTAGTCGATCGAGGTCCAGAACTCCAGGTGGAAGCTGTCCACCGTGGTGGCCGTGCCCCAGTTGCCCAGGCCGCCCCACCAGTGCACGCTGGTGATTTTGGCGTCCGTCGTCAGGCGGAAGTTGTCCCAGACCTGCTGGTCCCAGTCGCTGCCGTCCACGCCCCACTGGGCCGAGGGCGCCAGGCCACCCGGCACCGACACGACCTGGCGGAACAGCTTGGCGGCCGAGGCCGGACCTGACAGTGCCATGCCCAGGGCGAGGGCGGCGGTGAGGCAGGCGGAGCGAAGCAGCGGGCGCATCGGGGATCCTGTCTATAAATGTGCAATATGGCCATTTTATGGCGAAACGGGGCCGACGGACAAGGCTGGCGCCTCGCTGGGCTGGCCGGTCTCCTGCGGCGTGCGCCTCAATCCGGCCGACACCGCGCCGATATCCCCAGGACGGCCCCACCCCGGGGCCCGCTGCCGACCTGCACCGATGTCCTGCCGATTTCCCCGCGCCGTCCTGTCCCTGCTGTGCCTGGTGTTGGCCGCGCCGGCCATCGCCTCGCCGGACGCCACGCTGGCTGAGCTGCCGCTGGAAGCCCTGCTGGACCTGCCGGTCAGCGGGGCGTCGCGCCTGGGCACCCGCCGCAGCGACAGCCCGGCCTCGGTCACCGTGATCGACCGCCAGCAGATCGAGGCTCTGGGCCTGCGCCGCCTGTCCGACGTGCTGCGTCTGGTGCGGGGCATCGACATCAGCAGCGACGGCAGCTACAGCTACGCCGCGGTGCGCGGCATGTCCTCGGCGGGCGACTACAACACCCGGGTCCTGCTGCTGATCGATGGCAACCGGGTCAACGACAACGTCTTCGACCAGGCCATGCTTGGCACCGAATTCGTGCTCGATCTGTCGCAGGTCGAGCGCGTCGAGTTCATCGCCGGCCCGGGCTCGGCGGTGTACGGCGCCAATGCGCTGTTCGGCGTCATCAACGTCGTCACGCGCGCGTCGGGTGCCTCGGGCGTGCGCGGCGGCCTGCGCCTGTCCCATGGCGCCGCGGTGGACACCTGGGTGAGCCTGGACACGGCGCTGGCAGGTGGTCACCTGGCGCTGGGCGCCTCATTGCAGCATGACCGCGGCGAGGCGGTCCAGGAGGCCTGGTTCGGTACCGGCCAGGCCGAGGGCACGGCCCGCCTGGCGCGCCAGAGCTGGTCGGCCCGCTGGGAGACCACGGGCTGGCGCATGAACCTGATGTCATCCCGCCGCAGCCAGGGCACCCCGGCGGGGCCGGACATCGTGTTCGGCGACACGCGGGCGCGCTTTGTCGACAGCACCTTGCTGGTCGATGTCGAGCGCCGGCTGGTGCTGGACGAGCGCCTGGATGGCCTGGTGCGCGCCTTCGCCGGCCGCTACCGCTTCCTGGGCGACTACCCGATCGACTACCCGCCGGTGACGCTGAACCGCGACTACGCGGACGGCGACTGGTGGGGCCTCGAAGGGCGGCTGCTGTGGTCGCCCACCGCCAGCCACCGCGTGGTCGTGGGGGCGGAGCTGCAGCGGCAGCAGCGGCAATGGCAGTACAACGCGGATGTCCAACCGGCGCCGCTGCTGTACCTGGACGACCTGCAGCGCGGCTGGCGCTGGGGCGTCTATGTCGACGACCAGTGGTCGCCGGCCGACGACTGGACGCTGCATGCCGGCGTGCGCCTGGACCGTGAGCTGGGCCGGGCACACACCAGTCCGCGCCTGGCGCTGGTCTGGCGCGCGGCCCCTGAATGGACCTGGCGCTGGCAGCATGGCCGCGCATTCCGCGAGCCCAATGCCTACGAGCGCCGCTACCACGGCGACGGGCCGGGCAGCTGGCAGCTCAACCCTGCGCTGCATGGCGAACAGGTGCGCGCCGACGAGATCGGCATCGACTGGTCGCGCGGAGCCTGGCGCGCCGCGGCGGCGGCCTATCGCAACCAGGCCGACGGCCTGACGGTGCTGCACTACGACCCGGCCACCGAACGCTACCAGGTGCGCAACCTGGGCGCGCTCGGCACCCAGGGGATCGAGGCCGAGGTCGAGGCGCTGTCGGGGGCCGACCGCTACCGCCTGCAGCTGGGCCTGAACCGGACCCTGCGCTCCACGCAGTGGCCGGGCGCGTTGACCTACCCGCAGCGCCTGCTGGGCGCCCAGGCCCAGTGGCAGCTGGGCGAACGCAGCCTGCTGGCGGTCGATGCGCTGGCGCGTTCGCGGCGCGGCGACGCCGCCGGCCACCTCCTGCTCCATGCGCGCCTGTCGCTGCGCAGCGAAGACCGCCAGTGGCAGCTCGCGCTGGGCGTGCGCAATCTGGCCAACCGCCGCTGGTACGACCCGGGGCCGGACGCTGTGCGCCAGCCGCTGGTGCGCGGCGAAGCCCGCCAGTTCTGGCTGGAGTGGTCCTGGGAGCCGTCGCGATGAGGCGGATGCGCTGGCTGCTGTGCATGGCCGGGCTCGGCTGGGCGCTCTGCCCGGCGGGGGCCGCTCCGCCGTCGCCGGTCGACGAGTGGCCGTTGAAGGCCGCGATCGCCTACAACCTGCTGCTGTTCACGCAGTGGCCTGACGAGGACCGCTGGCCCGCGGGCGCGCCGCTGGTCTGGTGCGTCGATCCGGGCAGCCCCTGGTGGCCGGCGCTGCAGGGCCTGCAGGAGCGCCCGGTGCGGCACGCCCGCGTGGCGGTGCGCGCGGTGAGCCGGTCCGCGGACACCGCCGCCTGTCAGGTGGTCCAGCTCGATGCCGGTCTGCGCCCGGCAAGCCGCCAAGGTGCCCAACTGCTGATTGCCGACGGCCGAGACGCGACCGGCCCCTGGGCGGTGCGGCTGGCGGTGCACGGTGATCGGGTGGTGTTCGACATCGACCTGACCGGCCTGCGCGCCGGCGGCCTGCAGATCAGCTCGAAGGCCTTGCGTCTGGCCCGGGAGGTGCGCGAATGAGCCATCCGAGGGATGCCGACGGCGCCGCCTGCCCCCTGGGCGCGTCGCCGCCCGCGCCACGCGAGTCTGCGCACACCCCGCCCGCGCCGGGTTCGCTGGCGGCCCGGCTGACGCGCCTGTCGATGTGGGCCGCTGCGCTGGCCCTGCTGGTGACCGGCGCCGCCCTGAACCTGGCGACCTACCTGATGGGCCGCGAGGCGCTGCTGCGCCAGTCGGCCGAGCAGGCCCGGCTGGTGGCCGCGCAGCTCGGCGCGGCGGTCGCGTTCAACGACCGCCCGGCGATGGGCGAGTCCTTGCAGAGCCTGGAGGGGGTGCCATCGATCACCCACGCCACGCTGCAGGGCGCCGGTGGCCTGCTGCTGGGTCGTTACGACCGGGTTGGCGAGGTCAGCGTGCGTGCAGCCGGCGGATGGGGGGCCGAGCCCTGGGTCGAGCGGCTGCGCGTGGCCGCGCCGGTGCTGCTGGACGGACGCGAGCTGGCCCACCTGGAACTGGAGGTCGACACCGCCAGCCTGCTGGAGCGCGGCCTGGTGTTCGGCGGCCTGACGATGGCCGTGGGCGCGGTGGCGCTGACCATGGCCTGGCTGTTTGCGGTGGGCGTGCGGCGCGACATCGACCGTGTCGAGCGTCGGCTGGACGACCTGGCGCACCGCGACCCGGTCACCGGACTGTTCAATCGCCATGCGGCGACCAGCCATCTGCAGGACCTGGTCCGCACCGGGGACCGGCCGCAGCGGCCCTTCTCGCTGATCTCGATCGACCTGGACGACTTCAAGCTGATCAACGACACGCTCGGCCATGCAGCGGGCGATGCGGTGCTCACCCGGGTGGCGGCGCGGCTGCAGCGCGGCCTGCGGCCCGGCGGGCAGGCCTACCGCTTCGGCGGCGACGAGTTCGTCGTGATCTGCCCTTGCGAGCAAGGCCTGGAGCAGCCCGCGATGTACCACCGCCTGGTGCTGGACGCGCTGGCGATCGAGCCGCTGGCCGAAGCCCCGGACATGCAGCTGGGCGCCAGCGTCGGCGTGGCCCGCTTCCCGCGCGATGCGGGCGACGTGGCCGGGCTGCTGCAGGCGGCCGACATCGCGATGTACGCCGCCAAGCAGCGCGGCAAGAACCAGCTGGTGATCTTCGAGCCGGCGCTGCGCGAGCGCACCGAGCAATGGATGCAGATCGCCAACGACCTGCGCGGTGCGCTGCGCCGCAACGAGTTGCGCCTGCAGTTCCAGCCCATCGTCGATCTGCAGACCGGCCGCACCATCGGCGCCGAGGCCCTGGTGCGCTGGCAGCACCCGCTGCGCGGCTGGATGCTGCCCGGCGACTTCGTGCCGGTGGCCGAACGCTCGGGCCTGATCGCCGAGCTCGGCGGTTGGGTGCTGAGCGCCGCCGCCTGCCAGTGGGTGGCCTGGCGCCAGGCCGGCCTGGGCTGGTTGAACCTGGCGGTCAACGTGTCGCCGCAGCAGTTGCGCCGCGGCCTGCTGACCCAGCAGTTCGACCAGGCCATCGCCGCCAGCGGCGCCGACCCGCACCACCTGACGGTGGAGCTGACCGAGCACAGCCTGGTCGAGACGGCCGATGGCCAGATCAGTCTGCTCGAAGCCCTGCAGCAGCGCGGCGTGCAGGTGGCCATCGACGACTTCGGCACCGGCCTGTCCTCGCTGTCCTACCTGAAGCGCCTGCCAGTGAACAAGCTGAAGATCGACCGCTCCTTTGTGGCCGGGATGCAGGTCCATGAAGGGGATGCGGCGATCGTCGGTGCCACCGTGGCGATGGCCGGGGCCTTCGGGCTGCAGGTGGTGGCCGAGGGCATCGAAACCGAAGGTCAGCGCCGCGAACTGGCGGCGCTGGGTTGCCACCAGGGGCAGGGCTACCTGTTCAGCCGGCCGCTGTCAGCCGCCGATTTCGAAGAACGGGTGCGCCAGGAACTGACGACGGCGGCGGCCGAGACCGTGCTGTGAGCGGCGGCGGGCGGCTCAGCGCGCGCACTGGCCGCGCGCCGCCGCCACCGCCAGCGCCGGCAGGCTCAGCAAGCCCATGCCGCTGCCGGCGAACTCGCCCTTCAGGCAGTCGCCGTGCTGGGCGGCCTTGACGTCGTTGGCCAGTGCGGTGTCGGTGCGCTGGATGTCGGTGTCCGTCGCCCGTGCGGCGCGCTCGCTGAGCAGCGGCTGGCTGCCCAGCTGGCGCAGCGCCTGGCGGCTGGCCGCCGAATCCAGCAGCCGGGTGCGGGGCGCCGAGGCGGCCGACGCAGGCGGCTCCACCGGCACAGGCGCGCTGGGCGCCTCGACGAGGCGCAGTTGCGCTTCCTGGGGGGCGGCCGTGCGCGCAGGCAGCGTCGGCGCTGCCGGGCGGGTGCTCGGCGGCGGCGCAGCGGGGGGCACGCGCCGCGCGGGGACCGGCGGCGGCTGGGTCAGCGGTGGCAGCGTGATCCACTGCAGCGCGGGTTGCGCCACGGCGCTGGGGGCCGGGCGCCGCATCAGGGTGTGCAAGGCCCCGAACAGCAGCAGGTGGAGCAGCAGCACCAGGGTGGCCGTGCGCCAGTCAGTGCGGCTCATCGGGCTCCCAGCGCAACAGGTCGCCCGGCTGGCAGTCCAGGGCCCGGCAGATCGCTTCCAGTGTGTCGAAGCGCACGCCGCGGACCTTGCCGGACTTCAGCAGCGAGATGTTCTGCTCGGTGATGCCCACCAACTCGGCCAGCTCGCGCGAGCGCATCTTGCGCCGCGCCAGCATCACGTCCAGGTGAACGACGATGGGCATCAGACGAAGGCCTCGATCTCCTGGGCCTGGCGCGCCGCCTCGGTCATCACCCGTCCCAGCGCGACGAAGACCAGCGCGCTCATCAGCAGCGCGTAGTCGTTGCTGCCCAGCATCACCGCCACCAGGCGCTGGCCCGGCGGGTTGTCCCAGGAGGCGGCCACCGAGGCCAGCGTGGTGCTCAGCGGCTGGGCCGCGGCCAGCACCGTCATCGCCCAGCCGAAGCGGCGCAGGCTGGCCAGCGGCAGGGGGCCGAACACGTCGCCATGGCGGTAGGCGCCGAACAGCGTCCAGAGCTGCCACAGCGCGCTCAGGGCCGCGGCCACCGGCAGCACGGTCACCAGCGCCAGGCGCCAGCGCACGGCAGGCGTGATGCCGCCCTGGGCCATGTCCAGCAGGTGCCCGCCGAACAGGCCTTGCATGGGTTCCAGCGAGGAGCCGCTGCCCAGCGCAATCCAGGGCGGCAAGGCCACCAGGCCCAGGGCGCCCAGCAGCGCCAGCGCACGCACCGCCCGCGCCAGCCCGCGCAGACGGCGGGCCAGTTCGGGGCGGGGCAGGGGGGAAGGGGTATCCATGTCCATGAAATTAATGTAAAACGATAAAACATGAACGTCAAACAATCATTTCTCCGCGGCTGTTCGGTGCTGGCGCTGGCGGCGTTGCTGGCCGGTTGCAGCAAGATCCCGCTGTCCAGCCTGTGGGCGCTGCGCGGCCTGCAGTTCGCCGACGTAGATGCCGCCGCGCTGCGCGCGTTGCTGTGGCTGCCCGAGGGCGTGGACCTGGCCGGTGGCGCGCTGACGGTGCGGGTCAAGGTCGAGCGGGGCAACGGCCGCCCCGACAAGCGCGAAATGGATCTGCACCTGACGCCGCTGTCCGGGGCCGCGGCCACCCACGGCCTGAGCGCGCCGCGTGCGGGCGGTCGCTGGCTGGCGCTGGGGCTGCCGGCCGACGAGCAGCAGCGCCTGGCCGAGTTGCGCCGCGAGATGCAGGCCTGGCGCGACGCCGATGGTCCCGACGCCAAGCGCACGCTGGGCCTGGGCGCCGAGCTGAACGCCTGCAGCCGCGCCAGAACGCCGCCGCCGCCCGCCGAGGTGGCGGTGGACGCCTGGTTGCGCTGGAAGCCGGGGCAGAGCGATCTGCGTCTGCTGGACGGTGCCACGCTGGCTGACCTGCAGCCCGACGGCGCACCGCCCGCCCTGCCGCGCTGCTGAGCCGCCGCGCCACCGGGTGTGCACGGATGCGGCACACTCAGGGGCTGACGACGGACCTGGACCCCTCCCCATGAAGCATGTTTCCCTCGGCCTGAGCGATCTGCAGGTCACCCCGATCTGCCTGGGCACGATGACCTTCGGCGAACAGGTCGGCACCGACCTGGCCCATGACATCCTGGACCGCGCCCTGGCGCGCGGCATCAACTTCCTCGACACCGCCGAGATGTACTCGGTGCCGCCCAGGCGCGAGACCTTCGGCGCCACCGAGACCATCCTCGGCCAGTGGTTCGCCAAGCGTCCCGAAGTGCGCCGCCAGGTGGTGCTGGCCACCAAGGTGGCCGGACCGAGCCGCAACATGGACTGGATTCGTGGCGGCGCCCGCGACCTCAGGCCCGAGCACATCGTCCAGGCCTGCGAGGACAGCCTGCGCCGCCTGCAGACGGATGTGATCGACCTCTACCAGATCCACTGGCCCAACCGCAATGCGCCGGCCTTCGGCGCGCTGTACTACGACCCGTCCAAGGACGCCGAGCAGACCTCGATCGAGGCCCAGCTGCGGGCGATGGAGACGCTGGTGAAGGCCGGCAAGGTCCGCCATGTGGGCCTGTCCAACGAGACGCCCTGGGGCCTGATGGCCTTCCTGCGCGAGGCCGAGCGCCACGGCCTGCCGCGCGTGCAGACGGTGCAGAACCCCTATGCGCTGACCAACCGCGTGGTCGACAACGGTCTGGACGAGGTGATGAAGAAGGAATCGGTGGGCCTGCTGGCCTACTCGCCGCTGGCCTTTGGGGGCCTGACCGGCAAGTACGACGGCCCCGGCTTCGACCCGGCGCAGCCCGAGCTGGGCCGCATCGCCCGCTTCGAGAGCATGCGCAAGCAGCGCTGGGCCCGGCCCGAGGCCCTGACCGCGGCGCGCCGCTACAACGCGCTGGCGCGCGAGCACGGCCTGAGCCCGGCCCAGATGGCGCTGGCCTTCTGCTACCGCAACTGGCGGGTGGCCTCCACCATCATCGGCGTGACCAGCGTCGCCCAGCTCGATGCATGCCTGGACGCCTGGAGCGTGAGCCTCTCGCCCGAACTGCTGGCCGCGATCGACCAGATCCGCTGGGAGATGCGCGACCCCGCACAGTGACATGGCGAAGAAGGACAGGCACGTCAGCGAGACGCCGGCCACGCAGTGGCTCAAGGCGCAGGGCATCGCCTACACCGAGCATGCCTACGACTACGTCGACCACGGCGGCACCGCCGAGTCGGCCAGGCAACTCGGCTGGGACGAGCACGCGGTGGTCAAGACGTTGGTGATGCAGGACGACAAGGCCGAGCCGCTGATCATCCTGATGCACGGCGACCGCCAGGTCAGCACCAAGAACCTGGCGCGCGAGATCGGCGTCAAGAGCGTCGAGCCCTGCAAGCCCGAGGTGGCGCAGCGCCACAGCGGCTACCTGGTGGGGGGCACCTCGCCCTTCGGCACGCGCAAGGCGATGCGCGTGTTCGTGGAGGCCGGTGTGCTGGCGCTGCCGCGCATCCTGATCAATGGCGGCCGCCGGGGCTACCTGGTGGGCATCGAGCCCGCGGTGCTGAGCGGCCCGCTGGGCGCGCGGGCCGTGCACTGCGCGTTGTGATTCAGCGCTTGCCGAACATCACCCCGATGGCCTTGCCGATCTGCTCGCGGTTGCCGCCCAGCGCGCTGGCCAGCGTGGCCTGAGGCCCCTCGACAGCGATCCCCGCGGCGGCCAGGTCGGCCTGCAACTGCTCGACTGGCCGGCCCGTCAGAGGCGCCAGCTGCGCCAGCGGGGCCTGGGTGATCGCGCGGATCGCCAGTTGCGGCGGCGAGCCGCCGCCTTCGCTGGCGCCAGGCGGCGGTGCAAAGCTGCCGGCCAGCACCAGCACGCTGACCGCCATGATGGCGCGGCCGGTGCCGCTGTTCAGGAAGTAGCGCTTGAAGCCCAGCCAGTTGGCAGCGGCGTGGGCGGCCACGCCGGCCACCATCAGCCAGCCCAGCCATTCATGGGCGGTCTTGTTCAGGCCGCTGTCGAGGTGAAAGAACATCAGGACGCCGGTGACGGCCATCAGGGCGAAGCTGCCGATGGTCAGCGGCGTGGCCCATTCGCGGGAGATCTTCATGGTGTGCAGGGGACGTGAGCGGAGATCGGGTTCAGGATAGCCAGCGCATGTGAAGGCTCTGTAGCGCGACTCTGAGCCAGGTCAAATGGGCGCGCGTTCAGGCCAGGGTGTCGTGGAAGTCGGCAGCGCCGCGCTTCCAGTAGGCGGCCACGCGCATCGCGGCCACCGGCAGGCCTGCGGCCTGCAAGCTGTCACGGGCGCGGGCCATCAGCGCGGCTTCGCCGGCGCACCACACGAAGCCCTCGTCGGCGGCGGGCAGGGCCCGGGGCAGGGCGGCCAGCCAGTCCTCGGCCTGGCGGCAGTGATGAACCTCGACGGGTGCTGCGGTCGCCGGCAGGGCCAGCTCGGCGGCATCGTCGACCAGCGCGATCACCCGCACCGATGCGCCCGCTGGGGCCTCGGCCAGTGCGCGGCGGATGGCCGGCAGCGCGCAGGCGTCGCCGGCCAGCACCAGCGCCAGGTCCGGATCGATCACCATCGAGCCGCGCGGCCCGCCCACCTTCAGCCACTGACCCGGCTGGGCCTGCCGCGCCCAGGTGGTGGCGGGGCCATGGCCGTGCAGCGCGAACTCGATCGTCAGCTCGCGGCGGGCCGCATCAAAGGCCTGGGGCGTGTAGTCGCGGCGGGCCTCGCCGCCCGCGCCGTCGGGCACGAACAGCTTGACGTGGTCGTCAAAGGACAGGGACAGGAAGTCGGCGAGGTCCTCGCCGCCCAGCACCACCCGCGCCAAGGCCGGGTGGGGGTGTTCCACGCGCAGCACCTGCAGCGTGCGCAGCTTCAGTTCATGGCGGACACGCCGCACGCGGCGTTCCTGGAGGCTGTGTTCCATTCGGGGTCTTGTTGGTTGATAATGTCATCCATCATGCCGAACAAAGTTGATAGTGTCAACCAAAAGCCCGAGGACCCGGTGGCGGGCGTCGTCGAGGCTCTGCACGCGGTGGTGCACCGCCTGCGCGCCGCCGCCGCGGCGGAGCCGCTGGACGACGGCCTGGCACCGATGGAAGGCCGGGCCTTGGGCTTCTTCCTGCGTCACCCCGGCGCCACCGCCTCGCAGCTGGTCGAGCACAGTGGCCGCGACAAGGCCCAGGTGGCGCGACTGGTGGCGGCGCTGCGCGAGCGCGGGTTGCTGGAGGCGCGCACCGACGAGCATGATCGCCGCGTTTCCCGGCTTCACCCCACCGCTGCAGCGGCGCGTCTGCATCAGCGGGTGATGCAGGTGCGCGGCCGCAGCGCGGCGCAGGCCTTTTCGGTGTTGGACGCGGCCGAACTGCAGCAGTTGCGCAGTTTGCTGGAGCGCATCGCGGCGGGTATGCGGGCCGGCGCTGGCTGAGTGCCCGGCGGGGTAGACCGTCAGCGATCCAACAGTTCGACGACGCGGGTGTGATTGCCTTCGCGGGCCAGATCCAATGCGGTCTTGCCGTTCTTTGCCTTCAGCGACGGCGTGGCCTGGGCATCCAGCAGCACTGCCACTACCTCGACATGACCTCGCGCTGCTGCCGCCATCAGCGCGGTCATGCCCACGCCATCGCCGGGCACCAGGTCGACGTTGGCGCCGGCCGCCACCAGTTGCCGCACGATGTCCAGCTCCCCATAGCTGCTGGCAAACATCAGCGCTGTGCGGCCGAGGTGGTTCTGGCGATTGGGGTCGGCGCCTGCGGCAATGAGCATGGCCACGATCTCGCCGTGACGTTCTGCGGCTGCGATCATCAGCGGCGTCCAACCGGCCACGTTGGTCCAGTTCCGGTCGGCGCCGTCCTTCAACAGGGTGGCCACGCGGTCCGAATGACCGACATAGGCCGCATCAAACAGGGATCGACCGCCGGGAGACACCATCGCGCCGCTGCCCAAGCCGTACCTGGACAAGGCCAGTTGGCAGGCATCCGCCGTCGGGGCCTCGGTGCAACTGCGTGCCGCGTGCTCGCACAGGTAGCGAGCCGCGGTGTCCACCGCAGTGCGGTCCGGCAGTCGTGGATCGACACCCAGGCGCGGCAGCAGTGCGCTGCGCTCGACGTCCAGGCATCGCGACAGCAGCACCTCGGAAGCCGGCATGCCTGCCGAGTCGGCGACCGCGCTGAACGTCGCCGAAGCCATGAGCGGCACCACAAGGGCGCTGGACAGGCGGGCTCGGTAGCTCATGAACATTCCTGGGCCGCGACCGGTGACCATTGATCTGGGCAGATTGCATCGCGCGGCGAGCCGGCCAGTCTTGCGTTGCCTCAATGGTCGGTGTCCTCGATGGCGCAGCATGGAATCAGCCGGCGACGCCAACACCGGAAAGCGAGGTGACGATGGGTTCTCTCCGAAGGAGCGCAGTCTGGCTGCGCGCGCTGCTGCTGGCACCCTGGCTGCTGGTGGCTACGGCATCACAGGGTGGTGTCGTCGAGGACGCGTCGGCCCTGCAACTGGCCGGCAATCCCGGCGCCGCGATGGCCCTGCTGCGCCCCGCCGCAGAGGCGGGTGACGCCGCGGCCCAGGTGCTGCTGGGCAGTGCCTATGCCTACGCCTGGGCGGGTCAGCGCGACCCGGCCGAGGCCTATCGCTGGTATCGGCGCGCCGCTGAATCCGGTGATGTGGAGGGCGCCTACAACACGGCCGTGCTGCTGGCCGCGGGCGACGGCGTTTCGGCGGACGCCGCGGCCGCGGTGGACTGGTACCGCCGTGCCGCGGAGCAGGGTCACCGCAGCGCGGCGTACAACCTGGGCCTGCTGTACGAGGAGGGTCGCGGTACGGCCGTCGATCTGGCTCAGGCCTTGCAATGGATCCGGCGAGCGGCGGAGGCAGGACATGCGGCGGCGATGGACCGCATCGGTCTGTCCTACCTGCGGGGCGAGGCCCGACAGCCAAGAGATGCAGTGCAAGGCCGGGCCTGGGTTCAGCGCGCTGCGGCGGCGGGTCATGCCCAGGCGCAGTTTCGCCTGGCCCTCATGCTGATCCAGGGTGTGGGGGGCTCCGTTGACGAACATGAGGCCATGCTGTGGCTGCAGCGAGCGGCGGAGGGCGGCCTGCCCGCGGCGATGGGTGAACTGGGTGGTCGATACCTGGGTGGGAAGGGCCTCCCACAGGACCTGACCGCGGCGGCGCGTTGGCTGACCGCAGGGGCAGAGCGCGACCATCCCCGCGCGCAGGCCATGCTGGGCCTGATGGCGGCAGACGGCGTGGGTGTGCCGAAGGATCCGGTGCAGAGCGCTGTCTGGCTGTCGCTGGCCAGCCGGCATGACGATGATCTGGCGCCGATGCGTGACCGCCAACTCGGGCAGCTCGATGCGACCCAGCGTGCCGAAGTCCAGCGTCGCCTGCAGGCCTGGCAACCGGTGCCATTGTCGAAGCCCATCGGCCAGCGGTGAGCGAGGGCCGGGCAGGCACCCGCCCGCTCCCGCCTCAGCCAGGCAAGGGGGTGCCGGGCTGCAAGCCGTGAGCGGCCAGCATGTCCACCACCTCGGCCACCTGCCGCCTGCCCAGGTGCGGCAGGGCCAGCAGCTGTCGCTCGTCCAGCGCGGCCAGGGCGCCCAGCTGTTCGATGCCTGCCCGGCGCAGCGCCAGCTCGCAGCGCAGCGACAGCCCCAGGGCGTCCAGCGGCCAAGCCAGTGAGCCGCGCAGGCGCGGGCGCTCCGGCGGCGGTGGCGGCGGCGCGGCGGCCTCGGGCGCGA
This sequence comes from Ideonella alba, assembly GCF_018069845.1. Taxonomy (NCBI): domain Bacteria; kingdom Pseudomonadati; phylum Pseudomonadota; class Betaproteobacteria; order Burkholderiales; family Sphaerotilaceae; genus Ideonella; species Ideonella alba. The sequence goes on from NZ_JAGQDD010000014.1 coordinate 70,621, forward strand.
AGGACACGCAGACTGCACGCAGCTGGCGGGCCACACGGGCCAAGGTGGCGCGCGGATCGGTGCCGGCGTCAGCGTCCACCTGCAGCGTCAGCCGCTCGCCCTGGCCGGACCGCCCCGCAGGCGCCGGGCGTACCCGCGGCAGCACCGCCCGCACCCCGGGCTGCTGACGCAGATGCGCGGCCATCCAGCCGCCCAGCGTCAGGCCCAGCCCGCTGGCCACGACAGCCTCGGTGGTCACCGAACCGCGCTGGGCTTCGAGTCTCCCGAGCGGCCCGTTCATGAGCGGGCCCCCGCGGCAGCCCGGCCGATCGCCTGCCGGGCGCATTGGTGGCTCTGGTCGAGCAGCGCCTGCACCTGTTCCAGGCTGGGCAGCGCCGGTCCCATGTCCACCACCCGGCCATCGCGCAGCACCTGCCGGCCACCGCCCATCAGGTACTCGCCGCCTTCGAACACGTCGTAGCCCGGCAGATCCCGCCGCGTGGGCGGGTGGGCCTGGTTGGGGCAGGCGGCGTAGCCGGGGAACCGGCTGAGGCGCGCCTGCAGCATCAGGGCGCCGCTCTCCAGCGACACCAGGTCCGCGCGACGTTCCCGGTTGAAGGCATGTCGGCCGCCGAAGGGCTCGTGGCTGACCGGCAGGCCCAGCCGGCGGCGGTGGAAGTTCTGCCAGTCGCGCCGTGCCTGCTGGGCCTGCGGGCAGTCGCGCTGGGCGCAGGTCAGGCGCATCAGCAGCGCGGGCTGGACGCGGATGCCATCACACAGCCAGGTCTCGCGGCGACGTCCGGCCGGGTCGATGCGCATGGCGATGCTCACCGCATGGGCCTGGGCCCCGGTGTCGACTGTGCCTTCCACGGTGTGGCGGGTGCCCGGCGCCGCACCGGGCGGCACCGCGGCCTCGATCAGCTGAATCAGTTCCGAGATGTGCATGCATTGCTCCTGCTGGCGACCCCACAAAGACAATCGCACCGCGCCTGCCGCCGGCAAGGGCCGGCCACAGGCGTCAGGTGCGATCGGTGGTGATGATCCGCCGCAGCGGGTCGGGCCGCAAGCGAACAACCGGGCGGCGCGTTCGGGAACCCCTTGACAGCCGCGCGGGCTGCTCAGCGGCGCGCGGACGACACGTCGTCAAAGAAACGCCAGATCGCCTCGTTGGCATCCAGCGCGGTGGACGCCGCCGGCTTGCCACGCCGCACCTGCTCGGCCCCGGGCCAGGAGTGTCCACCGGTGTCGGTGACGCACAGCCGCACCCGGCTGCCACCGGCACAGTCGCGGTGCTCCTCGCAGTAAGCGCCCGGCCGCTCCAGGATGCGTTGGGGTGCGCCGCTGCAGCGATCGCGCTGCACCCAGCGGGCAATGGTGTCGGGCACCGAGACGAAGTCCATCACCTGGGCGCGATCGCGGAAGGCTTCCGCCCCGGCGCCGCCGTTGAACAGTACGTGGGTGTCGTCACGCGCATGGATGTGCAGCACCGACACCGGCCGCGACGGTGTGCACTGCCGCGTGGCATCGGTGCCGGCCACCGCGGCCACGGCGCGGAAAAGGTCGGCCGCGTCGCAGGCCAGGCGGTGCGCCAGCATGCCGCCGTTGGACATGCCGGTGGCGAAGATGCGCGTGGGGTCGATTGTGATGCGCTCGCGCACCGACGCCACCACGGCGCGGATGAAGCCCACGTCGTCGCTGCCGCGGTCGCGGGCGGCGCCGCAGCAGCCGCCGGCGTTCCAGGTGGCGAAGCGCCCGCCCGGCAGGCGGCTGAAGCCGTTCGGGTAGGCCACCACGAAGCCGCTGCGGTCGGCCTGGCGGCTCAGGCCGTAACGCTCGTCGTCGGCCATGAAGGCCGCATGACCGCCGCCGCCGTGCAGCGCCAGCACCAGCGGGACCGGCAGGCCGGCGGGCAGGCCCGGCGGGACATGCACGACCAGTTCACGCGACTGGCCGGCCCAGTCCAGGCGCCAGTGGTGGGTGCCGGCGGCCAGGTCAGCGGCGTGCGCCGGCAGACCGAGCAGGGCACACAGGAGCAGCAGCAGGCGAAGGCGCAGCGTCATGCGGCGATTGTGCGCCGCTGTGCGGTCCCGGGGTCCTCAGGGCTTGGCTTCGGCGGCGGCCTTGGCCAGCTCGGCGTTGAAGGCGCGCACGCCGTTCATCACGCCCTGGGTGTAGGCCTCGCGGTCGATGGTCAGCTTGTACTGGCCACTGCTGGCGCTGATCGATCCCGTGCCGGTCAGGGCACCCAGCAGGCCGCTGAGGGCATTGGCGGTCTGCGGCGTGGTGTCGGCCACCTTGGTCACGGTGCCCGCCTTCTCGGTGACGTTGATCACCTGCTGCTTGGTGGCCACGCCCGGGATGCCGCGCATCATGCGCGACTTGGGCTGGCCCATCCAGTGCGCGTTGGCCACCCACAGGTTCATGCCCTCGGCCACGTTGGCCTCGGCCGAGATGCTCTTGTAGCCGGCACTGGTGCCCGTCCACGCCTGCGGGGCGTGAATGGTGTAGGTCGGGATGATCAGCGTGGCATCGGTGAAGCGGTTCTTGCCGCCTTGCTGGAACTCGGCGAACCAGCCGCCGCCCAGGCCCTTCTTGAAGAACTGCTCGTCGCTGGGCGTGGCGATGACGTAGTTGTTGCCACCCTCGGAGACGGTGGGCAGGCCCATCGGGCCGGTGCTGGTGTCGCGGGCCAGGCCGCGCACCATGTCGCGGTCCTTGATGTCGGCCCAGGTCAGCACGGTGTAGCCCGCGGCGCGCAGGCGCGTCACGGCGTCGTCGTAGGCGGCCTGGGCGAGCTGCTGCGCGAAGGCCTTGTCCAGGCCCTCGACCTGGTAGCTGGCCGACGCCTTGGCGCTGTTGTTGCCGCCGCTGAACAGGCCCGACTGCTTGGTGGCCGCCACCCGGCCATCGACCAGCAGCGTCAGGTAGACCGTAGGGATGACGACGGTCTTGTTGGAGTCGAGCAGGTCTTCCGGATTCACCACATTGACCTGAATGGGCAGTGTGGACGCATCGGTCTGGCCGGCGCTCCACATGGGCCACGCGGCCAGGGCGGCCAGACAGATCAGACGACGGCTGGGGGGCATGGTGTGACTCCTCTGCGAGCGGCGGGTGTATCGGTGTACGCCGCTTCTGGGGGCCAGGCGGATCATGGAGCGGCGAGCGCTGGGCGTTGCCTATGCTGTGGCCGTATAGCAGCTAGACCTTCCGCGCAGTGCCGGCGCCATTGCCACGGCGAACAATGCGCGTCCATTCCCTCGACCGATCAGGAGTTTCCGATGGCCACTCAACGCGCCCAGGTCGCAATCATTGGCGCCGGCCCCTCAGGCCTGCTGCTGGGTCAGCTGCTGCACAAGGCCGGGATCGAAGCCATCATCCTCGAGCGCCAGACCGGCGACTATGTGCTGGGCCGCATCCGCGCCGGCATCCTCGAGCAGGTGACGATCGACCTGGTGGATGAGGCCGGCGTGGGTGCGCGCATGCACCGCGAGGGCCTGGTGCATGACGGCTTCGACATGCTGTTCGACGGCCAGCGCCACCGCGTGGACCTGGCGGGCCTGACCGGCGGTCAGCATGTGATGGTCTACGGCCAGACCGAGCTGACGCGCGACCTGATGGAAGCCCGCGCCGCCGCGGGCCTCACCACGGTGTACGAAGCGCGCGACGTGGCGGTGCACGACTTCGACACCGCCCACCCGCGCGTGACCTACACCAAGGACGGCGTCGCGCACGAGATCCACTGCGACTTCATCGCCGGCTGCGACGGCTTCCACGGCGTGTGCCGCGCCAGCGTGCCGCGCAGCGCGATCACCGAGTACGAGAAGGTCTACCCCTTCGGCTGGCTGGGCCTGCTGTCCGACACACCGCCGGTGCACCATGAGCTGATCTACATCGCCACGCCGCGCGGCTTCAGCCTGTGCTCGCAGCGCAGCACCACGCGCAGCCGCTACTACCTGCAGGTGCCGCTGACCGACAAGATCGAGGAGTGGACCGACGAGGCCTTCTGGCAGGAGTTGCGCCTGCGCCTGGACGAGGAGGGGCGCGACAAGCTGGTCACCGGGCCATCGATCGAGAAGAGCATCGCCCCGCTGCGCAGCTTCGTCACCGAGCCGCTGCGCTTTGGCCGCCTGTTCCTGGCGGGTGACGCCGGCCACATCGTGCCGCCCACCGGCGCCAAGGGCCTGAACCTGGCGGCCACCGATGTGAAATACCTCAGCAGCGCGCTGATCGAGCACTACGCCGAGCGCAGCGACGCCGGCATCGACCACTACTCGCAGCGCTGCCTGCGCCGCATCTGGCGTGCCGAGCGCTTCAGCTGGTGGTTCACGCAGCTGATGCACCGCTTCCCGGACGAGGGCCCGATCGAGGCCAAGCTCAAGAGTGCCGAACTCGACTACCTGATGCACTCGGCCAACGGCCTGAAGACCATCGCCGAGAACTATGTCGGCCTGCCGCTGGACTTTGGTGGCTGATCGGCCAGTGCGCGCAGCGCGTCGGCATTGAGCAGCTCGATGCGGCCATAGCCGCGGCGCAGCCAGCCGCGGGCCTCGAAGTCGCCCAGGGTCTCGCTGACGGTCTGGCGCGTCAGCGCCAGCATCGCGCCCAGCTGTTCCTGGTTCAGCGCCAGCTCGCGCTGCACCACACCCGGGGCCAGCATGCCGTGCCCCTCGGCCAGCGCCAGCAGGCGCAGCGCGATGCGCTGCGGCGCCGGCAGGGCCGCGATCTGCTCCAGGCCGGCCAGCAGCGCGCGCGACTTCTCGGCCAGCAGCCGACCCAGGTGACGCCACCACAGCGGATCGTCCGCCAGCAAGGCCTGCAGCGCCGCCTGCGGCACCTGCAGCAGGCGGCATTCGCCGCGGGCGCTGACATCGTGGGTGCGCGCGCCACCGTCGATCACCGCGATCTCGCCGAACCAGTGCGGCGCGCCCAGCACCTGCAGCAGCAGGTCGCGCCCGGCGGCGTCCACCGCGCCGATGCGCACGGCGCCATCCAGCACCGCATACAGGCCGTCGCAGGCATCGCCGCGCCGGAACAGCGTGTCACCCGCGCCCAGCGTCACGCAGCGCGCCTCGGCCAGCAGGGCGCGCTGGGCGGGCTCGCCCAGGTCGGCAAACCAGCGGCCGGCCCGCAGCGGGGTCAGCCAGTCATCGGTCGGGGTTTGTCCTGAGCGGGGCATCGTGGGAATTGTCGGCTGCCCGATAGTCGCCGGGCCGCCTCAGGCCGAATACTGCGCCCCCAGCGTCCCCGAGGTGCCACCATGAAAACCCTGAACGAACAGCTGATCCAGTACGCCCGCTACCACCGCGACCCGCGCAACATCGCCACCCACTTCGTGGGCATCCCGATGATCACGTTCGCGATCGCGGTGCTGCTGTCGCGTCCCGCCTGGGGCGCGCTGTCGCCTGCGCTGGCGCTGGCGGCGGCCTTTTCGGTGTACTACCTGCGCCTGGACGGGCGCTACGGCGTGGCGATGACGGCGTTGCTGGCACTGGCGCTCTGGGGCGCCCAGGGGCTGGCCGCGGGCAGCACCGCCAGCTGGCTGGCCTGGGGCATCGGCCTGTTCATCGTCGGCTGGGTCTTCCAGTTCGTCGGCCACTGGTGGGAAGGCCGCAAGCCGGCCTTCGTGGATGATCTGGTCGGCCTGGTGATCGGGCCGCTGTTCGTGGCGGCCGAGGCGGGATTCCGGCTGGGCTGGCGCCGCGAGGTGGCGCAGGCGATCGATGCCGCGGCCGGCCCGGTGGCCCGTCGGGATCCGCAGGCCCTGGCGCCGCAGGCCCGCGGATGAGCCGCCTGCGCTGGCACGACTTCGACGCGGCCCTGACCGGGCTGGCAGCGCTGCCGCGCTCGTCGCTTCCGGCCGTGGTCGAAGGCCGTACCCTGGCCCAGGCGCTGCTGCACTGCGCGCAGGGCATCGAGTACTCGATGCAGGGCTTCCCGCAGCCCAAGCCGCGCTGGTTCCAGCTCAGCGTAGGTGCGCTGGCCTTCGCGGTGTTCCGGCGGCGTGGCTGGATGTCGCACGACCGCCGTGCGCCGGTGCCCGGCGAGCCCCCGCCGCCCGACCATGCCGACGAGGCCCAGGCCCTGGCCCGGCTGCACTCGGCGATCGCGGCCTTCCGCGCCTGGCCCGGGCCCTGGTCACCGCATTTCGCCTACGGCGCACTCGACCGCGCCGGTCACGAGCAGGCCCACGCGATGCACCTGGCCGACCACCTGCAGGCCTTCCTGGCCGAGTGACTTTGGTCTGGGTGCGATGATCGGGTGATGAACCCGATGCAGCCCGTTCCCCTGTCGATGCTGGATCTGGTCGCGGTGCGCGATGGGCGCAGCGTGGCTGATGCGCTGGCCGTGGCCCGGCAGACCGCCCTGCATGCCGAGCGGCTGGGCTTCACCCGCTACTGGCTGGCCGAACACCACAACATGGCGGGCATCGCCAGCTCCGCCACCGCGGTGCTGGTGGGCCACATCGCCGGCGCCACGCGGCGCATCCGCGTCGGCTCGGGCGGGGTGATGCTGCCCAACCACGCGCCGCTGGTGGTGGCCGAGGCGTTTGGCACGCTGGCCGAGCTCTACCCCGGGCGGATCGACCTGGGCCTGGGCCGCGCGCCCGGCACCGACCGCGAGACCATGCGCGCGCTGCGCCGCGACCGGGTTGAATCAGAGCAGGACTTCCCGCGCGACGTGGCCGCGCTGCAGCAACTGCTGGACGACCCCGCCCCAGGCCAGCGCGTGTTGGCCATGCCCGGCGCCGGCACGCGCGTGCCAATCTGGCTGCTCGGCTCCAGCCTGTTCTCGGCCCAGCTGGCGGCCGAGCGCGGTCTGCCCTATGCCTTTGCCTCGCACTTCGCGCCGCGGCTGCTGCTGCAGGCGCTGGACCTGTACCGCCGGCTGTTCCGCCCCAGCGCCGAACTGGCCCAGCCGAAGGTGATCATCGGCGTGCCACTGGTGGCGGCCCCCACCGACGACGAGGCGCAGTTCCTGGCCAGCAGCGTCTACCAGCGGGTGCTGGGCATCCTGCGCAACGACCGCCAGCGCCTGCAGCCGCCGCAGGCCGGGTTCGTCGAGTCACTGTCGCCCGCGGAGCGCGCCGGCATCGCCGACTTCCTGGGCTGCGCCGTGGTGGGCGGGCCCGACACCGTGCGCCAGGGCTTCGCCGCCCTGCTCGAGGCCACCCGCGCCGACGAGCTGATGCTGGTCTGCGACGTCTACGAGCCCGAGTTGCGCTGGCGTTCGCTGGACATCGCGGCTCAGGCGATGGCGACGCTGGGCTGACGACCGCCCGCCGTCTGCAGCAGCGCGGCGCAGTCCTCGGCCGACAGCGGCCGGCTGTGCAGGTAGCCCTGGAACAGACCGCAGCCCAGTTCGGCCAGGCACTGGCGCTGCTCGGTGGTTTCAACGAACTCGGCCAGCACCCGCACGCCCAGCGCGCGCCCCAGCTGGGCGATGCTGCGCACGATGTCGGCGTCGCTGCGGCTGCTGACGATGTCGCGGGTGATCGAGCCGTCGATCTTGATCGTGTGCACCGGGATGCGGCGCAGTTGCAGCAGCGACGAATAGCCCATGCCGAAGTCATCCATCGACAGGCGCACGCCGGTCTGCGCCAGCGCCTGCAGCGTCTCGTCGACCTCGCGCAGCGCAGGCACCGCGTGTGTTTCGGTCAGCTCCAGCTCCAGCTCCTCGGCGCGCAGGCCGTGGCGCTGCAGCGCCGCACCGATGCGCTGGGCGAGGCGGCGGTCGCGCAACTGGGTGGGCGAGAGGTTCACCGCCATCACCACCGGCGGCAGTCCCTGGCGGTTCCAGCGGGCCTTGCAGGCCAGCGCGGTGTCCAGCGCCCAGTCGCCCAGGGCGTCGATCAGCCCACCCTGCTCAGCCAGAGCGACCACTGCGCCTGGGGCGATCGGGCCATGGCGCGGGTGATGCCAGCGCAGCAGGGCCTCGACGCCGACGCAGTGGCCTGCGGTATCGACCTGCGGCTGGTAGTGCTGCACCAGCGCGCCGCGCTCCAGGGCCTGGCGCAGGTCGGCCAGCAGTTCGCGTGCGCTGCCGCCCACGTTGTCCTGCCGGCGCAGCGGCGGCACGGTGCCGGCGGTCGTGTCCAGCAGCGCGGCCACCGTGGCGTCCAGGGTCTGCCTGTCCAGGGCTTCGCGGCGGCGTTCCCAGCGGCTGACCAGTGGCCAGTACAGCGCGGTCGACAGCGCCAGCAGCAGCGCCTGGAAGGCCGCGCCCCGCCAGGAACCGGTGATCAGCCAGCCGGAAATCAACGGCGGCGTGGTCCAGGGTACCGAACGGGCATCGCTGATCGCCAGCGCCAGCCAGCCGTGGTCAAAGGCGACCAGGGTCAGCACCGCCATCAGCACCGGCACGCCGATGAAGGCGGGCAGGAAGTGGCGGTTCAGGGCCAGGGGCAGGCCGAAGATCAGGGTCTCGTTGATGTTGAAGCTGCCCGGCAGCAGCGACAGCCAGGCCAGTCGCCGGGTGGCCCCGGGGCGGCTGTTGAACAGCATCGCCAGCATCAGGCCGAAGGTGGCGCCGCTGCCGCCCATCAGCACGAAGCTGTCGAACACCGGCCGCCACATCCGGCCCGGCAGTGGCGGGCCGCCGGTGGGTGCGAACAGCGTGGCGGTGTCCATGTCCAGCAGATGCCCCCCGGGAATGCCGACGCTCCAGGCGAGTTGATTGAGCAGCACCGCGGTCAGTGTCAGCCACTGCTGGGGGTTGCTGCGCGCGTGGAGCCAGGCGAGTGCCGGGTCGACCCACTGGCCGTCCGGGCGCAGCAGCGGTGCCAGCAGCCAGGCGGCGCCCATCAGCACCAGGCTGCTCAACACCGCCGCCGGCGTGATGCGCAGCGCATGGAAGAACTGGCCATCGCTGCCGAAGGGCAGCCCGCGGGGCCACAGCCAGTGCCAGGCGCCGCAGCGCTGCAGCAGCTCCGCCGTGGCCACGCCCACCAGCATGCCCTGCACCAGGTTGTCCAGCACCGGCGGCTGGCCTGGGTGGAGCATGCGGCCGCACAGCAGGTAGTTCGCCATCGACAGGGTGCCCACGGCCAGCGCCGGCAGGTGCTGGTCCAGCGCGCGCGGCGGCGGCAGCAGACGCGTCAGCCGCACCGCCACCAGGGCCGACAGGGCCAGACCGAAGACGCCCAGGGTCGAGCGCTCGACCGCCTTCAGCGCATGCGCCCAGTCCGGCCCGAACCAGGACTGGGTCAGGTCCCGGTAGGGCGCCCAGGGAAAGTGGTACAGCAGCACCGCGCCGATGCCCAGCGCCGTCAGCGGCAACAGCATCACGAAGCTGTCGCGCACGGCGAGCAGCCACAGGCGTGCGCGGTCGATCATGGCCGCCGATGCTACGCCGCCGCGCGACGCACCTGCAGCACCTTGAGCGCGCGCTGCGGATCGACGTCGGCGAAGGCCGCGGGGTTGGGCAGGCGCGCAACCACTTCCATCGTCGGCGCGGCTTCAGCCAGGGTCTGGCGCAGGACCTCCTCACCCAGTTTGGGCGAGTTCAGGCACAGCAGGGCCTCGCCGCCGGGCGCCAGCAGCTCAGGCAGGCGGCGCAGCAGGCGCGCCCAGTCCTTGTCGGCGACGAAGCTGCCCTTCTGGTGGCTGGGCGGGTCCATCACCACCAGGTCATACGGGCCGTGGCGGGTGATGCGGCCCCAGGAGTTGAAGATGTCGTGCGGCAGGAAGGCCGCGCCCTGGTCCAGGCCGTTGAGCAGGTGGTTGCGCTTGGCGATGGCCAGCGCGCCGCGGGCCATGTCGTAGTTGTCCACCCGGGCGGCGCCGCCGCGCAGGGCCGCCACCGAGAAGGCGCCGGTGTAGGCGAACAGGTTCAGCACCCGCGCGCCGGGATGCGCCGCCGCCCATTCGCGCACCCAGCGGTGGCCCTCGGCCATGTCCAGGAACAGGCCGTGGTTCTGGCCGCGCAGCAGGTGCACGCCGAAGCGGGCGCCGTTCAGCATGACGACATGCGGCTCGGGGATCTGGCCGGCCATCAGACGGTTGTCGGCGCGCATCTCGTCGCGCTGCTGGAACACCCAGTTCAGCGGCTGGCCGGGCGCCAGCTCGGCCCAGCGCGCGGCCAGTGCGGCGCCGATCGCCGCCAGGTCGGCCTCGCTGGCGGGCGCAAAGCTGGTGAGCAGCCAGACCGGGTCATACCAGTCCAGCGTCCAGGCCTCGCAGCCCGGGTGCAGGCCGCCGCGGCCGTGGAAGACCCGCGCCGCCTCGGTGGGCAGGGTCATCTGGCGCAGGGTGGTCAGCAGGGCGTGCATGGGCAGGTCAGCGTGTGGGTGTGGCCGCGACCATACCCCGGCTCAGAGCAGTCCCCGCTCGGCGAAGCTCACCACCTGGCCGGTGCCCACCACCAGGTGGTCCAGCACCCGCACGTCCACCAGGGCCAGCGCGCTCTTGAGCGCCTGGGTCAGGTACTCGTCGGCGCGTGAGGGCTCGGCCAGGCCGCTGGGGTGGTTGTGGGCCAGGATCACCGCGCCGGCATTCAGCGCCAGCGCCTCCTTGACCACCTCGCGCGGGTAGACGCTGGTCTGCGTGAGGGTGCCCTGGAACAGCTCGCGCCACTCGATCAGCCGGTGCTGGCCATCCAGGAACAGCACGCCGAAGACCTCGCGCCGCTGGCCGCCCAGCTTCAGCGCGACGAAGTCCTTGACCTTGGTCGGGGCGTCGAACACCGGTTCCGCGCGGATCTGCTGCGCCAGCGCGCGCCGCGCCATCTCCATCACCGCGGCCAGTTCGGCCCGCTTGGCCGGCCCCAGGCCCTTGACCTGGCCGAAATCCGCCGGCGTGCCGTGCAGCAGGCCGCCAAAGCCGCCAAAGCGTTCCAGCAGGCTGCCCGCCAGCGCCAGCACACCCTGGCCCGGCAGGCCGGTGCGCAGCAGCAGGGCCAGCAGTTCGGCGTCGGCCAGCGCGGCCGGCCCGCGGGCCAGCAGCTTCTCGCGCGGCCGCAACTCGGCCGGCAGATCCTTGATCGTCATGCCCGTCTCCCTGAGATTCAGGCGCCCATGCGTGGGGCGACCCGTAAAATCAGCGCCCAGACTACCAGTTTTCCCACCGTGAACACCATCCAGCAAGGGTCCTTCCTGACCCTGCACTACCGCCTTGCGGGCCCCGACGGCGCCGACGTGGTCACCACGTTCCACGACAAGCCGGCCACGCTGACGCTGGGCGCCGGCCAGCTGTCGCCGGCCTTTGAGGCGCGCCTGATCGGGCTGCAGGAGGGCGCACGCCAGGCCTTCACGCTGGCGGCGGGCGAGGCCTTCGGCCCGCGCAACCCCGATATGGTGCAGCGTCTGAAGCGCCAGGTCCTGAACGAGATGGGCGACCCCGAGGCCGAGTACCACGTGGGTGATGTGGTCGAGTTCCCCACCCCCGACAACACCGGCCGCTTCGCCGGTGTGGTGCGGGCCGTGGGCGAGGGCTGGGTCGAGTTCGATTTCAACCACCCGCTGGCCGGCCAGGCCGTGACCTTCGAGGTCCAGGTGATCGGGGTGCTGTGATGGGCGAGATCCTGCTGGCTGAACCGCGTGGCTTCTGTGCCGGGGTGGACCGGGCGATCGAGATCGTCGAGCGCGCGCTCACGCTGTACGGCGCGCCGATCTATGTGCGCCACGAGATCGTCCACAACACCTACGTGGTCAACGACCTGAAGGCCAAGGGCGCGATCTTCATCGAGGAGCTCTCGGAGGTGCCGGCCGGTGCCACGCTGATCTTCTCGGCGCATGGCGTCAGCAAGGCGGTGCAGGCCGAGGCCGAGGCCCGGGGCTTTCGCATCTTCGACGCCACCTGCCCGCTGGTCACCAAGGTCCACGTGGAAGTGGCCAAGCTCTCGAAGGAGGGCTACGAGTTCATCATGGTCGGCCACAAGGGCCACCCCGAGGTGGAAGGCACGATGGGCCAGCTGCATGAGGGCATCTACCTGGTCGAGGACGAGGCCGATGTGGCCACCGTGCCGGTGAAGAACCCCGACCGCCTGGCGGTGGTCACCCAGACCACGCTGAGCGTGGACGATGCCGCGGCCATCCACGCCGCGGTGAAGGCGCGCTTCCCGAACGTGCGCGAACCCAAGAAGCAGGACATCTGCTACGCCACCCAGAACCGCCAGGACGCGATCAAGGTGCTGGCCCCGGCGGTGGATGTGGTGATCGTGGTGGGCAGCCCCACCAGCTCGAACAGCAACCGCCTGCGCGAGCTGGCCGAGCGCCTGGGCACGCCGGCCTACATGGTCGACGCCGCCGACGACCTGCAGCCTGCCTGGCTGGACGGCCGCCCGCGCGTGGGCCTGACGGCTGGCGCCAGCGCGCCCGACGTGCTGGTGCAGCAGGTGATCGCCCGCCTGAAGGCGCTGGGCGCCACCGGTGTGCGCAAGATGACGGGCGTTGAGGAGACGATCCAGTTTCCGCTGCCCAAGGGCCTGGGCGACAAGTCGATGGCGGCCTTCGCGGCCGAGCGATCCGGGCGCTCCGAGGCCTGATCCTGCCGCCCGCCGACGCGCTGCGCCGGCCCCGATTCGAATTCGCGAAGAGAGACTTCCATGCTCGACATCACCCAGCTGCGCCGTGACCTGAACGCGGTCGTGGCCAAGCTTGAGACCCGCAAGACCCCGCAGCCCTTCCTGGACGTGCCGCGCTTTGGCGCACTGGAAGCCGAGCGCAAGACGCTGCAGACCCGCACCGAGGAGCTGCAGGCGCAGCGCAATGCGCTGAGCAAGCAGATTGGCCAGCTCAAGGGCAAAGCCGCCAAGGGCGAAGACACGGCCGCCCAGGTCGAGGCGCTGATGGCCCAGGTGGCCGGCATCGCCGACGAGATGACGGCCGGCGCCACGCGCCTGGACGCGCTGCAGGCCGAGCTGCAGGGCCTGCTGCTGGGTGTCCCCAACCTGCCCGACGACAGCGTGCCGGTGGGCCCGGACGAGACGGCCAACCAGGAGGTGCGCCGCTGGGGCACACCCGGCACCTATGCCTTCCCGGTCAAGGACCACGTGGACCTGGGCGCGCCGCTGGGCCTGGACTTCGAGGCCGGCGTCAAGCTGGCCGGCGCGCGCTTCTCGCTGATGCGCGGCCCGGTGGCGCGTCTGCACCGCGCGCTCGCCCAGTTCATGCTGGACACCCACACCCAGCGCCACGGCTACACCGAGTGCTACACGCCCTACATGGTCAACGCCGCCGCCATGCGCGGCACCGGCCAGCTGCCCAAGTTCGAGCAGGACCTGTTCCATGTCACCTCGGGCGACGGCGACGAGGCCGGCAACAAGTGGTACCTGATCCCCACCTCGGAGGTCACGCTGACCAACACCGTGGCCGACAGCATCCTCAGCGCTGACCAGTTGCCGATCAAGCTGACCGGCCACACGCCCTGCTTCCGCTCGGAAGCGGGCAGCGCCGGACGCGACACCCGCGGCATGATCCGCCAGCACCAGTTCGACAAGGTCGAGATGGTGCAGATCACCACCCCTGACCAGAGCTTCGCCGCGCTCGACCAGATGGTCGGCCACGCCGAGGCCATCCTGCAGGGGCTGGAGCTGCCCTACCGCGTGGTGCTGCTGTGCACCGGTGACATGGGCTTCGGGGCCGTGAAGACCTTCGACCTGGAGGTCTGGCTGCCGGCGCAGAACACCTACCGCGAGATCAGCTCGTGCAGCAACATGGGGGCCTTCCAGGCCCGCCGCATGCAGGCGCGCTTCAAGAACGCCCAGGGCAAGACCGAGCTGGTCCACACCCTCAATGGTTCGGGCCTGGCGGTGGGCCGTGCGCTGGTGGCGGTGCTGGAGAACCATCAGCAGGCCGACGGCCGCATCCGCGTGCCGGCCGCGCTGCGCCCCTACCTGGGCGGCGACGAGTTCATCGGAGCCTGAGCGATGCAGTACCCGCAATTCAACCGCGCCTCGCCCAACACCCCGCTGAGCGAGGAGGAGCTGGAACACCTGGACCAGTGGCTGCTGCAACTGGCCCAGTCCGGCCGCGACGGCGTGATGAGCCTGGACGGTCTGGACGGCTACCTCACCGCGCTGGCGGTGGGCCCGGCCAGCGTGCTCGACACCCTGCCCACCGCCGACTGGCTGCCCGCCGTCTGGGGGGGCGATGGTGACGACGGCGCCCCGTTCACCAGCAACCAGCAGCGCAAGCGCACGGTGGTGCTGGTGCTGCGGCATCTGCAGGCCATCCTCAGCACGCTGCGCGAACACCCCACGCTGTGGGAGCCGGTGTTCAGCCTGGCCGAGCACGAAGGCCACGAGTGGGCCGATGCCGGCGACTGGTGCACCGGCTTCCTGCAAGCCACCGACCTGGACCCGGCGGCCTGGGCGCCGCTGTTCGACGACCCGCAGCTCGGGCCCTTGCTGGTGCCGATCGCGCTGCTGGGCGGTGACGGCGAGGCGGACAACGAGGACCTCGACGATCCCGCGGTGCGCGAGTCGCTGAGCCGCGCCGCGGCCGAAGCGGCGCTGGCGCTGGCCGAGCGCGCCTGAGCATGGACCATCCGGCCGCCTGCCCCAACTGTGGCCAGGACCTGTCGGTGTGGCCGCAGGCGCGCCACTGCCCGAACTGCGGCCAGGAGACCCACCTGCACGCGCCCACGCTGTGGGAGTTCGTGCACGAGTTCATCACCCACTACGTGGCGCTGGAAGGCGCGCTGTGGCGCACGCTGCGGGGTCTGGCGGTGCCAGGCCGGCTGACGCTGGAGTACCTGGCCGGTCGGCGCCGTCTGTACCTGCTGCCGCTGCGCCTGTACCTGAGCTGCAGCTTCGTGTTCTTCCTGGCGCTCAAGCTCAATGCCACCCCGCCCGAGATCGAGGTGCAGCGCTCCGGGGCCGAGTCGGCCGCGGTGGCGGTCGATGAGCTGCAGACCGAGGCCGATGAGCTGCTGGCGGCCTGCCAGGCGCCTGCGCCGGCGTCGGCCGTGGCCTCGGCGGCCAGCCGTCCCACCGAGGCGCAGTGCCGCGACGCCCAGCGCCTGCAGGCGGTGGCCCAGGGCATCGCCAGTGCCGCCTCCGGTGCGGCCAGTGGAGGCAACCTGGCCAACAGTGCCCGGGTGCTGGCCTGGGCACCCTACGCCATGTTCCTGATGCAGCCGGTGTTCGCCGCCCTGCTGAAGCTGCTCTACCTGGACCGGCGGCGCAGCTATGGCGAGCACTTCGTGTTCTCTTTGCACCTGCACAGCGCGTGGTACCTGCTGCTGCTGGCAGCCATGGCCCTGCCGGGCCCGGTGGACATGCTGCCGCTGCTGGGCCTGCCGGTGTATGCGGTGCTGGCGATGCGGCGCGTGCACGGGTCACCCGGAGCGGGCCGCCTGGCCGGCATGGTGGTGACCAGCCTGGTCTACTGCACGCTGCTGGTGGCCGCCGCGGTGGGCATGGCCTGGCTGGCGATGGGGTCGGGTCACTGAGCCGGCCCTCAACCGCCCGGCGTTTCAGCCGATAACGGTGATGGATGAATCCCTTGGAGTCCCGATCCGTGAACTGGCTCGCCCTGGCCTACAGCAGTGTGCCGACCCGCCCGATGAGCGCGACCGACCTGGGCAACCTGTTGCTCCAGGCCCGGATGTTCAACGCCAGCCAGGGCGTCAGTGGCGTGCTGTTGTACGACAGCGAACGCTTCCTGCAGTACCTGGAAGGCCCGCCCGACGGCGTCCAGCGCGTCTGGGACCGGGTGTCGGCCTCACCCCGCCACCGCGAGCTGCACGTGCTGTGGCGCGAGCCGATCGATACTCGCCTGTTCGCCGACTGGCAGATGGGGTGCCTGGAGGCGCCGGCCTCGCTGCTGCAGCGCCTGGCCAATGAGCAATGGCGCATCGCCCAGGCCGTGGCCGAGCGCCGGCAACCGCTGTCGCCGGCGCTGGCGCTGCTGCGCCAGTTCGCGAGCGGTGATCAGCGCGAGGCGTTGGGGAAGAACAGCGGCTCGCCGTTGATCTTGTAGGCGCTGATGCTGGCCTGGCCGGCCGGTGACACCACCCAGTCGGCGAACTGCTGGGCCAGCGCGCTCTTCACGTGCGCAAACCTGGCCGGGTTCACCACCATCACGCCGTACTGGTTGAACAGCTTCTTGTCGCCCTCGACCAGCACGCTGAGGTCCTGGCGGTTCTTGAAGTTCAGCCAGGTGCCGCGGTCGGTCAGCACGTAGGCGCCGGTGGAGGCGCCCATGTTCAGCGCCGGACCCATGCCGCAGCCGCATTCCTTGTAGCCGGCCGGCTTGGCCGTGCCCAGGTCGACCCCGGCGCCCTTCCACAGGCGCAGCTCGGCGGCGTGGGTGCCGCTCTTGTCGCCGCGCGAGATGAAGCTGGCGCCCGCCGCGGCCAGCTTGCCGAAGGCGGCCCCGATGTCGCCGCCCTTGACCTTGGCCGGATCCGCCGCCGGGCCGACCAGCACGAAGTCGTTGTACATGACGTTGCGGCGCTGGGTGGAGAAGCCGTCAGCGACGAACTTCTCCTCGGCGGCGGTGTCGTGCACGAAGAGCACATCGGCATCGCCGCGGCGGCCCATGTCCAGCGCCTGTCCGGTGCCCACCGCCACCACGCGCACCTCGATGCCGGTGGCCTGCTTGAAGGCCGGCAGCAGGTGGCCGAACAGGCCCGACTGCTCGGTGGAGGTGGTGCTGGCCATCACGATGAACTTGTCGTCCGCCCAGCTGGGCAGGCTGAGGGTGGCGACGGCGGCGGCCAGCGCCAGGCCCAGCTGGCGGCGGGTGAAGGGACTCAGGTCCATGGGAGTTCTCCTTTGAGGAACAGGCTGACCTCGGGGTCGAGGTCGGTGCGATGGAAGAGCTCGTCGGTGGGCAGGTCGGCCAGCACGCGGCCGTGGTCCAGGCAGACAACCCGCGTGCTCAGGCGCTTGACCTGACCGAGGTTGTGGCTGGTCAGCACCAGGGTCATGCCGTCGCGGGCGAATTCATCGATCAGCGTCTCGACCTCGCGCTTGGCGCTGGGGTCCAGGCTCGCCGTGGGCTCATCCAGGAACAGGATGTCGGGCTGCAGCGCCCAGGCGCGGGCCAGGGCCAGGCGCTGCTGCTGGCCGCCCGACAGCGCCCGCGCCGGTCGCCGGGCCATCTCCGCCAGGCCCACGCGCTCCAGCGCCAGCCGGGCGCGCTCGGCACGCTGCGCGGCCGCCACGCCGCGCAGCCACAGCGCCAACGTCAGGTTGTGCCAGGCCGACAGGCGCAGCAGGAAGGGGTGCTGGAACAGCATGGCCGCCACCAGCGGCCGGTGCAGCGTGCGCTGGCCCTGGTGCGCCTGCAGACCGTGGAGCAGGCGCAGCAGCGTGGTCTTGCCCGAGCCGTTGGGGCCGATCAGCGCCAGGCGTTCGCCGCGCGACAGCGTCAGGTGCAGCGGCTGCAGCGCGCAGACGCTGCCGAAGTGCACACTGGCACCTGCCAGGCTCAGCAGCGGTTCGGCCAGCAGGGTGGCGGCGTCGGACCTCATGCCAGCGCCCGGGCCTCGGTGACCGAGGATTCGCTGCCCGGCAGCAGCGCCGCCAGGCCGTTGAGCAGGCCCACCACCGCCAGCAGCAGCAGGCCCAGCGCCAGCGCCAGCGGCAGGTCGCCCTTGCTGGTCTCCAGCGCGATCGAGGTGGTCATCACCCGCGTCACGCCATTGATGTTGCCGCCGACGATCATCACCGCACCCACCTCGGCGATCGCCCGGCCGAAGGCGGTGAGCAGGATGGTCAGCACCGCCAGGCGCTCGTGCATCAGCATCAGGCCGGCTGACAGCATCGGCCCGGCACCCAGCGAGCGCAGCTGGTCACCCCCCTCGGCCAGCGCGCCCAGCACCACGCGGCGGGTCAGCGCGGCGATCAGGGGCACCACCAGGATGCTCTGCGCGATCACCATGGCCGTGGGCGTGAACAGCAGGCCCCAGTCGCCCAGCGGCCCGGAGCGCGACAGCAGCAGGTAGACCAGCAGGCCCACCACCACCGAGGGCAGGGCCAGCAGCGTGTTCAGTGCCCAGACCAGCGTGCCCTGGCCGGGGAAGCGGGCCACGGCCAGCCAGGCGCCCAGCGTCAGCCCGATCAGCGCGCCGAGCAGGCAGGCGGTGGCGCTGACGCGCAGCGACAAGGCGACGATCCGCCAGAGCTCGGGGTCGGCGGCCAGGATCAGTTGCAGTGCGCGCTGCAGGCTCTCGGACAGGGTGTTCATGCGGGGGCGGCGCGATTCTGGCGGGCGCCCTGGCGCAAGGCGATATGCATGGCATTGCATATCATGGCGAACGTCGCTTGGCGCCGACAATCGCCACCCTTCCCACCGCTGCCGTGCCCGTCCCCATGCCCGAACTCGGACCTTCCCCCCTGGCCGCTGGCCATGAACTGCCGGTTGACGAGGCGCGCCGCCGCGTGCTGGCCACGCTGCGGCCGATCACCGACCAGCAGACGGTGCCGCTGACCCAGGCGCTGGGCCGGGTGCTGGCCGAGCCGGTGGTCTCGCCGATCGACGTGCCGGCGCATGACAACTCGGCGATGGACGGCTACGCCTTCCGCGGTGCCGACCTGGCCGCCAGCGGCGAGACCCGGCTGACGGCCTTGGCCGAGACCGTGTTTGCCGGCGCGCCGACCTCACCGGCGGTGCCGCCCGGCCACGCGGTGCGCATCATGACCGGCGCGGTGATGCCCGAAGGCCTGGACACCGTGGTGCCGATCGAGCTGTGCCGCGTCGATGCGGACGGCGTGCACATCGCCCCCGGCGTGCTGCGTCCGGGCGAGAACCGGCGTCCGCAGGGCGAGGACCTGGCCCAGGGCAAGCCGGCGCTGGCCGCCGGCACGGTGCTGGGCCCGGCCGAACTGGGCCTGGTGGCCTCGCTGGGCATCGAGACCGTTCCGGTGCGTCGCCGCCTGCGCGTGGCCCTGTTCTCCACCGGCAACGAGTTGCGCACGCTGGGCCAGCCGCTGGATCCGGGCTGCATCTACGACAGCAACCGCTACAGCCTGATGGCCGCGCTGCAGCGCCTGGGCGTGGAGGTGCTGGACCTGGGCCTGGTGCCCGACGACCCGGCCGCGCTGAACGCCACGCTGGACCGCGCGATCGCCGAGGCCGACGTGGTGCTGACCAGCGGCGGCGTCAGCATGGGCGACGCCGACTACACCCGCGACCTGCTGGCGGCGCGCGGCCAGGTCGATTTCTGGAAGGTGGCGATGCGCCCCGGCCGGCCCTTCGCCTTCGGCCCGCTCGACGGGCCCGGCGGGCGGCGTGCCTGGCTGTTCGCGCTGCCGGGCAATCCGGTGGCGGCGCTGGTCACCTACTACGTCTTCGCCCGCGAGGCACTGCTGGTGCTGGCGGGCGCCACTGCACGCCCGCTGCCGGCGCTGCGCGCGCGCAGCGTGGCGGCGATCCGCAAGCGCCCCGGGCGCAGCGAGTTCCAGCGCGGCATCGTCGAGCCCGCCGAGGGCGGTGGCTGGCAGGTCCGCCTGACCGGCGCCCAGGGCGCCGGCATCCTGCGCAGCATGGCCGAGGCCAATGCGCTGGTCTGCCTGCGCCACGACCAGGGGAGCGTGGCGGCGGGCGACGAGGTCGAGGTCTGGCTGTTCGACGGCCTGCGCTGAGCGGCGTCACACGCGCTAGCACGGGCCCGCACCGGTGTGCGAGGCTGGAGCAATTGCCCCGTGTTTTCCCGGGGATTTGAGCGCCGCGCGTCCGGTCCAACCCTGAGTTTTCGGCCCTGCAGCGACTGGCACGCCACTTGCCGGGAAGAACTCCCGGAACGCCCCGGAAGTGCCAGGGCGTGACAACGCGAAGCCCCCGCTACAGGAGACAACCCATGCGCATGAAACTGCTTGCCCTGCTGATCACGCTCGGCACGGCCCAGATGGCCCAGGCCGTCGTCACCGACCAGATGATCGAGAACGACGCCAAGTCCCCCGGCGACGTGCTGTCGTGGGGTATCGGTACCCAGGGCCAGCGCTTCTCGCCGCTGGCCAAGATCAACACCGGCAACATCGGCAAGCTGGTGCCGGCCTGGTCCTTCTCGTTCGGTGGCGAGAAGCAGCGCGGCCAGGAGTCGCAGCCGGTCATCCACAACGGCAAGATGTTCGTCACGGCCTCGTACTCGCGCATCTACGCGCTGGACGCTGCCACCGGCCAGAAGCTGTGGAAGTACGAGCACCGCCTGCCCGAGGGCATCATGCCCTGCTGCGACGTGATCAACCGCGGCGCCGCGCTGTATGACAACCTGGTCATCTTCGCCACGCTGGACGCCCAGCTGGTGGCCCTGAACCAGGACACCGGTGACGTCGTCTGGAAGGAGAAGATCGACAACTACGCCGACGGCTACTCCGCCTCGGCCGCGCCGATCATCGCTGGCGGCCTGCTGCTGACCGGCGTGTCCGGCGGCGAATTCGGCGTGGTGGGCCGCGTCGAGGCGCGCAACCCCAAGACCGGCGCGCTGGTCTGGGTGCGCCCGACCGTCGAAGGCCACATGGGCTACAAGTTCGACGCCAACGGCAACAAGACCGAGAACGGCATTTCCGGCACCCAGGGCAAGAGCTGGCCGGGCGACCTGTGGAAGACCGGCGGCGCGGCCACCTGGCTGGGCGGCACCTACAACGCCAAGACCGGTCTGGCCTACTTCGGCACCGGCAACCCGGCGCCGTGGAACAGCCACCTGCGCAAGGGTGACAACCTCTTCAGCTGCTCGACCGTCGCCATCGACGTGAAGACCGGCCAGATCGTCTGGCACTACCAGAACACGCCCAACGACGGCTGGGACTTCGACGGCGTCAACGAGTTCGTCACCTACGACGACGGCAACCAGGTGCTGGGCGGCAAGGCCGACCGCAACGGTTTCTTCTACGTCAACGACGCCAAGACCGGCAAGCTGGTCAACGCCTTCCCCTTCGTCAAGAAGGTCACCTGGGCCACCGGCATCGACCTGAAGACCGGCCGCCCGAACTTCGTGCCTGAGAACCGCCCGGGCGACCCCACCGCCGGCGCCGACGGCAAGAAGGGCCAGAGCGTCTTCGCCGCCCCGTCCTTCCTGGGCGGCAAGAACCAGATGCCGATGGCCTACAGCCCGCAGACCGGCCTGTTCTACGTGCCGGCCAACGAGTGGGGCATGGAGATCTGGAACGAGCCGATCACCTACAAGAAGGGCGCGGCCTACCTGGGCGCCGGCTTCACGATCAAGACGCTGAACGACGGCCCGATCGGCGCGCTGCGCGCGATCGATCCGAAGTCCGGCAAGATCGTCTGGGAAGCGCCGAACAACGCCCCGCTGTGGGGTGGTGTGCTGACCACCGGCGGCAACCTGGTGTTCTGGGGCACGCCGGAAGGCTACCTGCAGGCCGCCGATGCCAAGACCGGCAAGATCGTCTGGAAGTTCCAGACCGGCTCAGGCGTGGTCGCGCCCCCGGTCACCTGGGAAGACAAGGGCGAGCAGTACGTGGCCGTGGTCTCCGGCTGGGGCGGCGCTGTCCCGCTGTGGGGCGGCGACGTGGCCAAGAAGGTCAGCTTCCTGGAGCAGGGCGGCTCGGTCTGGGTCTTCAAGATGACCAAGTGACCGCTGGCTGACCCGCCAACGCACCGAGGGCCCCGCAAGGGGCCCTTTTTCGTGGGTGGTCGGCGGCGGCCTGATGTGCCGCAGATGCATCCTGAACACAGCGCATGGCGCTTGTTGCACAGCAGGATGGTCTCGCGGCACGATCGGCTGTTGCCGGATCATGAGCCCAAGACATGACCCGCAGGCGGATCCGCTGCTCCCTGCGTTTGGCTCAAGGCCCAGGACCCCGACAACGACGGCACGGTGGACCTCGAGGCGCCCAAAAAGCCCGGCTGGCCGCGCGCTGCTCAAGCTGGTCCGCTGAGTCCCGGGCAAGTCAGCAGCCTCGGTCCCTGAACGCACGGCGTCCAGGGCCCTTGTTCCGCCTCAGTACTGCCAGCGCAGACCCACCTGGATGGCGCGTGGCGCACCGGGCGCCACGAACAGCGCCGCGGTGTCGTCGCCGGTGAACTGGCCCTGCGCATCGAACTGCGTGGCGGCCAGCGCGCCAAAGCTGGCGTAGCGCCGGTTGAAGGCGTTGGTGATCCGACCGAACAGTTCCAGCCCCTTGACCTGCGCAGGCTTCCAGGTGGCGCGCAGGTTGACCAGCGCATAGCCTGGCAGCGACAGATCGACGCGTTGGCCCGCGCCGTCCTCCAGCAGACCGTCCTCATTGCCCGACACGCCGCGGCCCGACAAGGCCTGCAGGTCGGCGCCCAGGCTCCAGCCGCCGCCCACGCGCCAGTCGGCGCTGAGCTTGAACTGGTGGCGCGGCAGGCCGGCGATACGTGTGCCGGGGGTGATCGTGACGTTGCGCTCGCCCATGCGCAGCACGCCGCTGGCCTGGTAGGTGGCCTCGAGGTGGCTGTAGCCGGCGCCCAGCTCCCACTCGCCCAGCGTCCATTGCGCGTCGAGGTCCAGGCCCTGGTGGCGGGTGCGGGGGAAGTTGGCGAAGTAGCCCAACTGGCCGGTGATGCTGGTGCTGCGGAACAGGATGTCGTTGCGGTTGTCGGTGCGGTAGGTGGTGATGCTGCCCTTGACGCCGCCGGGCAGCGCGAAGCGGGCGCCGCCCTCGAAGCTGGTGGCGATCACCTGCTTCAGGTAGGGATCGGATTGCAGGCCGGCGGGCAGGCGGCAGGGCTCCTCGGGGTCGGCGCAGCCCAGCTCGATCACCGTGGGCACCCGGTTGTTGCGGGCCACGTTGGCGAACAGCGTCAGCGCCGGGCTCAGCCTGTGCGCCACGCCCAGGGCCGGGTTGACGCTGGTGTAGCGGAAGCGCTCGTGGGGATGGGCCTCGAACAGGCCGGTGTCATCGTTGATCGAGGACAGGGTGTTGCCCACCTGGGCCCAGTTGATGCGCACGGCGCCGGTGAGGTGGGTCTCGGGCGCGACCTGCCAGGTGTCGCTGGCATAGACGCCAGCACTGGTGGACGTGCCGCTGACCGTGGCGCTCAGCTCGGGGTCTTCGCCGGCGATCGGCTGCACGCCGCGCGTCGCGTCAAACATGCCGGCCTGTTCGGTTTGCTCGTAGTGCACCGTGGCGCGGTCCAGCGCCGCACCCAGCTGCCACTGGTGCGCGCCATGGCGGCCCGACAGCGCCAGCGCCACGCCGGCCGACTTCTGCTGCGTGGCGGTGCGGTTGAAGGTGGCGTTGGGCTCGTCCTCGTCGGCCAGGGGCTGGCGCTGGGCGGCGGCCTCGGCCTCGTCGTCCGCGCCGTCGCCATTGATCGTGGTGCGGCGCGAGTCGCGCATGTAGACCAGTGACTCCAGCGTGGTGCGCCCATCCAGCTGACGGCGCCACTGGGCGCTGAGCTGAAGCAGCTGGTTGCGGGTCAGGTCGGGGTGGGTGAAGACGGCGGCGCGGTCCAGCGCGCCCAGGTCGGGCGTGCGCTCGCCGTTCTCGTCCAGCGTCACCAGCGGCACCAGGCCGTTGCCGACCAGGCGGCTGCGGCCGGCCTGCAGGCTGACGACGATGTCGTCATCGCCCACCTGACGGCCGATCTTGAACAGCCCATTGGCCAGCCGGCCGGCGGAGTGATCGCGCCAGCCGGTCTCATCGAACAGGCCCACGCCCGCGTAGTGGTGCCAGCCCTCGTCGTGGCTGCCGCCGTGCGAGAGCTCGAACTTCTTGCGGCCAAAACTGCCCAGCGAGGCCTCGCCACGAAGGCCTGGCGCCGTCAAGCCGGTGGCGGTGGTCAGCGACAGTGCGCCACCCAGCGTGTTCAGGCCAAAGGCCGGGTTGGCACCGGGCACCAGAGACAGGCTGTGCAGCGCGAACTCGGGCACCATGTCCCAGTTGACGACGTCACCGAAGGGCTCGTTGAAGCGCACACCATCGACATAGACCGACACACCTTGCGCCGCGCCCAGGATGCCCGAGGCCCGGTAGCCGCGAAAGGTCAGGTCGCCCTGGAAGGGGCTGCCCTGGATGTCATTGACCTGGGCGCCGGGTACGCGCCGGCCCAGGAAGTCGGTGGTGTTGTCGGCCTGCGCCTCATCCAGCGCGGCGCGGCGCACGACCTGGGTGCCGTAGGGCAGGGCATTGCGGTCCACGCCCTGGCCGGGCAGCGGCGAGGTGCCGACCACCTCGACCTGCTGCGGCGCTGTCTGCGCTGCCAGCGGACCACTCATGCCCAGCAGGGCGGCACTGCACAGTGCCAGGCGCACGGACAATGCGCAGCGGGTTTCAGGGTGAACCCGGTGGGGAGCGGGCATGGAACTTGTCTCCTCGAATCATTGTTGGGAATACATCGTCATGGAAGCAAGCCAGGTTCCTGAACCCGCGGGAAGACTTCCCGAACCGCCGCTCACCCTGCCGCGCCTGGTGATGCGCCGTGCCGCCTGGGTGGCTGTGGCCGGGGTGCTGCTGTGGGCGGTGATCGGGCTGGCGCGCATGGCCGCCGACGTCGACGAGGAACTGGATGGCGCGCGCGCCCTGGCCAGCCTGTTCGAGCGTCTGGCCAGCGCCAGCGCCATGCCCGACCCCGACCGTGCCCGCCGCCTGCTGGCGCCCGGCCCCGGCGACGGCCCGACCCGGCACCTGCAGCTGCGCGTCACCGACGCCAGCGGCGGCACGCTGCTGGTGGCCGAGCCCGAGGGCCAGTTGCCGGCGCCGGTACAGGCTGTCCTGGCGGCGGTCGAGTCCGTGTTCGGCGACACACCGTCGTTCACCGTGGCCTGGATGCAGCCGCGGCCTCAGGGCGAGGCCTGGCAGGTGGCGCTGACCGCGCGGCCGCAGAGCGAGCGCGCGGAGGCCTTGATCGGCCTGGGCGTGGACACGCTGCTGCTGGCGCTGGTGGTGCTGGGCATGCTGGTGGCGATCGGCTGGAACACGGGTCGCGCGCTGGCCCCGCTGGCGCGCCTGGTGGCGGCGATCGGCGAGATGGGTGACGGCGAGGGCCGGCACCCCGGCGTGCGGCGCCTGCCCGCGATGCCGGTGGCCGAGCTGGAGACCATCGCCGGTGCCTTGCGCCACCTGGATGGCGAGCTGGCCACCGCGCAGGCCCAGCGCCGCCAGCTGGCGCGCCAGCTGCAGGTGCTGCAGGAGGAGGAGCGCCAGCGCCTGGCCCAGGAGCTGCACGACGAATTCGGCCAGCACCTGACCGCGCTGCGGGCCAACGCGGCCTGGCTGCAGCGCCGTCTGGCCGGCCAGGACGAACTGGCCGGCGTGGCGCGCGAGATGGCGCAGCAGTGCGAGGCCATCCAGCAGGACGTGCGCGGTGTGCTGGCGCGCTTGCGGCCACCCGGCACCGACGAGGCGCCGACCCTGCTCAGCGTGGGTCACATGCTCGACGCGCTGCAGCGCGCCTGGCCGCGCGGCGCGGCCGATGCCACCCGCCTGGTGCTGGACCTGCAACTGCAGGACGCCCAGGGCCAGCCCCTGGACTGGGCGCTCGCCGCGCAGTGGCCCCTGTCGGCCGAGACGGCGATGGTGCTCTACCGCATCAGCCAGGAGGCCCTGAGCAACGTGGCCCGCCATGCGCAGGCCAGCACGGCCCGGCTGACCATCCAGGCGCGGCTGCGGGCCGAGGGCCGCGGCCTGGGCCTGGACTGGTCGGTGCAGGACGACGGCCGGGGCATCGCCGACCCGGCGGCCGCGCTGCAGCAGGGCAGCGGACTGGCCGGCATCAAGCAGCGCCTGTGGTCGCTGGGCGCCGAGCTGACGGTGCACCCCGCCCGCCCGGGCACGCTGCTGGCCGCCCACATCGAGGTCGACCTGCCGGAGACTGTCCATGGTTGAGTTGTCCGCCCCACTGGTGCCGATCCGCGTGGCCCTGGCCGACGACCACGCGGTGGTGCGCGAGGGCTACCGCCGGCTGCTGTCGCTGGAGTCCGACCTGGTGGTCTGCGGCGAATTCGCCGACGCCGACGCGGTATTCGACGCCCTGCAGCGCGGCAGCCTGGCCGCCGATGTGCTGGTGCTGGACCTGAGCATGCCCGGACGCAGCGCGCTGGACCTGCTGCGCCGCATCCAGGCGCACTGGCCGGCGCTGCGGGTGCTGGTGTTCTCGATGCACGAGGACCCGGCACGGGTGCAGCAGGCGCTGCGCGCCGGCGCGCTGGGCTACATCACCAAGAGCAGCCCACCCGAGGACCTGGTGGCCGCGGTGCGCCATGTGGCGCGTGGCCAGGCGGTGCTGTCGTCCGACATTGCCGCGCATGCCCAGGCGCCGGCCGGTCCGCTGCCGCACCTGTCGCTGAGCCCGCGTGAATTCGAGGTGCTGCGTGGCCTGCTGCAGGGCCAGGCGCTGGAGCAGATCGCCGAGCAGCTGCACATCAGCCCGAAAACGGTGTCGAACCTGCAGACCCAGCTGCGGCAGAAGCTGGGCGTGGCCAATGCGGTGGAGCTGCTGCGCTATGCACAGCAGCACGGCCTGATGCCCTGATGCCCTGAGGCGCGCTCAGCCCTTGTTGGCCGCCAGCCCCAGGCGCTCGACGGTGCGCTTCTCGGCAGCAAAGGCCTCGCGCATGGCGGCACCGTACTCCTCGGGGCCCAGGTACATGGGCTCCTGGTCGTACTTGGCCAGCTCGGCCAGGTGCGCGGGGTCGAACAGCGCGGCCTTGAAGGCGTCGTGCAGCACCTTGACCACGGCCGGGCTCATGCCGCGCGGGCCGGCCAGGCCATAGGGCGAGCTGGCGACGATGCCGTGTCCCAGCTCCTTGAGCGTGGGCACGGTGTTCCAGCGCTTGTGGCGGTGTTCGCCGAAGGTCACCAGCAGGCGCAGCTTGCCGCTCTCCACAAACGGCGCAAAGCCATTGCTGTTGATGCCCACCTGCACCTGACCCGAGGCCACCGCCAGCATCTGCTCGGCCGTGCCCTTGTAGGGCACGTGGTTGTAGCTCAGGCCCTTGCGCGCCATCAGTTCGTCCATCACCACGTGCGGTGTGGTGCCGACGCCATTGGTCGAGATGGTCAGTTCGCCGGGCTTGGCCTTGGCAGCGGCGAACAGGTCGTCCAGGGTCTTGAAAGGGCTGCCCGCCGCGACCACGATGCCGAAGGTCACGCCGGTGAGCTGGATGATGGGCGTGGTGTCGCGGATCGGGTCCCACTGCACCTTCTGCGTCCAGGGCATGCGGAACACCGGCTGCGGCATCTGGGCCACGGTATAGCCATCGGGCGCGGCCTGCTGCAGCACCGGCATGGCCAGCGTTCCGCCAGCGCCCGAGCGGTTCTCGGTGATCACCTTCTGGCCCAGGTGGCGGCTGGTCAGCTCGGCCAGCAGGCGCATCGTCAGGTCGGTGGCGCCGCCGGCCGGCCAGGGCACCCACAGCGTCACGGGGCGGCTGGGAAAGCCGTCGGGCGCCTGGGCCTGCGCGGCGGGCCACGCGGCGCCCAGGCCCAGCGCGGCCAGGGCCTGCAGCGCGGCACGGCGATCGGGGTTCATTGCCATTCGGTCAGTTCCATCGTCAGGGTGCCACCGGTCAGGAAGGTCGAGTTGGCGGGCTCTTCGCGCACCAGCTTGACCAGGCCGACTCCGGGGCAGTACCACTCGCGCGTGGTCAGCGGCATGTCCTTCCAGCCCACCACCGGGTCGGCGAACAGGCGCAGCGTGGCGATGCCGCGCACGCGCAGGCAGCCGCTGAAGTCGCCGGCCGCGGTTTTGACCGCCTCGCCCAGCGCCTCGATCGTGTAGTTCATCGGGATGCTGGGGTGGCTGTGGCGGATCTCGGGCGGGAACTCCTGGCGCCGCCGCAGCAGGTAGGCGGTGGTGGTGGCCTGCCAGCCGGTGCCCACGGCCAGCGGCGCCTTGAGCACGTAGCGGGGCAGGGCGTCCTTCTTCGGCTCGTCGTCCAGATCGGACTTGGTGGCCACGCGGAAGATGCCGGTGTCGTCGCTGCGCAGCCAGTAGTCGATACCGTCATCGCTGCGGCGGTGCCAGGCGCTGCCGTCGGCCAGGCTGTCGCGGCCCAGGCTGCGCAGCACCCGGGTCTCGGTCTCGGTGGTGTTGTTCTCGTACTCGCTGCGGACCTGGTAGGTCCAGCGGTGGCCATCGTCGAGCGGGAACAGCTCGGTGCCGGGCGGCTTGGAGCAGCCCGCCAGCAATGCACAGGCCATCAGGGGCGGAACCAGGCGCAGCATCATTTCTCGGGCAGCTGGGGCACGGGCATGTCGCGGATCTTGACTTCCTGCTCGTCGCTGCCGGGCCGCAGCCAGGCCAGGCCGCGCTTGCCGGCCTTGGGCGTGGCCGTGCCCATCTGGCTGACGCCCTGGCGGGCCTTCTTCATGCCCTCGTTGAGCAGGCTGTGCAGGTCCTTGGTGTAGGGCAGCTTGTAGGCCCGCGGCTGGGCGCTGGGCTTGCCGTTCTCGATCGCGTTGACCCACACGTACAGCGCCCCGGCGCTCTTGTTGCTGGGCTCCTCGATCACCGCGGCCAGCAGCGCGAAGCGCTCGGGCAGGGCATCCGGGGTGGGCCAGCCGCTGAGCTGGTGCACGGCCTCGTCGGCGTAGAAGTAGAAGACCGCCACGCCGGTGACCAGCAGGGCCTTCAGCCAGGCCGGCCAGCGCGACTGCAGCAGGGCCAGGGCGCACAGCAGCAGCAGCACGCTGAAGGAGAGCACGACGGCGAGCGTCATCGGTTCAGATCCTCTCGACCAGGGTCTTGGGCAGGGTGTTGATGTTGGTGACGCTGCCGTCGGGCAGCAGCGTGAAGCGCACGGCCGTGGCCTCGTCGCCCTTGCGGGCGACGCTGACCTGGCCGTAGTAGACGACTTCGGCGCGCGGGTTGACCTTGATGACCGAGACCGTCACCTCGACCGGCTGCCCGTCCTTGGAGTCGTAGTAGTGCACGTTGACCGTGTACTCGCCGGCGGCGATGCCGCGCAGCGTGACGACTTCCTGGTTCAGCGGGTTGCTGATCTGCTTGCCGTTGATGACGATGGTGTCATTGGCCAGCCCGCGGTCATCACGGTCCAGGTGCATCATGCCGGCCTCGCGGGCGCGGAACCACACCAGGTTGCCACCCGGGTCCTGGACCCAGGTGTCGATGTCGTTGGGGTTCATGTCCGGCCAGGACACGTTGATGATGTACTCGGCCTTGGCCGGGATGTCCCCGGCCTTGAGCGCCTTGGGGTTCATCGCCAGCAGCGCCACGATGAAGCAGAACACGAAGGCGATCAGCATGTTGAACAACATGTCGTAGAACGGATCGACCTCGGGCTCGCGGGCGTGGCGGCGGCTGGGCATGGCTCAGCTCCGTGCGGTGGCGAAGCGGCGCAGCCCCTCGCGCTGGCAGTCGGCCACCAGGGTGTCGGCAAAGCGGTCCAGCCGGGTGAGCTGCAGGCCCAGCAGGATGTTGCCCACCAGGCCCACCATCGTGGTCAGCAGCGCGATGCCCAGACCGGCGGTCAGGCTCTTGAGCAGGTCCTGCGACTGCGAGGCGTCAAAGCTCTGCAGCTGGCCGATGTGCAGTGCCAGCACCGAGAAACCGATCACCTTGCCCAGCAGGCCCAGCTTGAGCTGGATGCCGTTGACCCACCAGGCGGTCTGGTGCGGGCCGTGGCTGTCTTCCAGCAGCAGGTCCAGCGGCGCCGCGCTGTCGCGGGGCGTACTGTCCAGGGCGCGCAGGTACTCGCCGGCCCAGCCCTGCAGTTGCGTCAGCGGCGTGCCGGCACGGGCGGCCTCCAGATGGCGGCGCTGGCGCTCGAGTTCACGGCTGCGGGCGCCGGCCCACAGCGTGGACGTGGCAAAGACGACGATGATCACCAGCGTCAGGCCGGTGGGATCGGAGGTCAGCAGCAGCGCCCAGACGCCGCGCACGCCCAGCAGCCAGGTGCCGAACAGCATCAGACCGCCCAGCGCCAGCCATTCGAACAGCAGCGGCTCGCTCTCGCGCAGCGCGGCGCCCGGCGCTGCGCCGGCGGGGCGGCGCAGCGCACCCAGCAGTTTCATCATCAGGCTGGTCCTCCGGGACCCCGTTTGGTGAGTGCACCGAAGCCGCGCTGCGGGTCGTAGCCCCAGGCCGCCAGCGCAAAGCACAGCGCCAGCGTGCCCAGCACCACCAGCGGGGCGATGCCGGGGTCCTTGCCGTACAGTGCAAAGCGCAGCCATTCGACCGCATGCGTGAAGGGGTTGAAGCGGGCGATCCACCACACCCACTCGGCGCCCGATTCCTCGAGCTTCCACAGCGGGTAGAGCGCGGTGGACATGAAGTACATCGGGAAGATGACGAAGTTCATCGTGCCGGCGAAGTTCTCGAGCTGCTTGATGTGCACGCTCAGCAGCAGGCCCAGCGCGCCCAGCATCAGCGCCGCGCCCACCGCGGCGGCCAGCACCATCGGTGTCTGCGGACCGAGCAGCGGCAGCTCGGTGCCCAGCGCCCAGGCCACCAGCACGAAAGCCAGCGCCTGCAGCAGCGACAGCGCGGCCGTGGCGCACAGCTTGGCCAGCAGGATCCACCACCTGGGCAGCGGCGCGGTCAGCAGCAGGCGCATCAGGCCCATCTCGCGGTCGTAGACCATGGCCAGGCTGGACTGCATGCCGTTGAACAGCAGCACCATGCCCACCAGGCCGGGCGCGATGTAGACGTCGTAGGGGATGTAGGTGTCGTAGGGTTCGTTGACGGCGATGCCGAAGACATTGCGAAAGCCCGCGGCGAACACCGCCAGCCACAGCAGCGGCCGCACCAGTGCCGAGGCCAGGCGGCCGTACTGGCGCAGGAATTTCAGCACCTCGCGGCGGACGATGGCCCACAGGGCCTGCAGCGCATGTCGCAGGTTCATCCGCCCCTCGCCTTGCACAGCTTCTCGCCCTGGTCCGCGCCCAGGGTGTCGAGCACGTTCTTCGGATGCAGCACGCCGTCGACCGGCGCCAGCGACACCACGCCCTGGCCGTCGGTCATCAGCAGGCGCTGGCGCAGCTGGCCGTCCCAGGCGCGGAAGCTCATCGACACGCCCTTGGAGCCGTCCAGCTCGACCTGGGCCAGCGCCGCCTGCATCTCGGCGGGCTTGCCCTTGGGCACGGCCAGCACCGCAGCGGCCAGCGCCTTGCCGGCCATCCAGGCGGCCCAGTCGGCCTGCTGCATGGCCCGCCCGCTGGCGTTGCGCGCAAAGCGGCGCGAGACCTGCGGCGCGCCGAAGCGGTCGAACTGGGCGTGCCAGCCCAGCGCGGTGAGGCCGGCGTCGCCCACCACCGGACGCGGCAGCACGGTGCGGTAGGGCAGGCTGCGGGCGAACTCGCCGTCGCTGTCGACCACCCAGACCGCGTCGTAGCTGCCGGTGGTCAGCAGGCGCGGGTTGGCCAGGTCGCGCTCGCGCGGGTCGGCCGACAGCTTGAACGGCTTGCTGCCGGCCAGCTTCAGGCCATAGCGCTTGATCGCCGCCTGCACCACGGCGGCGCGGCGCTGGTCGTTGGCCGAGGGGCCGGTCAGCAGCAGCACCTGCTGCCAGCGCTGGCTGGCCAGGGTCTGGCCGATGGCGTCGGCGCGCATGCGCTCGGAGGGGATCAGGTGGTACAGGCGCGGCCGGCAGTCGGCCTCGCGCAGGCGGTCTTCCGGGTTGCCCACATTGAGCACCGGCAGCTTGGCGCCATCGGCCGCAGCCAGCGTCCAGGCGGCAGGCAGGTCGGTCACCAGGGCCAGTGCGCCGGCCTTCTCGGCCTTCTGGGCGGCGGCCTTGGCGGCGTCGGGCGAGGCCACCGACACCACGTCCAGCGCCAGGCCGTGGCCGGCCGCATCGAGCTCGAGCTGGCTGTCCTTCAGTGCCATCTGCAGGCCGTCCTGGGCCGGCCCCGTGGGGTGGCCGAAGTAGGCGCGCTCGACGCGGTTGCGCTCCAGCCGCGGGTCGTCGTCGGGCAGCAGCAGCGTCACGCGCAGCGGCGCAGCCGAGGCGCTGGCGGCGGCCAGCGCAAGCAGGCAGGCCAGCGGCTTCATTCGGCGAGCAGCGCGGCGTAGGGCACGCGTCCGACCGGGATGCTCTTGAGGGCCTTGGCGCTGGCGATGTCGACCACGGTGACGTCGTCCGACAGGCCGTTGACCACCCACAGCTTCTGGCCGGCCTTGTCCAGCGAGACATTCCAGGCCCGCTTGCCCACCAGCACGGTGTCGGTCACCTGGCGGCTGGCCACGTCGACGAAGGCCACGCGGTTGGCCTGGCCGAGCGCCACGAAGGCACGCCGCCCGTCCTTGCTCATCACGATGCCCACCGGCGTGATGTCGCTGGCGCGCAGGCCCTTGACCTCGAACTTCAGCGTGGCCACCACGCTGAGGTCCCTGGTGCTGACGATGCTGACGCTGGCGCCCAGCTCGTTGGTGACCCACAGCTGGCTGCCGTCCGGGGTGAGCACCATGCGGCGCGGGCGCTTGCCCACGGCGATGTTCTTGACCACCTTGCCGGCCGCCGGATCGACCACGTGGACCAGGCTGGCGACCTCGGAGGTGACGTAGACGTGCTTGCCATCGGGCGCAGTCAGCACGCCCTCGGGCTCCTCGCCCACCTTGACGGCCTTGAGCTGCTTGCCGCTGGCGGCGTCCAGCACCAGCAGCTCGCCTTCCTCTTCGGCGCTGACGTACATCAGCTTGCCGTCGGGTGAGAGGTCGAAGGCCTCGGGGTCGTCGCCCATCGGGATGCGGGCCACCGAC
Organism: Ideonella alba; assembly: GCF_018069845.1. NCBI lineage: Bacteria > Pseudomonadati > Pseudomonadota > Betaproteobacteria > Burkholderiales > Sphaerotilaceae > Ideonella > Ideonella alba. The sequence goes on from NZ_JAGQDD010000014.1 coordinate 103,136, forward strand.
TTGCGGCTGGCCAGGTCGATGATGTCGGCCTGCGAGGAATCGCCGCAGGCGACCATCATCCGCTTGCCGTCGGGCAGCACGCGCAGGTGGCGCGGGCGTTTGCAGGTGGGCACGGTGCCGGTGACGCCCATCGTGGCCATGTCGATCAGCGTCAGCGCATGGTCCTTCTCGCTGCTGACCCAGGCGGTGCCCTGGGCCTGGGCGGCGGCGGCCAGCAGCAGGCCGAGCAGGGGAATCAGGGTGGGCTTCATGTGGTGGCCTTGATGAAAGCTTCTTCGAGCTGGGCGGCTCCCAGTTGTTCCGCGACCTGGGCCGGTGGCCCATCGGCCAGCAGCCGGCCCTTGTGCAGCACCAGCACGCGGTCGGCGGCCTCGGCTTCCTCCACCAGGTGCGTGGCCCACAGCACCGAGGTGCCACGCGCGGCCACGTCGGCGCGCACCGCGGCCAGCAGGTCGCGCCGCGACTTCGGGTCCAGGCCCACCGTGGGCTCGTCCATCAGCAGCAGCTTCGGGTGGTGCAGCAGCGCGCGCACCAGCTCGACCTTGCGCCGGTTGCCGCCCGAGAGCTCGCGCACCGGACGGTCCAGGTCGGCCGTGGTGCCCAGCGCCTGGCAGCCGGCGTCGATGCGTTCGCGCGCCAGCGCGCCTGGCAGGCCGTGCAGGTCGGCGTGGAACTGCAGGTTGCGCCGCACCGACAGGTCCAGGTCCAGCGACATCTGCTGGAACACCACGCCGATGTGGGCCAGCGCCTTCACGGCCGAGCGACTCAGCGACAGGCCGGCCACCTGCACCTCGCCACCATCGGCGACGAACAGGCCGGTGAGCACCTGGAACAGCGTGGACTTGCCGGCGCCATTGGGGCCGAGCAGCGCCACGAATTGACCGGCCGGGATGGCGACGCTGAGGCCGGCCAGGGCGGTGCGTTCTCCGTATCGCTTGGTCAGGGACTGGATCTCGAGCATGAAACGGGGTGAGGTCAGAGTTCGATCACCATACCGTCATAGGCGGGCTCGAAACCATCCCGACCGACCCCACTGGCGCTGCGCGCCAACAGCACCTTGCGCTGCGCCCGCCAGTCGGGCACGGGAAGGTGTCCCGACTCGGGCCAGGTGGTGCGGTCATCGAGCAGCACGCAGTCGGCGCTGCTGAGCCAGTCGAGCTGCGGTTCACCCAGCGCCTGGCCCCCTGCGGCACAGAACAGTCGCTGGCCGGTGCGGTGGTCCAGCACCGCCAGCGCGATGCTGTGGCCCACGGCCACCGGCGCCTCGTGCGGCTCCAGCACGCGCGGGGCCAGCGCATCGGTGGCCAGCGCGGTGAACTCCAGGTCGGGCAGACCCTCGACGCGGAAGCTGGCCGACAGGGTTTCGCCGGCCACCGGGATCACATGCCAGTGCACACCGCAGTAGCGCTGCAGCACCTGCAGCACCGGCATGTCCTGGCTGAGCACCTCGAACACCGCCGGCGTGGCGTACAACGCGATGGGTGCGCCATCGCGCAGGCTCAGCAGGCCGCTGACGTGGTCGACCTGGGCGTCGGTCAGCACGACCGTGCGCACCTCGGCATCGGCCAGGCCGGCGTGGTGGCGCAGCGTGGGGTCGGCCACCAGCTGGTCGGCCACATTGGGCGCCACATTGAGCAGCGCCCACTGCTCACCGCGGTCGGACAGCGCGATCGCGCCATGCCGGCTGGTGGGCGCGGGCTCCAGGCCGGCCCGCTGCGCATCGGCCGCGCCACCGCCTCGCAGCACGACGAGCTTCATCGGGGCCTCCCGGGACACCCGTGCGGTCTTGCGGCAAGATCCATGGAATGAAGCACATGTCTCCCTGTCATCGGAGCCCTCCGGTGCAAGACACATGCCCGCTGTCTGGGCGACAGTCTGTCGCCCCGACAGCCCGATTCCGCGGGCTTGCCCGGGGGCTGGTGCGCCGTGGTTGTCACGCGCTGCGGGCGCTTTGTCCGGCCTTGGCACAGGGTTTGTACGGGGCCGCGTTGGGGCTCGGCCTGCTGCTGACCCCGCCGGCCCAGGCCGCTTGTGCCGGTCCGGCGGGGCAGCTGCGGGCGATCGGGCCCGGCGCCTGGTGGCTGCCAGCGGCCAGCGGTGACAGCGACGCGATCAACCGCGGCGCCACCGCCAACCTGTGGGCACTGCGCCAGGGCCGGTCCCTGTGGCTGGTCGGCGGCGCCGGCACCCCGGTGCTGGCGCGGCAGGTGGCCTGCCTGCTGCGCGAGGCCGGCGCCGGCCGGGTCACCGACGTGATCCTGCCCTGGCCGCATGCCGAGCTGACGCTGGGGGCCCGGGCCTTCGAGGGGGCGCGCCTGTGGGTGCATGCCGACACCGCCGAGGCCATGCGCCAACGCTGCCCGCGCTGCGTCGAGCGCATGGCCCAGCGCCTGGGGGCGGCGGCAGCCGACCTGGGGGACGACCCGATCCCGCGCCCCACCCATGTGTTGCACGGCGCACAGGGCCGCGTCGGGCCGTTCGACTGGTGGCGACTGCAGCGGTCCGATGACACCGCGGTGCTGGCGCTGCGCTGGCACGGCCGGGCCCTGTGGAGCGCCCACAGCCTGGCCTGGGGCGACGGCCCGCCGGACCTGCGCGATGGCGAGGCGCTGCAGCTGGCGCGCTCCATCGACCAGTTGCTGGCCCGGATGCCGGCCTCGGCGCGCGTGCTGCCCGAGCAGGGCCCGTGGATGACGCCGGTGCAACTGCGCCGCCAGCGCGATGAGCTGCATCAGCTGGTGGATGCGGTGGACGCCGCGCTTCGGCGGGGCGACCTGGTCACCGACGCGCCCCCCGCCGCGCTGTCTGGGCGCCACCCGCGCCAGGCCCTGAACTGGCAGCGCACCTGGTCGCAGCGCGAGGCCGCGCTGTTCTGAGCGCTGCCAAGCCTGGCCCTGCGGGGACAGGGAGGCCCGGGGCGCCGCGGCGTTGCCGGGTGCGGCGGCGGCCGCTCAGCTCTGCCAGCGCAGCTTGCGGTAGATCGTGTTGCGGCTGATGCCCAGGCGCTTGGACGCCTCGGAGATGTTGCCGCCGGCCTGCTCGACGGCCTGGCGGATGGCCTCGAGTTCCAGGTCCTGCAGCGAGCGCGGGCCGGCGCTGGCAGCCGCGGGCGCGGCCGGGGCTGGTGGCGCGGACAAGGCTGGCGCCGGCTCGGCCGGCGCCGGGGCGGCCGCCAGGGCGACGGCGGGCGAAGCCGCCGGCACCTCGGCATGGGCGCGCCGCGCCCAACCGCGCTGGGCGTCGTCGATGAAATCGTCCGACAGGTGGTCGCGCGTGATCACGCTGTCACCGGCCGCCATCACGGCCGCGGTGCGCAGCACATTGAACAGCTGGCGCACGTTGCCCGGCCAGTCGCAGGACTGGAACAGGCGCAGCACGTCGGGTGCCAGGCTGAGGCGGCGCTGCGGGCTCTGCTGGTCCAGGATGCGTTGCACCAGGGCCAGCAGGTCCGTGCGCTCGCGCAGAGCGGGCAGGCGCACGGCCAGGCCGTTGAGCCGGTAGTACAGGTCCTCGCGGAACTGCTGGGCGGCGATCATCTCGCGCAGGTTACGGTGGGTGGCGCAGATGATGGCCACATCCACCGAGACCGACTTGGTGCTGCCCAGCGGCGTCACCTGGCGCTCCTGCAGCACGCGCAGCAGGTGGGCCTGCAGGCCGATCGGCATGTCGCCGATCTCGTCGAGGAACAGCGTGCCGCCGTTGGCCTGCACGATCTTGCCCACCGAGCCCTTGCGGCGTGCGCCGGTGAAGGCGCCTTCCTCGTAGCCGAACAGCTCGGCCTCGATCAGGGTGTCGGGGATGGAGGCGCAGTTCACCGCCACGAAGGGCTGGCGGGCGCGCTCGGAATCCTGGTGGATCGCCCGCGCCAGCAGCTCCTTGCCGGTGCCGGTCTCGCCCAGGATCAGCACCGGGATGTCGCGGTTGAGGACCCGGCGGATCTTGCCCACCACGGTCTCGATCTGGGCGTCGCCGGTGAGCAACTGCTTCAGGCCGGTGCCAGTGGCCGGCATCGCGGGGGTGGGCGGGGCAGCCATTTCCGGCAGGGCCGGCTTGGTGGTGTCGGTGCTGGTGCCCAGCGGGGGCGAGGTCTGCGCGGCTTCGGTCACGCTGGTCCAGACCGGCCAGTTGAAGCGCGCATAGACATGGAAGGGCCGCCCGTCGCTGGTTTCCACCTGCATGGGCAGCGCCAGTGGCGAGCGGAAGCGGTCGACCAGCGTGCCCACCGAGGTGCCGAACAGCGAGCCCAGGCTGTGCATGCGCAGCGCCGCACCCGACAGGCCCAGCTGTTCCAGCGCGCCGCGGTTGGCGCCGACGATCTTGCCGTCCGGCGCCACGGCCAGGATGCCTTCCATCAGCGTGCCGATGAACTCCACCCGGCTGTGCAGGTGCAGGCGCATGACGTTGCGGTAGTCGTCGGTCAGCCAGTGGTTCTCGATCATGCGCGCCGACATCTTCACCAGCGCCATCGTGTGCTGGTGGTAGCTGCGCTGGTCGCCCGACACGTCCAGCACGCCCAGGATGTTGCCGCGCGGATCCAGGATGGGCGCCGCCGAGCAGGTCAGGAAATGGTTGGCGTGCATGAAGTGCTCGTCCGCGTGGACCAGCGTGGGCACTTCGTCGATCAGGGCGGTGCCGACAGCATTCGTGCCCTTGCTGGACTCCGACCAGTTGGCCCCGGGCGCCAGCGCCACCTTGGCGGCGCGGCCGAGGAACTCGTCGTCGCCGATCGAGTGCAGGATGGTGCCGGTGGCGTCGGTCAGCACCACCATGCTCTCGGAGTTGATGATCTGCTCGAAGAGCATCTCCATCACCGGCGCGGCGTGGGAGTACAGCCGCAGGTTGCGCTCGCGCGCGACGGTCAGGTCGCTGCGGCCCACCGGCGAGTGGTCAGGGCGCTCGATGCGCGACAGACCGAGGGCGGCGCAGCGCTCGTGGGAGTGCTCGATCGCCGACTCGTGGGCCGGGTTGCGGCTGGTGCTGCGGGTCGCCGTCGCCGTGCGGGCGGCGGATTCCAGGCCGCGACGCTGTCGGCCGCCGCTGGCAGGGGGGTAGTAACCGCTCATGGGCCTTGTCTCCACCAGCGTGTGTGACACGCTGGACATTCTTGGTGTGCTCTGAAATCTAACAGTTTTGCCTGTCACCGTGGGTCCGATTCCGGTCTGATGCGTCATATCGCGTCAGATTGCAGCATCTTCCTGGGGATCACCCCGATGACCGGGCCCCTGAAGGGGGTCTGGCGGGCGGTGACGGGCTGGTGGCACACGCTTTGCAGATTTGATGCCTGACCCCCGCCCCCTCAGGGCTATTCCGCAGCCCCATGCCAATCCAGGAGACAGGCCCCATGTTCCGCCCCACCTTCCGCCCCCGCACCCCCTCACGCACGCTGCTGGCCTGTGTCCTCTCGCTGGCCGCGGCCGGCGCCTGGGCCCATGGCGACGTCACGCCGCAGGCCGTCGACACGCATGAACTGCCGCAACTGGGCAGCGAGTGGCGCAGCGAGAACCCGTTCCGTGGCAACGACATCGCGATCCGCATCGGCACCTCGGCCTACAACCAGAACTGCGCCCGCTGCCATGGCCTGGAGGCCATCTCCGGCGGCATCGCGCCGGACCTGCGCAAGCTGGACAACGAGTGCGCCACGCTGGCGGTGCCGGCCAAGAAGGCGGCCTGCGTGAAGGACGTCGACGAGTACATGACCACCACCGTGCGCCGCGGCCGCACGCGCAACGGCGCGGTCTACATGCCTCCGTTCGAGGGCGTGCTGAACCAGGAAGCCATCTGGGCGATCAAGTCCTACCTGGAAAGCCGCCGCGAGAAGCCGCTCTGATGAGCCGCCATCTTCCGACCCGCCTGACCCGGCGCGACTGGCTGGCGTCTTCGGCCGCCGCCACGCTGTCGGCCGCCGCGCCCCTGCGCGCCCAGGAAGCCCCGGCACTGGAGCGCCTGCGGGCCCGCGGCAGCCTGATCGTCGGCGTCTACCAGGACCTGCCGCCGTTCCACGTGGCCGGCCGCGGCATCGAGGTCGACCTGGCCGGTGCACTGGCCGCGGCGCTGGGCCTGAAGCTCTCGCTGCTGCCCTTCCAGGCGGGCGAGGACATGGGCGATGACCTGCGCAACATGGTCTGGAAAGGCCATTACCTGGGCTTCGGCCCGGCCGACGTGATGCTGCACGTGCCGGTGGATCGGCCGTTGATGGACAAGAGCCCGCAGGTCAAGATCCTGGCGCCGTACTGGCGCGAGCGGGTGATGGTGGCGCGCGACCTGAAGGCGCTGCCCACCCTGGACTCGCTCGACCCGCTGCTGGGCAAGGCGGTGGCCGTGCCGGGCCAGTCGCTGGCCGGCTGGCTGCTGATCGGTGCCGAGGGCGGCCGCTACCGCGACAGCCTGCGCACCAAGTACGCCGACGGCGTGGAGGCGGCGCAGGCGCTGGCGCGTGGCGAGGTGGTGGCCGCCGCCGGTCACCTGAGCGAGCTGGAATCGACGCTGGGTGGCGACGAGCGCTTCGCGATCGAGCCGCTGCCGCTGCCGCGCATGAAGGACGGCTGGGCGGTGGGCATGGCGGTCAAGGCCGCGTCCACCGACCTGGCGCAGGCGCTGCAGGCCGCGGTGAACACGCTGGCCGACAACGGCGAGCTCAGCCGCATCTTCGCCGCGGGCAAGCTGCGCTGGCGCCGGCCCTGACCCCCTGTGGCCGAGCCATCGGCAAGCCAATGACAAGGCCCGGCATCGCCGGGCCTTGTTCATGGTGCGGACCGCTTCAGACGCCCGGCAACTTGTAGTCCTTGAACTGCTCGCGCAGCTTGAGCTTCTGCATCTTGCCGGTGGCGGTGTGCGGGATCTCGTCGACGAAGGCCACGTCGTCCGGGATCTGCCACTTGGCGATGCGGCCGTCGAAGAAGGCCAGCATCTCCTCGCGCGTGAGCGTGGCGCCGGGCTTGCGCACCACCACCAGCAGTGGGCGCTCGTCCCACTTCGGGTGCTTGGCGGCGATCGCGGCGGCCTCGTGCACGGCCGGATGGGCCATGGCGATGTTCTCCAGGTCGATCGAGCTGATCCACTCGCCGCCCGACTTGATCACGTCCTTGCTGCGGTCGGTGATCTGCATGAAGCCGTCGGCGTCGATCGTCGCCACATCGCCGGTGGGGAACCAGCCGGGCTCGCCATCGACCTCGACCAGCGGCGAGACGCGCAGGTTGAAGTAGCTGTTGATGACCCACTGGCCCTTGACCACCAGGTTGCCCGAGGCCTGGCCGTCCCAGGGCAGGGCGTGACCGGCCTCGTCGATGATGGCCATGTCGATGCCATAGATGGCGCGGCCCTGCTTCTCCAGCAGGCGCTGCTGCGCCTCGCGGTCCAGGCCGTCGTGCTTGCTCTTGAGCTTGGACAGCGTGCCCAGCGGGCTCAGCTCGGTCATGCCCCAGGCATGCACCACCTCGACGCCGAAGTCCTCCTGCAGCGTCTTCATCATCGCAGGCGGGCAGGCCGAGCCGCCGATCACGGTGCGCTTGAAGCTGCTGAACTTCAGGCCGTTGGCCTTCATGAAGGTGATCAGGCCCAGCCACACCGTGGGTACGCCGGCCGAGAAGCTGACCTTCTCGGCCTCGAACAGCTCGTAGAGCGACTTGCCGTCGAGGTGCGGTCCGGGCATCACCAGCTTGGCGCCGACCAGCGCCGCGGTGTAGGGGATGCCCCAGGCGTTGACGTGGAACATCGGCACCACCGGCAGGATCACCTCGCGGCTGGAGCAGTCCATCGCGTCGGGCAGCGCCGCGCCGTAGGCGTGCAGCACGGTGGAGCGGTGGCTGTAGACCGCGCCCTTGGGGTTGCCGGTGGTGCCCGAGGTGTAGCAGATCGTGCAGGCGGTGTTCTCATCGAACACGGGCCAGCGGTAGTCGCCGTCTTCCGCCTCGACCAGCTCCTCGTAGCACAACAGGTTCGGCACGGTGGTGGCCGCCGGCATGTGGGCGCGGTCGGTCATCAGCACGAAATGGCGCACGGTCTTGAGTTCACCGGCCAGTTTCTCGATCAGCGGCAGGAAGCTGAGGTCGAAGCACAGCACGCCGTCGGCCGCGTCGTTGGCGATCCAGGCGATCTGCTCGGGGAACAGGCGCGGGTTGATGGTGTGCGTGACCAGCTGCGAGCCGGCGCTGGCGTAGTAGATCTCCAGGTGGCGGTAGCCATTCCAGGCCAGCGTGGCGATGCGCTCGCCGGGCTGGCAGCCCAGGCGGGCGAAGGCCTGGGCCAGTTGGCGGGCCCGCTGTTCCAGCGCCGACCAGGTGGTGCGGTGGATGTCGCCCTCCACGCGCTTGGAGACGATCTCGGTGTCGGCCGCGTGCCGCGCCGCATGCTTCAGCAGCGACGAGATCATCAGCGGCATGCTCATCATCTGGCCCATCAAGGCGCTCATGGCGGTCTCCTGTCCTGTCTCGGGGAAATACTCCAAGGCGCATCATAGGCAGCCGGATGGGCGCTGCCGGTCCGGACAGGCCCCAATGTCCTGACGTCGCGCAAGAGACTGCGCCGCTGCCTACACTGTGCTTTTTGCCACGCCCGCGCCATGACCAAGCCGCACGACGATCCTGCGTACCCGGTGCGCCAGTCCGACGAGGAATGGCGTCGCCAGCTCGACCCCACCCAGTACGCGGTGGCGCGCCATGCCGCCACCGAGCGGGCCTTCACCGGCCTGTACTGGAACCACTGGGAGCCCGGCGTGTACCGCTGCGTCGGCTGCCAGGAGCCGCTGTTCGCCTCCGACACCAAGTTCGACGCCGGCTGCGGCTGGCCCAGCTACTGGCAGCCGATCGACCCGGCGCGCGTCGAGCGTCTGGTGGACCGCTCGCACGGCATGGTGCGGGTGGAGGTGCGCTGCGCCCGCTGCGGCAGCCACCTGGGCCATGTGTTCGACGACGGCCCGGCGCCCACCGGCGAGCGCTTCTGCATCAACTCGGCGGCGATACACTTCGGCACCGATCCCGACCCCGCCTGATGAAGCTGCTGCTCGACTTCCTGCCGCTGATCCTGTTCTTCACCACCTTCAAGTTCGCTGAAGGGCACAAGGACGCGGCCGCGGAGTTCGCCACCGGCCACGTGGGCATGCTCACCTCGGGTGGTGTGGTCACGCCCGACCAGGCGCCCATGCTGCTGGCCACGCTGGTGGCGATTGCCGCCACGCTGCTGACCGTCGCCTGGTTGCGCCTGCGGGGCCGGCCCGTCGAGCCGATGACCTGGATCACGCTGGCCATGGTCACGGTGCTGGGCGGGCTGACCGTGTGGTTCCACGACGAGACCTTCATCAAGTGGAAACCCACCGGCGTGTACTGGGCACTGGCGGCCGTCTACTGGGGCAGCGCGGCCCTGGGCAAGAACCTGCTGGCGCTGGCACTGGGCGGCCAGCTGCGGCTGCCGGCCCCGGCCTGGGCGGCGCTGAACCGGGCCTGGATCCTGTTCTTCGTGGCCATGGGCCTGCTCAACATCGCCGTGGCCTACACCGTGTCCACCCCCACCTGGGTCAACTTCAAGGTCTTTGGCGCCACCGGGCTGATGGTGGCCTTCATCGTCGGCCAGACGGTGTGGATCAGCAAGGCCTGGCCCGATGCCGCGGCCGAGGAGTCCACCGGCGATGGCCCCACCGCCTGAGCATGTCCGCGCCGACGAGGTCGACGCCGCGCTGACCCGGCAACTGGCGCCCACCGCGCTGGTCGTGCGTGACGACAGCGCCGCCCACGCCGGCCATGCCGGCGCCCGTGAGGGCAGCCACCTGCACGTGACGATCGTCAGCGCGCGCTTTGACGGCCTGGGCCGGCTGGCCCGCCACCGCCTTGTGTATGATGCCCTGCGCGAGCTGATCCCGCGGGGTATCCACGCCCTGGCCATCGATGCCCGCACCCCATCCGAGGCCGGCCCCGGCTCTTCCTGATCCCCCCATCTCTCCAGCTACATGAAACTCAAGTCCTCCGTCGTGCTGGCCGCTGCGGCCATGATCCTGCCGCTGGCCGCCATGGCGCAGAACGTGGCCATCGTCAATGGCAAGGCCGTGCCCAAGGCCCGCCTGACCACGCTGCTGCAGCAGGCCGCCCGTGCCGGCCAGCCGGTGCCGCCCGAGATGGAATCGCGCGCCCGCGACGAGGTGGTGCTGCGCGAGATCTACGCCCAGGAAGCCGAGAAGCGCGGCGTCGCCGCCAGCGCCGAGTTCAAGGCACAGATGGAACTGGCCCGCCAGAGCGTGCTGATCCGCGAACTGTTCGCCGACTTCCAGAAGAAGAACCCGCCCAGCGAGGCCGATGCCAAGGCCGAATACGACCGCGTCAAGGCCCAGCAGTCGGGCACCGAGTACCGCGCCCGCCACATCCTGGTCGAGAAGGAAGACGACGCCAAGCGCCTGATCGCTGAGATCAAGGGCGGTGCCAAGTTCGAGGACGTGGCCAAGAAGAACTCCAAGGACCCGGGCTCGGCCGAGAACGGTGGCGACCTGGACTTCGCCAAGCCCGACACCTACGTGCCCGAGTTCGGCAAGGCCATGATGGCGCTGAAGAAGGGCGAGATGACCGCCGAGCCGGTGAAGTCGCAGTTCGGCTGGCACATCATCCGCCTGGAAGACACCCGCGAAGCCCAGTTCCCGGCCTTCGAGGACGTCAAGGCCCAGCTGATGCAACGCGCCTCGCAGGTCAAGCTGCAGGCCTACCAGGACCAGCTGCGCAAGGCCGCGAAGACCGACTACAAGTTCTCGCAGGAATAAGCCACGCCGGCGCCCGCTGGCGCCGCGTGACAGCACAGGCCGCCCACCGGGCGGCCTGTGTCATTCAGTGGGGCCTCAGGCCGCCAGCGGCTCGGTGCGGGCGAGCAGCCAGGCCAGCGCGTCACCACTGACGCGCGGCGCCAGACGCTCGCGTACGGTGGCGTGGTAGGCGTTGAGCCAGGCGATCTCATCGGCGCGCATCAGGGCCGGCTCGACCAGGCGGGTGTCGATCGGGCACAGCGTCAGCGTCTCGAACTGCAGGAACTCGCCGAACTCGCTGGCCGGTGCGGGCACCGTCAGCAGCAGGTTCTCGATGCGCACGCCCCAGCGCCCCGGGCGGTAGATGCCGGGCTCGTTGGAGGTGATCATGCCGGGGCGCATCGCCATCTGGGGCGCGACCACGGCCTTGCTGATGGTCTGCGGGCCCTCGTGCACATTGAGGAAGTAGCCCACGCCGTGGCCGGTGCCGTGGAAGTACTCGCAGCTCTCAGCCCACAGCGGCGCCCGGGCCAGGGTGTCGAGCATCGGGCCTGGCGTGCCGGCCGGGAAGCGGGCCCGCGACAGGTTCATCATGCCCTGCAGCACGCGGGTGAAGTCGCGGCGATGGTCGGCTGTCACCGTGCCAATCGGCCAGACGCGGGTGATGTCGGTGGTGCCGCCCAGGTACTGGCCACCGGAGTCGATCAGCAGCAGGCCGTGGCCCTCGATCACCGCATGCGATTCGGGCAGCGCACGGTAGTGCGGCATCGCGCCGTTGGCATTGAAGCCGGCGATCGTGGAGAAACTCAGTCCGACGAAATTCGCACGCCTGGCGCGCTCGGCACTGAGCTTCTCGTCCACCGTCAGCTCGGTGATGCGCTCGCCCCGTGCCATCGCCGCCTCGAACCAGGCGTAGAAGGCGCACATCGCGGCGCCGTCCTCGGCCATGGCTTCGCGGACCTGGGCGATCTCGGCCTCGGTCTTGCGGCCCTTGGCCAGGGTGCTGGGATTGATCGCCTCGAAGACCCGCACAGGAGCCGGCACCGCCTCGCGCAGGCCCAGCGTGACGCGCTTGGGGTCGACCAGCAGCACGGCCTCGGGCGGCAGCGCGGCGATCTGGGCGGCGGCCTGGCCATAGTCGGCCAGCAGCACGCCGTCGGCCGCCAGCTGGTCGGCCAGCTCCGGCGGTACCTTGCCGGCACCGACAAACAGCGTGGCGCGGGCCGGCGCGATCAGCAGGTGGGCCAGCAGGATCGGGTTGTACTCGACGTCCGAGCCGCGCAGGTTGGTGATCCAGGCGATGTCGTCAACGGTGGACACCAGGTGGTGGCTGGCGCCCAGCGTGCCCATGTCGGCGCGCACCCGGGCCAGCTTGTCAGCACGCGACACCGGCGCGAACGATGCCGGGTGCTCATACACCGGCGCCGAGGGCAGGCCCGGCCGCTCGGGCCAGGCGCCGGCCAGCGGGTCGGTGTCGGTGCGCAGCGTGATGCCGGCCTCGTCGCAGACCTCGCGCAGCGCCTTGGCGTCGGCCAGGCCCAGCACCTGGGCATCGACGCCCAGGGCCTCGCCGCGCTGCAGGTGCGTGCGGATCCATTCAAGATGATTCGCCGAGGTGCCGGTGGGGATCTTCTCGAGCACGATGCCGCTGCCGGCCAGCTCGGTCTCGGCCTGTTCCCAGTAGCGCGCATCGGCGAACAGCGCGGCCTCGCGCAGCGTCACCACCAGCGTGCCCATCGAGCCGGTGAAGCCGGAGAACCAGGCCCGACCCTGCCAGTGCTCCGGCAGGTACTCGCTGAGGTGCGGGTCGCTGGAGGGGACCAGCGCGGCCTGCAGGCCCAGGCGGGTGAGGTGTTCGCGCAGGCGGTCGATGCGCAGGCGAGCGGGCGAGGTTCGGGTGTCCATGGTGAGGCTCCGCGGTCGGGGAGGTCGGGCCCGGGTGGGGCTGCCTCCGGGGGCAAAACGGCGATTCTAGGAGGGCGCGCTCAAGCCGGCGCCAGCAGGGTCTCGAAGCGGTCGGCCGGCACCGCCGGACTGCTCAGGAAGCCCTGGTAGTGGTGGCAGCCCTGGGCACGCAGCCAGTCGAGCTGGCCGGTGGTCTCGACGCCCTCGGCCACGATCTGCAGCTCCAGCACCTTGCACATCGAGATGATCAACTCGGCGATCGCCGGGCGCGTCTCCAGCTGATTGACGAAGCTGCGGTCGATCTTCAGGCAGTCCAGCGGGAACCGCTCGAGGTAGGCGAGGTTGGAGTAGCCGGTCCCGAAGTCGTCGATCGCGATGCGCAGGCCGCGGCGGTTCAGCGCGTCGAGCTGACCCAGCATCGCCGCGTCCTCGCCCAGCAGCAGCGACTCGGTGATCTCCATCTCCAGCGCCTGCGGCGGGCAGCCGGAATCCAGCAGCACCTGGTCCATGGTCTCGACCAGGGCCTGGGACTGGATCTGCCGGGCCGAGAAGTTGACCGACACCGTCAGTGCGTGGCCACGCTGGTGCCACAGCGCCGCCTGGCGCGCGGCCTGCTCGAGCACCCAGCGGCCCAGCGGCAGGATCAGCCCGGTGTCCTCGCAGATCGGGATGAACTCGCCAGGCAGCACCAGACCGCGGGTGGGGTGGCGCCAGCGCACCAGGGCTTCGGCGCCGACCACCTGGCGCGTGCCCGCGTCCAGCCGCGGTTGGTAGTGGACGACGAACTCACCGCGGTCAAAGGCCTGCAGCAGCTCGCTCTCCAGGGTCAGCCGGCGGCCGGCCTCGACCGCCAGGTCGGCCGAGTAGAAGGCCATCTGGTCACCGCCCAGCCGCTTGGCGCGGTACATCGCCATGTCGGCGTTGCGCATCAGGGTGGCCACGTCGTCGCCATCGGCCGGGAACAGGCTGACCCCCAGGCTGGGCGTGACCCGCACCGAGGTGCTGCCCAGACGGATCACCTGCGACACCGCCTCGCGCAGGCGCAGGCCCAGGCGGCGCACATGGGTGACCACATCGTCGTCACTGACCAGGATCAGGAACTCGTCGCCGCTCAGGCGCACCACCTGGTCGCCCGCGCGCAGGGTGTGGCGCAGGCGGCGCGCGACCTCGATCAGCAGGCGGTCACCGGCCTCGTGGCCCAGCGAGTCGTTGACGTGCTTGAAACGGTCCAGGTCCAGAAAGATCATCGCCGCCTGGCGGCCGATGCTGCGGATCTCTTCCAGCAGCGCCGGAAACTGCAGGTTGACGTGGTTGCGGTTGGGCAGGTTGGTCAGGGGGTCGCGCTCGGCCAGACGCTGCGCCTGGCGCTGCGCGGCCTTGACCGCGCTGACATCGGTCTCGCTGACCAGCCAGGCCTCGCGGCCGGTCACCGCGTCCAGACAGCGGCGGGCCGTCAGGTCGTGCCAGCGCCGGCCATGGATGGTCTGCACCTGGGCCACCATCTGGTGCTCGCCGCGGCTGCTCAGGGCCTCGCGCAGGGTCAGCTGGTCGGCTGCCGACACCAGGTGCTGGTCCATGGTCTGGTGCGGTGCGGCGGTGGTGGCACGTGCTGCCGGGTTGCGGTAGAGCGCGGCCCCCGAGCTGTCGTACAGGGTGATCTGCACCGAGGTGTGCATCAGGGCGTCGGCGCTGCGCAGGGTGTCCACATCCAGCGTGGGCATGGGCAACGATTCGCACAGGCAGGCCAGCTGCCCGTCCTCCAGGCGCATGCCGCTGAAGCGGATCTGCACCGTCACGGGCACGCCCCGCGGGTGCAGGGTCCAGATCTCCTGGAACTCCCGGGTGGGTTCGGCCTCGATGTCGCGCTGGTACTGGCGCAGGCGCTTGTCGACCGCGGGCGACATGTCGGCGCCCAGGGCGCGTGAGCACAGTTCCTGCAGCGACTCGGCGCGCCAGAGCGTCAGGCCGGCCGCATTGGCCCAGGCCACACGCTGGCGATCGAAGTCGTAGAGCCAGATGGGGTGACCCAGGCGCTCGAAGGCGTCCAGCGCGGAGCTGTGCACGCTCAGTGGCGCCTGAACGGTGTCGATGCCACAGGCGCTCGCTCGATCCTGGTGGGGGCCTGGTGTGTCCATGCAGTGTGGACGGCCGCACAACTGCTTCGGCCGTCCTCTGCGGAAAGCATAGCCCAGTCTGGGCGACCGTACGCCCGGATCAGCGGCTGAATTCAGCCACAGTCCGGGGACGCGGTCACAGTTCGGTGCGCAAGCGCCAGATTTCCGGGAACAGCACGGTGTCCAGCATCTGGCGCAGGTAGCTGATGCCGCCGGTGCCGCCGGTGCCGCGCTTGAAGCCGATCACCCGCTCGACGGTGGTCAGGTGGCGGAAGCGCCACAGGCGGAAGGCGTCCTCCAGGTCGGTCAGCTCCTCGCCCAGCTGGTACAGATCCCAGTGGGCGGACGGGTCGCGGTAGACCGTCAGCCAGGCCTGCTCCACCGCGTCCGACGGGCTGTAGGGCAGGGTCCAGTCGCGCTCCAGGTGGCTGGCGGGAACCGGGAGGCCGCGCCGGGCCAGCAGCCGCAGCGCCTCGTCGTACAGGCCCGGGGCGCGCCAGGCGGTTTCGACGATGGCCAGCAGGTCCGGCCGGTGGGCATGCGGCTTGAGCATGGCCGCGTTCTTGTTGCCCAGCGAGAACTCGATGCAGCGGTACTGCCAGCTCTGGAAGCCGCTGGAGTGGCCCAGGTAGGGGCGGATCGCCGAGTACTCGGGCGGCGTCATCGTCGCCAGCACGTCCCAGGCGTGCACCAGCTGCTCCATGATCTTCGAGACCCGCGCCAGCATCTTGAAGGCGGGGGGCAGCTCGTCACGGGCGATCGCGCCGACGGCCGCACGCAGCTCGTGCAGCATCAGCTTCATCCACAGCTCCGAGGTCTGGTGCTGGACGATGAAGAGCATCTCGTTGTGGTCGGGCGACAGCGGCTTCTGCGCGTTCAGCACGGCGTCGAGCTGCAGGTAGTCGCCATAGCTCATGTCGCCGGCGAAATCGAGCTGCGCGCCCTCGGTGGCGACGATGGCTTCGCCGCGCGGCGCGGCCGGTTCGCTGTGGTACGGGCAGGTCATGTCACGGCTCCCTTGTGCATGAAGCGGGCCTCGCGCCAGCTGGCGCGGGCCAGGATGTCGGCCAGCGCGTCGATGGCGTCGAAGACGTCGACGAAACGGGTGTACAGCGGCGTGAAGCCGAAGCGCAGCAGGTGGGGCTCGGCGGCCGTGCCGTCGCCGGCGCGGTAGTCGCCGATCACGCCGCGGTCGATCAGGGCCTGCATCACCGCGTAGCCGTCGATCGAGCCGTCCGGGGGCACGCCCAGCGAGACCTGGCTGCCGCGCTGCGCGGCGTCCAGCGGCGTGTGGATCGTCAGGCCGCTGCCGCCCAGGCGCTGGCGCACCAGCGCGATGAACAGCTCGGACAGCGCCACCGACTTGGCGCGCAGCGCCGCCATGCCACCCAGCGGCTCGGCGGCCAGCAGGGTGTCGACGCCGCACTCCAGCGCGCTCATGCCGATGATCGGCGGCGTGCCACACAGAAAGCGGCCGATGCCCGGCGCCGGCCGGTAGCCGGGCTCGAAGACGAAGGGCGCGGCGTGGCCCATCCAGCCCGACAGCGGCTGCCAGAAGCGCTCGGCGTGGCGCGGGTGCACCCAGCAGAAGGCGGGGGCGCCGGGGCCGCCGTTGAGGTACTTGTAGCCGCAGCCCACGGCGAAGTCGGCGTTGGCGCCGTTGAGGTCCACCGGCACCGCGCCGGCCGAGTGCGCCAGGTCCCACAGCATCAGCGCGCCGGCGGCGTGCGCCTGGGCGGTGACGGCGGCCATGTCGGCCATGCGGCCGCTGCGGTAGTTGACCTGGGTGAGCATCAGCACCGCCGCGTCCGGGCCGAGGCGCGCCGGGATGGCGTCGATGTCCAGCAGCTCCAGCGTCATGCCGTGCTGCGCCGCCACCGACTCGGCGATGTAGAGGTCGGTGGGGAAGTTGCTGCGCTCGGAGACGATCACCGTGCGCGCCGGGTCGTCGGCACGGGCGATCTGCGCGGCGGCGCTGAGCACCTTGAACAGGTTGACCGAGGTGGAATCGGCCACCACCAGCTCGCCGGACTTCGCCCCCACCAGGCGGCCGATCTTGTCGCCCACGCGCTGCGGCAGGGTGATCCAGCCGGCGGTGTTCCAGCTGCGGATCAGGCCGCTGCCCCATTCGTCGGTCACCACCTGCTGCACGCGCGCAGCGGTGGCCGCCGGCAGCACGCCCAGCGAGTTGCCGTCCAGGTAGTTGACGCCCTCGGGCAGCGCGAACTGCGCGCGCAGCGGGGCCAGCGGGTCGGCCGCATCGTGCGCGGCGCAGGTGGCGCGGGTGATCGGTTCGGTCATCGGCAGGTCTCCAGGGTCACAGGGGCCGCAGCACGGCACGCACCGGCGAGGCGCAGGCGCCGGCCAGCTTCAGCGGCAGCGCGATCAGCTCGTAGTCGCCCGCGGGCACGGCGTCGAGCACCAGGTTCTCCAGCACCCGCAGGTCATGGCGGCGCAGCACCTGGTGGGCGTCCAGGGTCTTGCTGTCGGCCGGGTCCACCGAGGGCGTGTCGATGCCCACCAGCCGCACGCCGCGTTCGGCCAGCCAGGCCAGCGCCTCGGGGGCATAGGCACTGAAGTCGGGGTTCCAGACCGTGTCGGCGCGCTCGCAGGTGCGCACCAGCACACGCGGCGGCAGGCCGGATTCGGCGTGGCGCAGGTGTTCGATGGTGATCAGCGGTCCGCAGCCGATGGCGTGGATCACCCGGCAGGGGCCGAGGTACGCGTCCAGCGGCACCTGGTCGATCGCAGGCGCATCGTGGGCGTAGTGCAGCGGCGCGTCGGCGTGCGCGCCGATGTGCGGCGACAGCGTCAGCGCGCTCAGGTTGACCGGGCAGCCGGGGCCCAGGCGGGCGGTCCAGCGCAGGGCATAGGGCTCGTCGCCGGGGAAGATCGGGGCGTCGGCATGGACGGTGGGCGAGATGTCGATCAGGCTCATGGGGGCGGCACGCTAAGGCGATTCGGGGCGGCGTGGTGTCGGTTATTTCCAACGGCGGCTCAGGCCGGGCGCGCCAGGTGGTGGCGCAACTGGCCCAGCAACTCGTAGAGGCGCTGCTGGTCGCGCACCGGCACGCCGTCGAACAGCGCGCGCACCCACTGCTCATGCTCCACCGCCATCGCGGCGAAGTCGCGTCGGCCCTGCTCGCTCAGGCGCACGCGCCAGGACCGGCCGTCCTCGGGGTCGGGCTGGCGCTCCACCAGGCCCTCGCCCTCCAGCTGCGTGGTCAGGCCGGTGACGTTGCCACCGGTCACCATCAGGTAGCGCGACAGCGCGCTCATGCGCAGGCCGTCGGGGTGGCGTTCCAGCTGCGCCAGGTAGTCGAAGCGCGCCAGCGTGGTGCCGAAGCGCTCGCGCAGCCGGGTGCGGATCTCCTGCTCCACCTGGGTGGTCAGCGACAGCAGGCGCAGCCAGGTGCGCACGGCCAGGTGGTCGTCGGCGTCGGCACGGGCTTCCAGGCCGATCTGGTGCTCGTCGAGGGCAGGGTTCTTCATGGGTGGCAGACCTCTCAGGGTTTTAATTTACTTCAGTTCTAAAGCTTTAGGACTAAACTAAAACCCGCATTCGGAGGAACGAGCGCATGAAGATCGTCTGCATCGGCGGCGGCCCCGCCGGCCTGTACTTCGCACTGCTGATGAAGCAGCTCAACCCGGCGCACCAGATCCAGGTGGTCGAGCGCAACCGGCCCTACGACACCTTCGGCTGGGGCGTGGTCTTCTCCGATGCCACGATGGACAACATGCGCCAGTGGGACGCGGTGACCGCCGACGAGATCCAGCAGGCCTTCAACCACTGGGACGACATCGAGCTGCTGTTCAAGGGCCGCACGATCCGCTCCGGCGGCCATGGCTTCGTGGGCATCGGCCGCAAGAAGCTGCTCAACATCCTGCAGGCGCGCTGCGAGGCGCTGGGGGTGGAGCTGGTGTTCGAGACCGAGGCCGAGTCCGACCTCGACTATCCCGACGCCGACCTGGTCATCGCCAGCGACGGCATCAATTCCCGGGTGCGCAGCCAGTACGCCGAGGTCTTCCGCCCCGACATCGTGGTGCGCCCCAACCGCTACATCTGGCTGGGCACCCAGCGCCTCTACGACGCCTTCACCTTTGATTTCCAGCGCACCGAGCACGGCTGGTTCCAGGCCCACATCTACAAGTTCGACGACACGACCAGCACCTTCATCGTCGAGTGCCCCGAACACGTCTGGCTGGCGCACGGCCTGGACAAGGCCGACCCGGCCGACTCGATCGCCTTCTGCGAGCGCCTGTTCGCCGACAACCTGCAGGGCGAGAAGCTGCTGAGCAACGCGCGCCACCTGCGCGGCTCGGCGTGGCTGAACTTCCAGCGCGTGGTCTGCGAGCAGTGGTGGCTGAAGAACCGCCACGGCAGCCACGTCGTGCTGATGGGCGACGCCGTGCACACCGCGCATTTCGCGATCGGCTCGGGCACCAAGCTGGCGCTGGAGGATGCGATCGAGCTGGTGCGGCAGTTCAAGCTGCTGGGCGACGACCCCGCGCAGACCGGCGCGGTGCTGGCCAGCTACCAGGCGGCGCGCAGCATCGAGACCCTGCGCATCCAGAACGCCGCCTGGAACGCGATGGAATGGTTCGAGGTCTGCGGTGCGCGCTACTGCGACCAGCTCGAGCCCGAGCAGTTCATGTACTCCATGCTGACGCGCAGCCAGCGCATCAGCCACGAGAACCTGCGCCTGCGCGATGCCGGCTGGCTGGAAGGCTACGAGCGCTGGTTCGCCGAGCGCGCCCAGGCGGCACTGGCGGGCGGCGCCGCGCAGCCGGCAACGCTGCAGCCAGCGGCGCTGAAGCCCGTGCCGCCGATGTTCACGCCGTGGCGCGTGCGCGACCTGCGGCTGAAGAACCGCGTGGTGGTCTCGCCGATGGCCCAGTACAGCGCGGTGGACGGCGTGGTGGGCGACTACCACCTGGTCCACCTGGGCGCCCGCGCGCTGGGCGGCGCCGCGCTGGTGATGGCCGAGATGACCTGCACCAGCCCCGAGGCGCGCATCACCCCCGGCTGCCCGGGCCTGTGGAACGACGCCCAGGCGCAGGCCTGGGGCCGCATCGTGCAGTGGGTGCATGCGAACAGCGACGCCGCGATCGGCGTGCAGATCGGCCACGCCGGCCCCAAGGGCTCGACCTGCGTGCCCTGGCAGGGCGCTGGCATGGACCGGTCGCTGCCCGACGGGAACTGGGGCCTGCTGGCCGCCAGCGCCCGGCCCTACCTGCCGGATGGCCAGGTGCCGCGCGCGATGAGCCGCGCCGACATGGACCGCGTCAAGACCGACTTCATCGCCGCCGCCGGCCGCGCCGCCGAGGCCGGCTTCGACTGGCTGGAACTGCACTGCGCGCACGGCTACCTGCTGTCCAGCTTCATCTCGCCGCTGACCAACCACCGCGACGACGAGTACGGCGGCTCGCTGGCCAACCGGTTGCGCTATCCGCTGGAGGTGTGTGCGGCGGTGCGCGGCGCCTGGCCGGCGGACCGGCCGATGTCGGTGCGCATCTCGGCCCACGACTGGGTGGATGGCGGCCTCACGCCGGCCGATGCGGTGGAGGTGGCGCGCGCCTTCAAGGCGGCGGGGGCCGACCTGATCGACGTGTCCTCCGGCCAGGTCTCGCCCGACCAGAAGCCCACCTACGGCCGCATGTACCAGACGCCGTTCGCCGACCGCATCCGCCAGGAGGCGGGCATCGCCACGATGGCGGTGGGCGCGATCAGCGAAGCCGACCACGTCAATTCGATCATCGCCGCCGGCCGCGCCGACCTGTGCGCCGTGGGCCGCCCGCACCTGGCCAACCCGGCCTGGACCCTGGCCGAGGCAGCGCGCATTGGCCACACGCCGATCGCCTGGCCAAAGCAGCTGGTGTCGGGCAAGTCGCAGATGGAAGCGCTGGCGCTGCGCGCGGCGCAGGCACAGAAGTGATGAGCCAGCACATCGTCATCACCGGCGCGGCGCGCGGCATTGGCGCGGCGATCGCGCGGACGCTGGCTGCCGACGGCCACCGGCTCACGCTGCTCGGCCGTCGGCTGGACAGCCTGCAGGCGCTGGCCGCCTCGCTGCCCGGCCGCCATCACTGCGCCGCGGCCGACGTGGCCGACGAGGCCCAGGTGCAGGCGGCGTTCGACGGCGCCCGCGCGGCACTGGGCCCGGTCTGGGGCCTGGTCAACAACGCCGGCCAGGCCGAGAGCGCGCCGCTGCACCGCACCTCCACCGAGCTGTGGCAGCGCATGCTGGCGGTCAACCTGACCGGCAGCTTCCTGTGCAGCCGCGCTGCGCTGGCCGACCTGCGCAGCGCCGGCCATGGGCGCATCGTCAACATCGCCAGCACCGCCGGCCAGCGTGGCTATGCCTATGTCGCCGCCTACACCGCCGCCAAGCACGGCGTGGTGGGCCTGACGCGCTCGATGGCGCTGGAGCTGGCGCCCACCGGCATCACCGTCAACGCGGTGTGCCCCGGCTACACCGAGACCGACATCCTGCTGGAAAGCGTGGCCAACGTGGTGGCCAAGACCGGCCGCACGCCCGAGCAGGCGCGCGCCGAGTTCGCCGCCAGCAACCCGCAGCGCCGCCTGGTGCAGCCCGCCGAAGTGGCCGACGCGGTGCGCTGGCTGCTGGGAGACGGCGCCAGCGCGATCACCGGCCAATGCATCTCCGTCAGCGGCGGCGAAGTCATGTGAAAGACCGACCATGAGCAACACGACCTCCACCGACATCGACCCCGGCCTGCTCGCCGGCAACCGCCGCGCACTGGCCGGTTACGCCGCCACCCACTTCCGCTGGGACGTGCAGGGCGCCGTGGCCACCATCACGCTCAACCGCCCGGAGCGCAAGAACCCGCTGACCTTCGAGAGCTATGCCGAGCTGCGCGACCTGTTCCGGGCGCTGAAGTACGCCAGTGACATCCACGCGGTGGTGCTGGCGGGCGCTGGCGACAACTTCTGTTCGGGCGGCGATGTGCACGAGATCATCGGCCCGCTGGTGCGCCTGGCCGCGCCCGAGCTGCTGATGTTCACGCGCATGACCGGCGACCTGGTGGCGGCGATGCGCGCCTGCCCGCAGCCCATCGTCGCGGCGCTCGACGGCGTCTGCGCGGGCGCCGGCGCGATCATGGCGATGGCCTCGGACCTGCGCCTGGGCACCGCGCGCAGCAAGACCGCCTTCCTGTTCAACCGGGTGGGCCTGGCGGGCTGCGACATGGGGGCCTGCGCCATCCTGCCGCGCATCGTCGGCCAGGGCCGCGCCAGCGAGCTGCTCTACAGCGGCCGCGCACTGGGCGGCGAGGAAGGCGAACGCTGGGGCTGGCTGAACCGCCTGGTGGCGCCCGAGGCGCTGCTGGCCGACGCCCAGGCGCTGGCCGCCAGCCTGTGCGAGGGGCCCACCTTCGCCAACGGCATCACCAAGACCATGCTCCACCAGGAGTGGGCGATGACCGTGGACCAGGCGATCGAGGCGGAGGCCCAGGCCCAGGCGCTGTGCATGCTGACCAACGACTTCCGGCGCGCCTACGAGGCCTTTGCCGCGAAGCAGAAGCCGGTTTTCCAGGGGAACTGAACCATGGCCGACACCGCCTACCTTGATTGGCCGTTCCTGGAGGACCGCCACCGCCAGCTGGCGCGCGAGCTGGATCGTTGGGCGCAGGTGAACCTCGCGCACGCGCATGGCCCGGATGTCGACGCCGAATGCCGCGCGTTGGTGAAATCGCTGGGCGCCGCGGGCTGGCTGCGCCATGCCGTGGGCGGCACCTCGCATGGCGGGGCCGCCGAGGTGATCGACACCCGCAGCATCTGCCTGATCCGCGAGACGCTGGCGCGCCACGCCGGCCTGGCCGACTTCGCCTTCGCGATGCAGGGCCTGGGCTCCGGCGCGATCAGCCTGGCCGGCTCGGCCGAGCAGCGCGCCGCCTGGCTGCCGAAGGTGGCCGCCGGCGAGGCGATCAGCGCCTTCGCGCTGTCCGAGTCCGAGGCCGGCTCCGATGTGGCGGCGCTGGCCTGCGCTGCCCGCGCGGATGGCGACCACTATGTGATTGACGGCGAGAAGACCTGGATCAGCAATGGCGGCATCGCCGATGTCTATGTGGTCTTCGCCCGCACCGGCGAGGCGCCCGGCGCGCGAGGCATCAGCGCCTTCATCGTGCCGGCCGGCACGCCCGGCTTCGAGATCGCCGAGCGCATCGAGGTCATCGCGCCGCACCCGCTGGCGCGGCTGCGCTTCACGGCCTGCCGCGTGCCGGCCAGTGCCCGCATCGGCGCCCCGGGCGAGGGCTTCAAGGTGGCGATGCGCACGCTGGATGTCTTCCGCACTTCGGTGGCGGCGGCGGCGCTGGGCTTTGCCCGTCGGGCGCTGGACGAAGGCCTGCAGCGGGCCACCACGCGTCGGATGTTCGGCGGCGTGCTGGCCGACTTCCAGCTGACCCAGGCCAGGCTGGCGCAGATGGCCACCACCATCGACTCGGCCGCGCTGCTGACCTACCGCGCCGCCTGGCAGCGCGACCAGGGCCGCAACGTCACCCGCGAGGCCGCGATGGCCAAGATGGTGGCCACCGAAGGCGCGCAGCAGGTGATCGACGCCGCGGTGCAGCTGTGGGGTGGGCTGGGCGTGGTCAGCGAGCAGCCGGTGGAGCGCCTGTACCGCGAGATCCGCTCGCTGCGCATCTACGAAGGGGCGACCGAGGTGCAGCAACTCATCATCGCCCGCGAACTGCTGAAGGAGGTGAGTGCATGATCCGCAGCGGCCATGTCGACACGTTTGCGCGCGACCACCTGCCCGCGCCCGAGGCGCAGCCCGCCTTCCTGTTCGAGCTGCCCGAGCTGCAGTTTCCCGAGCGCCTGAACTGCGCCACCGAGCTGCTCGACCGTCACGTGGCCGAAGGCCGCGGAAACCGGGTGGTGATCCGTGCCCCGGGCGGTCTGGTCTGGACCTACGCCGACCTGCAGGACCAGGCCAACCGCATTGCCCAGGTGCTGGTCCAGGACATGGGCCTGGTGCCGGGCAACCGTGTGCTGCTGCGTGCGCCGAACAACCCAATGCTGGCGGCCTGCTGGTTCGGCGTCATCAAGGCCGGCGGCATCGCGGTGGCGACGATGCCCCTGCTGCGGGCCAAGGAGCTCAAGGCCATCATCGACAAGGGCCAGGTCACGCATGCGCTGTGCGACGCCCAACTGGCCGAGGAGCTGGCGCTGGCCCGGCCCGAGGTGCCGGTGCTGCGCGCGGTGCGCCACTTCAACGCGGACAGCCCCGATGGGCTGGAAGCGGCCATGGCGCGCCACAGCGGCCACTTCGACAACGTCGACACCGCGGCCGACGATTGCTGCATCTTCGCCTTCACCTCGGGCACCACCGGCGTGCCCAAGGCGACGATGCATTTCCACCGCGACGTGATGGCCGCCTGCGCCTGCTTCCCGCGCCACATCCTGCGTCCGCAGCCCGACGACGTCTTCATCGGCAGCCCGCCGCTGGCCTTCACCTTCGGCCTGGGCGGCCTGCTGCTGTTCCCGATGACGGTGGGTGCCAGCACGGTGCTGCTGGAGAAGGCCGGCCCGCCGCAGCTGCTGGAGGCCATCCAGGCCTTTGGCGCCACCACGCTGTTCACCGCGCCCACCTCCTACCGCACGCTGGCGGCCCGCGGCCACGAGCTGCGCAAGACGCCGCTGCGCCAGTGCGTGTCGGCCGGCGAGGCGCTGCCCGCGGCCACCCGCGCGCAGTGGAAGGAGGCCACCGGCATCGAGCTGATCGACGGCATCGGCGCCACCGAGATGCTGCACATCTTCATCTCGGCCGATGAGGCCCACAGCCGCCCCGGCGCCACCGGCCGCGCGATCCCCGGCTACCGCGCCAAGGTGATCGACGAGGCCGGCCGCACCTGCCCGCCCGGCGTGGTGGGCAAGCTGGCGGTGCAGGGCCCCACCGGTTGCCGCTACCTGGATGACGAGCGCCAGGCCGGCTACGTCAAGGACGGCTGGAACCTCACCGGCGACGCCTACCTGATGGACGCCGACGGCTACTTCTTCTACCAGGCGCGCACCGACGACATGATCATCTCGGCCGGCTACAACATCGCCAGCCCCGAGGTGGAAGAGGCGCTGATGCTGCACCCGGCGGTGGCCGAATGCGCGGTGATCGGCGTGCCCGACGAGGAGCGCGGCCAGATCGTCAAGGCCTATGTGGTGCTGCGGCCTGGCCAGGTCGAGAGTGCCGAGATGGCCCAGGCGCTGCAGGACCACGTCAAGCAGTCGATCGCCCCCTACAAGTACCCGCGGGCCGTGGAGTTCCGCGCCAGCCTGCCGCGCACCCAGACCGGCAAGCTGCAACGCTTCAAGCTGAAGGATCCGCAATGAGCAAGACCGTGCTGCAACCCGTGGGCTGGGCGGCGCCCAAGGGCTATGCGAACGGCGTGGCCGCCAGCGGCCGCACCATCTTCGTGGCCGGCCAGATCGGCTGGAACGCCGACAGCGTCTTCGAGAGCGATGACCTGGTCGACCAGGTGCGCCAGGCGCTGCTGAACGTGCGTGCGCTGCTGGCCGAGGCCGGCGCCGGCCCCGAACACATCTGCCGCATGACCTGGTACCTGACCGACAAGCGCGACTACCTGGCCCGCGCCGCCGACATCGGCCGCGCCTACCGCGAGGTGCTGGGCCGCGAGTTCGGCATCGCGATG
Source organism: Ideonella alba (assembly GCF_018069845.1). Lineage (NCBI taxonomy): Bacteria > Pseudomonadati > Pseudomonadota > Betaproteobacteria > Burkholderiales > Sphaerotilaceae > Ideonella > Ideonella alba. The sequence goes on from NZ_JAGQDD010000014.1 coordinate 128,537, forward strand.
ACCGCGGTGCAGGTGGCCGCCCTGATCGAGGACCGGGCCAAGGTGGAGATCGAGGTGACTGCCGTCATCGGCTAGCCCGGCGGTGCTGCTCGACCGCCGCGACGAAGTCCTCCGGCGGTACCGCCTTCGACCACAGCCAGCCCTGTTGCAGGTGGCCGCCGCGCATCGCCAGCCAGTCGCGCTGGGCCGCGGTTTCCACGCCCTCGGCGATGACCTCGATCTCCAGCGCCCGGGCCATGCCGAACATCGCCTCGATCAGCGCTGCGTCGTCGGCCGCGGCCGGCAGGTCACGCACGAAGCCGCGGTCGATCTTCAAGCGGTCGGGTCGCACCAGCTTCAGCGCCGCCAGTGAGGAGTAGCCGGTGCCGAAGTCGTCCACCGCCAGCATCACGCCGCTGTGGCGCAGTGCAGCGACCGCCCGCAGCGCGCCCTCGCTGTCGTCGAGCAGCGTGCTCTCGGTCAGTTCCAGCGTCAGGCTGCCCGGGCGCAGACCGTAGCGATCGATCTCGGTGCGCACCGACTCGACGAACTCCGCCTCGCGCAACTGCAGTGCCGAGACGTTGATCGAGATCTGCAGCCCGCCCAGGCCCATGGCATGCCAGCGTGCCAGCTGCGCCGCCGCGGCACGCAGCACCCAGGCCCCCAGCGGGCGCACCAGGCCCGAGCTCTCGGCCACGCCGATGAAGGCATCGGGCATCAGCAGCCCGCGCTCAGGGTGCTGCCAGCGCACCAGCGCTTCGCCGCCGACCACCTGGCCGGTGCGCGCATCGACCACCGGCTGGTAGTGCAGGCGCAGCTGCTGCTGCTCGATGGCGGTGCGCAGCGCGCGCTCCAGGTCCATCCGCTGGCGCAGCAGCGCGTCCATGTCGGCGTGGTAGGCGGTGCCGCGGCCGCGGCCCTGCTCCTTGCTGCGGTACATCGCCACGTCGGCGGCACGGCACAGCGCCTCGAAGTCCTCGCCGTCGTGCGGGAACAGCGCGTAGCCGATGCTGGCGCCCACACGCACCGGCTCGTCGGCCGCAGGCAGGTGCAGCGGCTGCGCCAGTGCCGCCACCACGCGCTGCGCGGCCAGCGTGGCGGTCTGGCTGTCGCGCTGGGTGTCGAACAGCGCCATGAACTCGTCGCCGCTGACGCGGCAGACCAGGTCCGATTCGCGCAGGGCCGAGCGGATGCGGGCAGCGGCGTGCACCAGCAGCTCGTCGCCGGCGGCATGCCCCCAGCGGTCGTTGACCTGCTTGAAGTGGTCCAGGTCGATGAACATCAGACCCAGCTGGCCGCCCACCCGGCGCGCCCGGGCCGCCTCGCGGGCGAACAGCTCGCGCATCAGCGTGCGGTTGGGCAGGCCCGTCAGGTGGTCGAACATGGCCATGCGGTGCAGCTGCTCGTTCTTGCCCTCCAGCTCCTCGATCAGGCTGCGGATCTGTGCATGCACGGTGTTGAGGTGCTGCCCGAGCTGGCCGAGCTCATCGTTGGTCGACCATTCCTGCGGCGGCAAGGGTTCGCGCGCGGCGAGTTGCCCGGCCTGCGCCTTCAGACGGCCGATCGGCCGCAGCAGCCGCGCCGACAGCACGGCCGCCAGCACCGCCATGCCCACCAGCACCTGGATCGCCACCAGCGTGGCCAGCGAGGCGCGGCGCTGGGCCAGCTGCCGTTCGATCTCGCTGTCGTCGAAGCCCACGCGCAGGCGACCCACGTGCTGGCCCTCGTAGGTCAGCTCGGTGTCCAGCCAGGCGGCGACGGTGTCGGCCTGGCAACCCTGCTCGCGAACCAGCGGCGGCACGCCATGGCCTTCGGTGCCCGGGGGTTGCAGCTCGGAGACCTCGACCACACACACCGCCGGCAGCCGCAGCAGCTCACCCTGGATGGCGTGCAGCGCCGACACGTCCAGCGACCAGGCCGGCAGCGTCAGGCGGGTGGCGGCCAGCGTCAGCGTCGCCGAGCGGTCACGCTGCGCCTGCTGGCGCAGCGCATCGCGCGACTGCCACTGGTCCAGCGCCAGCAGCAGCAAGGCCGGCAGCAGCACGCCCGCCACGATGCCCAGCAGCACCGTGCCCCGGATCGACTGGATCGGCCACTTCATCAAGCGAGTATCGGTTGTGCGGACCGGGGCTGTAGGGCGCGCACCCGGCGTCGAGAGGTGTTCGTTGGCGTTGTGACGCCCCTGGCGGGGCGTCGAAACGCCGGTTCACGGTGGAGGGTCACATCACTGGGTGTCCGTTGGCGTTGTGACGCCCCTGGCGGGGCGTCGAAACGCCGGTTCACGGTGGAGGGTCACATCACTGGGTGTCCGTT
>NZ_JAGQDD010000015.1:0-128545 GCF_018069845.1 Ideonella alba
GTCGAACGAAGTCAAGGAGGAGGCCGCAGGCCGGGGGACATGAGAGAGACCCCTTTCCCCCACCTCGCCTCAACCACTTCCGCGGGCAATGACTGCCTAGGGCAGCCAGCCGCCGTTTTTCAGACCCGCTCGACGATCAACGCAATGCCCTGCCCCACGCCGATGCACATCGTGCACAGCGCGTAGCGGCCGCCGCTGCGGTGGAGTTGGTTGACCGCGGTGGTCACCAGGCGCGCGCCGCTGGCGCCCAGCGGGTGGCCCAGGGCGATGGCGCCGCCGTTCGGGTTGACGCGCGGGTCGTCGTCTTGCAGGCCCAGGTCGCGCAGCACGGCCAGGCCCTGAGCGGCGAAGGCCTCGTTGAGTTCGATCACGTCCATTTGCGCCAGACTCAGGCCGGTCAGTTCCAGCACCTTGCGGCTGGCCGGCGCCGGGCCGATGCCCATGATGCGCGGCGGCACGCCAGCGGTGGCCATGCCCACCACGCGGGCGCGCGGCGTCAGGCCGTGGCGGGCGGCGCTGGCCTCGTCGGCCAGCAGCAGCGCGCAGGCGCCGTCGTTGACGCCGCTGGCGTTGCCGGCGGTCACCGTGCCGTCGGGGCGCACCACGCCCTTGAGCTTGGCCAGCGCTTCCAGGCTGGTGTCGCGGGGGTGCTCGTCCTTGGCGACGACGATGGCCTCGCCCTTCTTCTGCGGGATCGTCACCGGGCAGATCTCGGCGTCAAAGTAGCCAGCCAACTGCGCAGCCACGGCCTTCTTCTGGCTGGCCAGGGCCATGCGGTCCTGGGCCTCGCGCTCGATCCTGAAATCGGTGGCCACGTTCTCGGCGGTCTCGGGCATCGCGTCCACACCGTAGGCGGCCTTCATCTTCGGGTTGATGAAGCGCCAGCCGATGGTGGTGTCGTACACCGCATTGGCACGGCTGAAGGCGCTCTCGGCCTTGGGCATGACGAAGGGCGCGCGGCTCATGCTCTCGACACCGCCGGCGATCATCAGACCGGCCTCGCCCGCCTTGATGGCGCGCGCGGCGATGCCCACCGCATCCATGCCCGAGCCACACAGCCGGTTCACCGTGGTGCCCGGCACCTCCAGCGGCAGGCCAGCCAGCAGGCTGGCCATGTGCGCCACGTTGCGGTTGTCCTCGCCGGCCTGGTTGGCGCAGCCGAAGATCACATCGGTCACCGCGGCCCAATCGACCTTCGGGTTGCGTGCCATCAGCGCCTGCAGCGGCACGGCGCCCAGGTCGTCGGTGCGCACCGACGACAAGGCGCCGCCGTAGCGGCCGAAGGGCGTGCGTTGGGCATCGCAGATGAAGGCGTGGCGGGTGCTCATGGCAGCAGGTTCCTGAAAAAGGAGTCAGACTCGAATGGCGTGGGGTGGCGCGGGCTCAGACGCCCAGGTAGCGGTGCAGCGCGGCTTCGTCAGCAGACAGTGTCTCCGAAGCGCCTTCCAGCACCAGGCGACCCTTTTCCAGCACCAGCGCGCGGTCGGTGTTCGCCAGCACCTTGCGGAAGTCGCGGTCGACCACCAGCGAGGCGATGCCGGTGCGGCGCACCAGGCTGATGACGCGCCAGATCTCGGCCACCACCAGCGGCGCCAGGCCCTCGGTGGCTTCGTCGAGGATCAGCAGGTCCGGGTTGGTCATCAGCGCGCGGCCGATGGCCAGCATCTGCTGCTCGCCGCCGCTGAGCTGGCCGCCGCCGTTGGTCAGGCGCTCGGCCAGGCAGGGGAAGGTCTCCAGCACGCGCTCGAAGGTCCAGTCGACCTGGCCTCGGGTGCCGGCGCGCGCCGCCATCACCAGGTTCTCGCGCACGCTGAGGTTGGGGAAGACGCCGCGGCCCTCGGGCACATAACCAATGCCCAGGCGGACGATCTTCTCGGGCGGCTGCCCGGTCATGTCGCGGCCCGCCACCTGCACCTGGCCGGCGCTGGCGCGCAACTGGCCGATCAGCGTGCGGATCAGCGTGGTCTTGCCCATGCCGTTGCGGCCCAGCAGACCCACCGCCTCGCCCGGCGCAATGGCCAGGCTGATGCCGTGCAGGATGTGGCTCTGGCCATAGTGCGCGTGCACATCGCGCGCCTGAAGAAACGGGGCGGCGCTCATCAATGGGAATCCCCGAGGTAGGCCAGTTGGACGTCACGGTTGGCGCGCACCTCGGTCGGTGCGCCACTGGCGATGACACGGCCGTTGACCATCACGGTGATGCGGTCGGCGACGCGGAACACCGCATCCATGTCGTGTTCCACCAGCAGGATCGCGTGGCCGGCCTTGAGCTCGCCCAGCAGGGTCAGCATGCGCTCGGTCTCCTCGGCGCCCATGCCGGCCAGCGGCTCGTCGAGCAGCAGGACCTTGGGGTTGGACGCCAGGCACATCGCAATCTCCAGCTGGCGTTTCTGGCCATGCGACAACACGCCGGCGGTCCGCTCGGCCACCTCGGCGAGGCCGGTGCGCGCCAAGGCCTCGTCGGCGGCCTGCATGGCGTCGCGGCAGGCGGTGGCGGGGGTGAGCCAGTTCCAGGGCTTCTGCCACCGCGCCTGGGCCGCCAGGCGGCAGTTCTCGCGCACGCTGAAGGGCAGGAAGATGGTGTTGCGCTGGTAGCTGCGGCCCAGACCCGCGCGGGCGCGGCGCGGCTGGGTCCGGCCGGTCACGTCCTCGCCCAGCAGTTCCACCGTGCCCGCCGAGGCGGGCAGTTCGCCCGAGAGCAGATTGATCAGCGTGGACTTGCCGGCGCCATTGGTGCCGATGACCGCGTGCAGTTCGCCCTGGCGCAGGTCCAGCGTCACGCCTTCGACCGCCTTCAGGCCACCGAAGAAGCGCGACAGGCCCTGTGCGCGCAGCAGAAGGGCATCACCGCTCATGCGCCCTCCTTCGGCGTGACCAGGCCGATCAGACCGCGCGGCAGCAGTGCCACGAAGGCGATGATGGCCAGGCCCAGCATCAGCTGCCAGTGCTTGGCAAACGGGCCGAACACCGCCTGCGACTGGAACAGCTCCTGCAGCAGCGTGAAGGCCAGCGCGCCGATCAGCGCACCGCGCAGATGCCCCAGGCCGCCCAGGATGATCATGATCAGCACCGCGCCGCTCTGGTGCCAGGACATCAGCTCGGGGTTCACCACACCATCCTTCACCGCGAACAGATAGCCCGCCAGCCCCGCCAGCATGGCCGAGAAGACGAACACCGCCAGCTTGTACGGGTAGGTGGCGAAGCCCGCCGCCCGCATGCGCTGTTCGTTGACCTTGATGCCGGCCAGCGCGCGGCCGAAGCGGCTGCGCAGCATCACCGACCAGAACGCCGCCACGCCCAGCAGGCAGGCCCAGACCAGCCAGTACAGCGTGTGGCCCTGGTCCAGGTCGAAGGGCTTCCAGCCGAAGATCGACGCATCGGGCTTGAAGTAGAGGTAGATGCCGTCGCTGCCGCCCACCCAGTTGGTGTCGTGCGCCACGAAGAAGGCCATCTGCGCAAAGGCCAGCGTGATCATGATGAAGTACACGCCCTTGGTGCGCAGCGACAGCGCGCCCACCAGCAGCGCATAGCCGCCGGCCGCCGCCACCGCCGCCGCCGCGGTCAGCCACAGCGAGGCCGCCTCGCTCTGCGGCGTCAGTACCGCAGCCGCATAGGCGCCGATGCCGAAGAACGCCGCCTGACCGAAGCAGACCAGGCCGGTCTGGCCGACCAGCAGTTCCAGGCTCAGCGCGAAGATCGCCAGGATCATGATCTTCATCGCCAGCTCGGCATAGAAGGGCGGTGCCCACAGCGGCCACAGTGCCAGCAGGATGAAGGCCAGTGCCACGGGCACCGCCTTGCGAAGGAAACCGGTCTCGAACATCAGCCTGCCTTGAACAGCCCTTCCGGCTTCCACAACAACATCACCGCCATCAGCAGGTACACCGAGACACCGGCGATGCCCGGCACCAGCACCTTGCCGAAGGTGTCGACAAAGCCCACCAGCAGCGCCGCGATCAGCGCGCCCTTGATCGAGCCGATACCGCCGATCACCACCACCACGAAGCAGATGATCAGCACGCTCGAGCCCATGCCCGGGTAGACCGAGGACACCGGCGCCGCGATCATCCCGGCCAGCGCCGCCAGCGCCACGCCCACCGCAAACACCACGCGGTACAGCAGCCGGATGTCCACACCCATGGCCCGCACCATGTCGCGGTTGCTGGCCCCGGCGCGGATGCGCATGCCCAGCCGCGTGCGCGCCAGCACCGCCCACATCGCCAGCGCCACCGCCACGCACACCGCCGAGATGAACAGGCGATAGACCGGGTAGGTCATCACCTCGCCCAGCGGAATGCTGCCCGACAGCCAGGCCGGCGGCTGCACGCCGTGCACGTCATCGCCCACGATGATCGAGCGCAGTTCCTCAAACACCAGGATCAGGCCGTAGGTCATCAGCACCTGCTGCAGGTGCTCGCGCTCGTACAGGTAGCTGATGAACACCCACTCCAGCACGTAACCCAGCAGCACCGACAGCACGATGCCCACCGCCATCACCGTGAAGAAGCCGCCGCCCAGCCACTGCTCCACCGCCGGCGCCAGCGCATAGGCCATGTAGGCGCCGATCATGTAGAAGCTGCCATGCGCCAGGTTGATGACGCCCATGATCCCGAAGATCAGCGTCAGCCCCGAGGCCACCAGGAACAGCAGCAGCCCGTACTGCACCGCATTCAGGCACTGGATGAGAAAAGTGGCGAGATCCACAACAGTCCATCAAGGCGCCGCAACGCCGCAGAAGAAAAGGAGGCCGGAAGGCCGACGCCCCCTCAAGTAACCACCGCGGATCCGGCTATGCCGGTCCGCTGGTGGAGCCCCCGCGGGGGGTGGCGAGCGCTAGCGAGCCTGGGGGCTCACGATTTGCAGCCACGGGCCGGGTCGGCCAGCGACTTGGAGGCAATGCCCACCACCTTGTTCTCCTTGCCCACCACCTGGCGCAGGTACATGTCCTGCACCGGGTTGTGCGCCTTGCTCAGCGTGAAGGCGCCGCGCGGGCTGTCGATCTTGGCCTTTTCCACCGCAGCGGCGAACTCGGCCTTCTTGCTGACGTCACCCTTCACCGCATTCAGGCCGATGCCCAGGATCTGCGCCGCGTCATAGCCCTGCACCGCGTACACGTCCGGCTGCAGCTTGTAGGTCTTGGCGTAGGCCAGGCGGAAGCTCTTGTCCTTGGCATTGTCCAGGCTGTCGCCGTAGTGCAGCGCGGTGAACAGGCCATCGGCCGAGGCGCCCTGGGCCTCCAGCGTGCCATCGGTCAGGAAGCCCGAGCCGTACAGCGGGATGCTCTTCTTCAGGCCCGCCGCGTCGTAGTCCTTGACGAACTTGACCGCGCCGCCGCCGGCGAAGAAGGTGTAGACCGCATCAGGCTTGATGGCGGCGATCTCGGTCAGCAGGGCCTGGAACTCGACGTTCGGGAAGGGCAGCGTCAGCTCCTTGACCACCGAGCCGCCGCCCTTCTCGAAGGCCTCCTTGAAGCCCTTGACCGATTCATCGCCGGCCGCGTACTTCCAGGTGATGGTCACGGCCTTCTTGATGCCCTTCTTGGCCATCACCTCGCCGGTGGCGTAGCCCGGCTGCCAGTTGCTGAACGAGGAACGGTAGATGTTGTTGCCGCACATCGGGCCGGTCACCGCGTCGGCGCCGGCATTGGGCACGATCAGCAGCACGTTGTTGTCCTTGGCGGCCTTGGCCATGGCCATGGCCACACCCGAGTGAACGGTGCCGATCAGCACGTCCACGCCATCGCGCTTGATCAGCTTGTTGACGTTCTCGGTGGCCTTGGCGGGATCCGATTCATCATCGACCTTGCTGAACTCGACCTCGCGGCCGCCGATCTTGCCGCCCTGCTCGGCCAGGTACAGCCGGAAGCCGTTCTCGATGGCCACGCCCAGCGCGGCGTAGGTGCCGGTGTAGGGCAGCATCAGGCCGACCTTGAGCTTGGCCCCCTGGGCCATGGCCGAAGCCGAGGCCAGCAGGGCCGCGGCAGCGGCCAGGGCGGTCAGCGAGGTGCGAGCGTTCATGCGTGTGTCTCCTGGTGAAGCAAGGGGGCAAGAAAGGCCTGGCAGGCGCGGATCACCGGCTCAGGATGGTCACGGTGCGGCGAATGCCCGCAACCGGGCAACTTGACCAGTTGCGTGGCCGGCAGTCCATTGGCGATTCCATCGATCTGGGCCATCGTGCCGTAGGGGTCGTCCTCCCCCTGGATGGCCAGCACGGGTGCCATGATATTCTTTAGTTCTGAAGTAATTTGCCACTGGGGAAAGTCCGGGGCCAGCCAGATGTCGTTCCAGCCGTAGAAGGCGGAATCGACGTCGTCGTGGTGGCGGGACAGCGGTGCGCGCAGCCCGCCCTGCTCGTACTGCACGCGGGCCTCGCGGATGCTCTTCAGACCGAATTCCTCGACCAGGATGTGCGGCGCCATCACGATGCAGGCTTTCACCCGCTGGGGTGCGTGGGCCGCATGCAACAGCGCGATCGAGCCGCCGTCGCTGTGGCCCAGCAGCGCATAAGGGCCGCGCACACCCAGCGCGTCGAGCAGCGCCGGCAAGACCTGCTGCGCCTGGCGGTGCATGAAGTCCAGGCCCCAGTGCTCATCGGCCGCGCGCGGCGTGGAACGACCATAGCCGGGGCGCGAGTACACCAGCGCCCGCACGCCGCAGGCGCGCGCCAGCCGGTCCGGGAAGTCGCGCCACATCGACACCGAGCCCAGGCCCTCGTGCAGCACCACCAGCAGCGGCGCCGCGGGGTCGTCCACCCCGACCCAGGTGTGTTCGATGTCGACCGGCCGTCCGGCCCAGTCGATGCGCACCCGCTGGGTCATGCCGCCGGGCCCTTGGCGCGTTCCTGGTCGCGCAGCTTGAAGCGCTGGATCTTGCCAGTGGCCGTCTTGGGCAGGTCTTCGACGAACTCGATCTGGCGCGGGTACTTGTAGGGCGCCAGGTGGTCCTTGACGAAGGCCTTGAGCGCCGCCTCGTCGGTCTGCTGGCCGGGCTTGAGCACCACGAAGGCCTTGGTCTTGGTCAAGCCCTCGGCATCCTCGACGCCGATCACCGCCGCCTCCAGCACCGCCGGGTGCTGGACTAGCGTGGCTTCCACCTCGAAGGGGCTGACGTAGATGCCGCTGACCTTGAGCATGTCGTCGCTGCGGCCGCCGTAGGTGTAGCTGCCGTCGGCGTTGCGGACGTACTTGTCGCCGCTCTTGGTCCAGCCGCCCTGGAAGGTCTCCTGGGTCTTCTGCCGGTTGCCCCAGTACATCATCGCCGCCGAGGGGCCCTGGATGTAGAGGTCACCCGGCTCGCCGTCGGGCACCGGCTGGCCCTCGTCGCCGCGCAGCTCGATCGTGTAGCCCGGCACCGGCCAGCCGGTGGTGCCATAGGCCACCTTCTCGGGCGTGTTGGACAGGAAGATGTGCAGCATCTCGGTCGAGCCGATGCCGTCAACGATGTCCACCCCGAAGTGCGCCTTGAAGCGCTGACCCAGTTCGGCCGGCAGGGCCTCGCCGGCCGAGGACACCAGGCGCAGCTTCACGTCGCTGCGCGCCGGCAGCGCCGGATGCGCCAGCATGCCGGCGAAGCCGGTGGGGGCTCCATAGAACACCGTGGGCTGGACGCCGCCGATGCCGCCCAGCCAGCGCTTGAAGGTGGCGTCCGGCGTGGGCCGCTCGCCCATCAGCAGCACCGTGGCGCCCACGCTGAGCGGAAAGCTCAGCGCATTGCCCAGGCCGTAGGCGAAGAACAGCTTGGCGGCCGAGAAGCACACGTCGTCCTCGCGCAGCTTCAGCACGCCCTTGCCATACAGCTCGGCCGTCCAGTAGGGGTTGCCGTGCGAGTGCACCGTGCCCTTGGGGCGGCCGGTGGAGCCGCTGGAATACAGCCAGAAGCCCGGCGCGTCCGGCCCGGTGGCGGCGGGCTTGCCCAGCGGCGCGTGCGGCGCCAGGAAGGCCTCGAACTCGACCTCGCTGGGGTGCAGCGGCGCGATCGGGCGCGACACCACCACCTTCTGCACCTCATGGTCGGACTTGACCATCGCCGCGGTCACGGCCGGCAGCAGCGCGCCCGAGCACAGCACGGCCTGGGCGCGCGAGTGCTCCAGCATGTAGGCGTAGTCGTCGGCCGTCAGCAGGGTGTTGACGGCCACCGGCACCACGCCGGCGTACATCGCGCCCAGGAAGGCGACGGGCCAGTCGCGGCAGTCGTGCATCAGCAGCAGCACGCGTTCCTCGCGCTTGACGCCCTGGGCGCGCAGCGCGGCGGCCAGCTGGCGCACGCGCTGGTCGAGCTCGCCGTAGCTGGTGCTGCCGGTCTCGTCGACAAAGGCCGCCTTGGCGGCGCGGCCGGTGTTGAGCGACAGCAGGTGCGCCGCGAAGTTGAAGTGCTCGGCCAGGCCGGGGACGCCGGCGAGCTCGGTGGTCTGTGCGTTCATGGCGTGTCTCCTGTCGCCGATCGTTCGGGTGCCGGTCAGAGCCGGGTGGCCGGACCCAGGGCCGCCAGCACCTCGGGGGCCGCCTGCAGCGCGCTGCGGCGGTGGTAGAAGTTCAGGGCCCGCAGGCCGCCCAGTTCCTCGCCGCCACCGGCGCGGCCGGGGCCGCCGTGCAGCGATTGCGGCATCACATTGCCGTGGCCGGTGTGCAGCCGCGCCACCGCAGGGGTGACGATGTGCACACGGCCGTGCAGGTCGGCCAGCTCGGTGGCGCAGGCGGCCAGCGCCGCCGGGTCGTCGCCATAGAGCGAGCAGGCCAGCGAGCCGGCACCGCGGCGCACCAGGGCCTGGGCCTGGGCCAGGTCGTCGTAGGGCATCAGCGTGGCCACCGGGCCGAAGACCTCGGTGTCGTGCACCCGTGTGGCGGTGACGGGCTGCTCGCAGCCCAGCAGCACCGGTGCCACGCAGGCCGAGCCGGCATCGGCACCGACCAGCGCTTGCAGGCGCCCGTCGTGCAGCAGCACCGCTTCGGACTGCAGCACGGCCAGGCCTTCCTCGACGTGCCGCTTCTGTTCGAGGCTGACCAGCGCGCCCATGCGCACCGATGCGTCACGCGGGTTGCCCACCACGGTCTTGCGCAGCTGGGCGGAGATCAGTTCGGCCGCCGCGGTGTACAGCGCACGCGGCACGAAGGCGCGGCGGATCGCGGTGCACTTCTGGCCCGACTTCACGGTCATCTCGCGCGCCACCTCGCGGGCGAACAGCGACAACGCCTCGGAGCCCTCGCCCACCGGCAGCAGCAGCGCCGAGTTCAGGCTGTCGGCCTCGATGTTGACGCGCACCGAGTGGCGCACCACGGCCGGGTGCGAGCGAATGACGGCGGCCGTCTCGGCCGAGCCGGTGAAGCTCAGCACATCCTCGCCCTGCAGCTGATCGAGCAGGCCGGCCGAGCTGCCGCAGACCACACTGAGCGCGCCCAGCGGCAGGATGCCCGCAGCCACCACATCGGCCACCATGCGCTGGGTCAGCCAGGCGGTGGCGGTGGCGGGTTTGACGATCACCGGCACCCCCGACAGCAGCGCCGGCGCCGCCTTCTCCCACAGGCCCCAGGCCGGGAAGTTGAAGGCGTTGATGAACAGCGCCACGCCGCGGGTGGGGGTCATCACATGCTGCGACGCGAAGGCGTTGTCCTTGGCCAGCGCCACCGGCTCGCCGTCCAGCAGCAGCCGGGCCTCACCCAGCCTGGCGCCCCAGCGGGCGTACTGGCCCAGGGTGTAGATCGCGCCGTCGATGTCCACCGCCGAATCACTCTTCACGGTGCCCGAGTTGCGGGTGGCGATCTCGTCGTAGGCATCACGGTCCGCGACCAGCACCTCGCCGATGCGCGACAACAGCGCGGCGCGCTCACCGTAGCTGAGCGCCCGCAGCGCGGCACCGCCCTGCTGGCGGGCGAAGGCAAAGGCCGCGCCCAGGTCCAGCCCGGCGCTGGACACCGTCACCAGCGCCTCGCCGGTGACCGGGTCGTGCAGCGTGGTGCCGGCGCCCTGGCCAGCCACCCATTGGCCGGCCACGAAGTTCTTCAGGGATTCCATCTCAGGCCTTGGTGAATTGGATCGCGCCCTCGGGCAGCAGGTACAGCACGTAGGCGCGGCCACCGGTCACGGTGGGGCGGTGGGCACTGCCGGGCGGGTAGACCTTCCAACCGGCGGCCTGGCCGTCAAAGCGGGCGTCGCCGTCCAGCGGCATCACCAGGTCGATCTCGCCATTCGGGTGCACGTGGTGCGGGCCCACCACATCGCGCATGTCGACCACATCGACCGAAAAGCCATTCAGCGCCGGTGTCGGCTTGATCACCCGGCCGTAGCGGATGCCGCCGTGCTCGTGCGGGCAGATCCAGCCGGCGGCGTCACCGGCCCGGCAGGCCGCGACGATGGCTTCGAACAGCAGGCTGCCGGCCGGGTGGGTGCGGTTCAGTTCGGCGGCCAGCGCCTCATCCAGCGGGCGGCCGGCCAGCGAGGCGGTCAGCGGGGCGATCAGGTCCTGGAAGGTGTCGACAGTGCTCATTCGGTGTCTCCTGGGCCTCGCTTCCCCGGGGGTCGCGAGGCTTGTGGAAATTTAGTGCATGTACGAAACTTACCCGGCCGGAGCGGCCGCGTCAAGCACTATATTGCATGCTTCGGGTAATCACTGAATCCATGGACGACTTTGATCCGACTCTGGCCGACCCCCCCGCCACCGAGCGCCCCAGCGACCCGCGCGACCCCTTCCTGACCGCGCTGGGCGAGCGCGTGCGCTCCTTGCGGGCGCGCCGCGGCCTGACCCGCAAGGCCTTGTCCCAACACTCTCAGGTGTCCGAGCGCCACCTGGCCAACCTGGAGCTGGGCGTGGGCAATGCCTCGGTGCTGGTGCTGCGCCAGGTCTGCCGCGCGCTGGACTGCCCGCTGCCCGAACTGCTGGGCGACGAGACCAGCAGTTCACCCGAATGGGCGCTGATCCGCGACCTGCTGCGTGGCCGCAGCGAGGACGAGCTGCGCCGCGGCCGCATGGCGCTGACCGATCTGTATGGCCAGTCCGGCGCACCCGATGCACGTGCCCAGCGCATCGCGCTCATCGGCCTGCGCGGTGCGGGCAAGTCCACGCTGGGCCGCCTGCTGGCCGAGTCGCTGGACGTGCCCTTCGTCGAGCTGAACACCGAGATCGAGCGCGTCGGCGGCTGCAGCCTGCCCGAGATCCACAACCTGCTGGGCTCGGCCGCCTACCGCCGCTACGAGCGCCGGGCCCTGGAAGAGACCATCCAGCTCTACCCGGACGCGGTGATCGCCACCCCTGGCGGCGTGGTCTCTGACCCGGCCAATTTCAACCTGCTGCTGGGCCACTGCGTCACCGTCTGGCTCAAGGCCACGCCCGAGGAACACATGGCCCGCGTGATGGCCCAGGGCGACCTGCGCCCGATGGCCGGCAACCGCGAGGCGATGGACGACCTCAAGCACATCCTGGCTGAGCGCACCCCCTTCTACAGCCAGGCCGATCTGCAACTGGAAACCGGCGGCAAGCCGCTGGAGCAGGCTTTTGCCGAACTGCGCCGGCTGGTCGAGCCGATGCACCGGGCGGCTCAGGGTATGCACTAAACTGCAGTTTTCGCTTGACAAGCGGATTTTCTGCACTATGATGCCTATCCATGGTTGCTGCACGATCTTGCATCAACCCCTCACCCACCGCCCCTGACCCGGAGACACCATGAGCACCACCCCCGACACCGCCGCCCTGGTCGACTACCGCACCGAGCCCGGCAAGTACCGCCACTGGACCCTGAAGTTCGAAGGCCCGGTCGCCACGCTGGCCATGGGCGTGGACGAGAACGCCGGCCTGCGCCCCGGCTACAAGCTCAAGCTCAACAGCTACGACCTGGGCGTGGACGTCGAGCTGCACGACGCCATCAACCGCATCCGCTTCGAGCACCCCGAGGTGCGCACCGTGGTGCTGACCTCCAGCCGTGAGCGCGTGTTCTGCTCGGGCGCCAACATCTTCATGCTGGGCGTCTCCAGCCACGCCTGGAAGGTGAACTTCTGCAAGTTCACCAACGAGACCCGCAACGGCTTCGAGGATTCGTCCAGGCACTCCGGCCTGAAGTTCCTGGCCGCGGTCAACGGCGCCTGCGCCGGCGGCGGCTATGAGCTGGCTCTGGCCTGCGACGAGATCCTGCTGGTCGATGACCGCAGCTCGGCGGTGAGCCTGCCCGAAGTGCCGCTGCTGGGCGTGCTGCCTGGCACCGGTGGCCTGACCCGCGTCACCGACAAGCGCAAGGTGCGCCATGACCTGGCCGACATCTTCTGCACCACCACCGAAGGCGTGCGCGGCCAGAAGGCCGTGGCCTGGCGCCTGGTCGACGAGATCGCCAAGCCCGCCCAGTTCGCCGCCCGCGTGCAGGAGCGTGCACTGCAACTGGCCGAGCAGAGCGACCGCCCGGCGGGCGCCCAGGGCGTGGCCCTGACCCCGATCCAGCGCACGTTCAACGGCGACAGCCTGCAGTGGCAGCACGTGGGCGTCGAGATCGACCGCGCCAAGCGCCAGGCCGTCATCACCGTCAAGGCGCCCGAGGGTGCGCAGCCGGGCAGCGTCGAGCAGATCGTTGCCGCCGGTGCCGACTGGTACGCGCTGGCCCTGGCCCGCCAACTGGACGACGCCATCCTGCACCTGCGCACCAACGAACTGGACATCGGCACCTGGGTGCTGAAGACCAGCGGCGACGCCGAGGCCGTGAAGGCGCTCGACGCCCTGCTGCTGACCAACCAGAACCACTGGCTGGTGCGCGAGACCACCGGCCTGCTGCGCCGCACCCTCAGCCGCCTGGACGTGTCCTCGCGCTCGCTGTTCGCGCTGATCGAGCCGGGCTCGTGCTTCACCGGCACCCTGCTGGAGCTGGCCCTGGCCTGCGACCGCATCTACCACCTGGCGTTGCCGGACGACGCGGCCAAGGCGCCGAAGATCGGTGTGGGCGAGATCAACTTCGGCCTGTTCCCCATGGCCACCGGCCAGAGCCGCCTGGCGCGCCGCTTCTACGAGGAAGCCGCCCCTCTGGCCGCGGTGCGCGCCACGATCGGCCAGGCACTGGACGCCGACGCCGCCTTCGCGCTGGGCCTGGTCACCTCCAACCCCGACGACATCGACTGGGACGACGAAGTGCGCCTGGCCCTGGAAGAGCGCGCCGCCATGTCGCCCGACGCGCTCACCGGCATGGAAGCCAACCTGCGCTTCAACGGCCCGGAGAACATGGTCACCCGCGTCTTCGGCCGCCTGACCGCCTGGCAGAACTGGATCTTCCAGCGCCCCAACGCCGTCGGCGAGAAGGGCGCGCTCAAGGTCTACGGCAAGGGCGAAAAGAGCCAGTTCGACATGAACCGGGTCTGAGGCCAGCGCCCCACTTTCGACGTTGGGCGGCGCGGTTCCGGGTGGAGCGCGCCGCCACCGAAACACCACTCCCCCGATCCCGGCACACGGAGACACCATGTCCTCGATCAACTACTCGGAAAAGATCCCCAACAACGTCAACCTCTCGGAAGACAAGACCCTGCAGCGTGCGCTGGAGCACTGGCAGCCCAACTACCTGCAGTGGTGGCAGGACATGGGCCCGGACGGCTCGACCAACTTCGACGTCTACCTGCGCACCGCCGTCAGCGTCGACCCCGACGGCTGGGCCCAGTTCGGCCACGTCAAGATGCCCGACTACCGCTGGGGCATCTTCCTGAACCCCAAGGAAGAAGGCCGCCAGGTCAACTTCGGCGAGCACAAGGGTGAAGCCGCCTGGCAGGACGTGCCTGGCGAACACCGCGCCAACCTGCGCCGCATCATCGTCACCCAGGGCGACACCGAGCCGGCCTCGGTGGAGCAGCAGCGCCACCTGGGCCTGACCTGCCCCAGCCAGTACGACCTGCGCAACCTGTTCCAGGTGAACGTCGAGGAAGGCCGCCACCTGTGGGCCATGGTCTACCTGCTGCACAAGTACTTCGGCCGTGACGGCCGCGAGGAAGCCGACGCGCTGCTGCAGCGCAACTCGGGCGATGCCGACAACCCGCGCATCCTGCAGGCCTTCAACGAGAAGACGCCCGACTGGCTGAGCTTCTACATGTTCACCTACTTCACCGACCGCGACGGCAAGTTCCAGCTGTGCGCGCTGGCGGAGTCGGGCTTCGACCCGCTGGCCCGCACCACCAAGTTCATGCTGACCGAGGAAGCCCACCACATGTTCGTGGGCGAGTCGGGCGTGAGCCGCGTGATCGCCCGCACCTGCCAGGTGATGAACGAGCTCAAGACCGATGACCCGGCCAAGATCCGCGCCGCCGGCGTGATCGACCTGCCCACCATCCAGCGCTACCTGAACTTCCACTTCTCGGTGACGATCGACCTGTTCGGCGCCGACGAATCCAGCAACGCCGCGATCTTCTACAACTCGGGCCTGAAGGGTCGCTACGAGGAAACCAAGCGCAGCGACGACCACCGCCTGCAGGGCCAGCACTACACCGTGCTGGGCCTGAAGGACGGCCAGCTGGTCGAGCGCGAGGTGCCGATGCTCAATGCGCTGAACGAGGTGCTGCGCGACGACTACATCAAGGACTCGATCGGTGGCGTGAGCCGCTGGAACAAGGTGATCGAGAAGGCCGGCATCCCCTTCCGCCTGACCACGCCGCACAAGGCCTTCAACCGCAAGATCGGCACGCTCTCGGGCGCGCACATCACGCCGGACGGCCAGGCCGTCAGCGCGGCCGAGTTCGCGGCCCGCGAGAAGGACTGGCTGCCCAGCGCCGAGGACCGCGCGTTTGTCGCCAGCCTGATGGGCCGTGTCGTCGAGCCGGGCAAGTTCGCCAACTGGATCGCGCCGCCGGTCATGGGCATCAACCGCCAGCCCGTCGACTTCGACTACGTGCGATTTAATTGACCCCCCCGAGGCGGCTGCGCCGCTTCCCCCCAGGGGGCGCCGTCTGCGGCCCGGCGAAGCCGGTTCCGCGACGGCACTTGGTTAGCTAGTGCCACTGCAAGGCCCGTCATGAATGCACCGTTGCCCACTGTCGTCAAGCAGCACGTCATCGATCCCGAGATCTGCATCCGCTGCAACACCTGCGAAGCCACCTGCCCGGTCGGCGCGATCACGCACGACTCGCGCAACTACGTGATCGACGTGGCGACCTGCAACTGGTGCAACGCCTGCATCTCGCCCTGCCCCACCGGCTCGATCGACAACTACCGCAGCGTGCCGGCCGGTCGGCCCTACACGCTGGAGGAGCAGTTCAGCTGGGACGAGTTGCCGGCGGAGCTGAGTCCCGACCAATTGCAGGCCGCGGTGGCCGAGTCCGGCGGTGACGCCAGCGCCGTGGCCGCTGAGCCTGCCGCTGCGCCCGCGGCGGACCCGAGCGGCGAGACCGCCTTCCGCAGCGCCGACTGGGGCGCCACGCTGCCGCCCTGGTCGGCCGCGCACGCCTACACCAACCTGTACGGCCCGAAGGCTGTGCAGAAGACGGTCACCGCCACCGTCACCGGCAACGTCCGAGTCACCGAGGTCGGCAAGGACTACGACACCCACCACATCGTGCTGGACTTCGGCGCCATGCCCTTCCCGGTGCTGGAAGGCCAGTCGATCGGCATCGTGCCGCCGGGCACCGATGACAAGGGCAAGCCGCACCATGCGCGCCAGTACTCGATCGCCAGCCCGCGCAACGGCGAGCGCCCGGGCTACAACAACCTCTCGCTGACCATCAAGCGGGTGCTGGAAGACCACGCCGGCAAGCCGGTACGGGGTGTGGCCAGCAACTACATGTGCGACCTCCAGGTGGGCGACACGGTGCAGGTGATCGGCCCCTTCGGCACCAGCTTCCTGATGCCCAACCACCCGCGCTCGAACATCGTGATGATCTGCACCGGCACCGGCAGCGCGCCGATGCGGGCGATGACCGAGTGGCGCCGGCGCCTGCGCGCCAGCGGCAAGTTCGAGGGCGGCAAGCTGATGCTGTTCTTCGGTGCCCGCACCCAGGAAGAGCTGCCCTATTTCGGCCCGCTGCAGAACCTGCCCAAGGACTTCATCGACATCAACTTCGCGTTCTCGCGCACCGCCGGCGCGCCCAAGCGCTACGTGCAGGACGCCATGCGCGAGCGCGCCGCCGACCTGGCCGCGCTGCTGCAGGACCCGAACACCTTCATCTACGTCTGCGGCCTGAAGTCGATGGAAGAAGGCGTGGTGCTGGCGCTGCGCGACGTGGCACAGCAGGCCGGCCTGAGCTGGGACACGATCGGCGCTGCCCTGAAGACCGAAGGTCGCCTGCATCTCGAAACCTACTGACCCCGATGAGCTACAGCACGCTGGATGTCACCGTCGCCCCCGTTGCCCGGGTGCGGATGAACCGCCCCCAGGTCTTCAACGCCTTTGACGAGGCGATGATCGGCGAGTTGGACCAGGCCTTCAGCGCCCTCACCGCCGATCCGTCGGTGCGGGTGATCGTGCTGGAGGGCGCCGGCAAGGCCTTCAGCGCCGGTGCCGATTTGCAGTGGATGCAGCGCGCCAGTACTGCCAGCATCGAATGGAACGAGGCCGATGCGCGCCGCTTCGCCGGCATGCTGCACACGATCCACCGCTGCCCCAAGCCGACGATCGCGCGGGTGCACGGCGTGGCCCTGGGCGGCGGTGTGGGCCTGACCTGCGCCTGCGACATCGCCATCGCCAGCGAGGACGCCAAGTTCTCGGTCAGCGAAGCCAAGTTCGGCATCCTGCCCTCGGTCATCGGGCCCTACCTGACCAATGCGGTCGGCAAGCGCCAGGCGCTGCGGCTGGCGCTGACCACGCAGCGCATTGGCGCCGCAGAAGCCCTGGCCATTGGCCTGGTCCAGCAGGTGGTGGCGGCCGATGCGCTGGACGCCGCGGTGGACGCCACCGTGGCCGAACTGCTCAACGGTGGGCCCCATGCACTGGCCGAGATCAAGGCGCTGTTCGCCCAGTTCGCGGTGGGCCCGATCAGCCCGGACGTGCGCGAGCTGACCGCCCGTACCATTGCCCGCGTGCGCGGGACCGAGGAAGCCCGCGCCGGCTTCGCCGCGTTCCTCGCGAAACAACCTGCCCCCTGGGTTCCCACAACGAATGACTGATCTGACCAACGCCCCGGTGCTCGTGGTGGGCGCCGGCATCATGGGCGCCGGCATCGCCCAGGTGGCCGCCCAGGCCGGCCACCCCGTGTGGCTGCACGACACCCGCGAAGGCGCCGCTGCCAGCGCCAAGGCCGCCCTGGCCAAGACGCTGCAGGGCCTGGTGGACAAAGGCAAGCTGGCCGCCGACGCCGCCGAGGCCGCACTGGCCTGCATCACCCCGATCAGCGCGCTGGCCGAGGCCGCCGCCGCCCGCGTGGTGGTGGAGGCCATCGTCGAGAACCTCGAGGTCAAGCGCGGCCTGTTCCGCGACCTGGAGGCGCTGCTGGCCGATGACGCGATTTTGGCGACCAACACCTCGTCGATCTCGGTCACCGCCATCGCCAACGGCCTGCGCCGGCCGGGCCGCCTGGTGGGCATGCACTTCTTCAACCCCGTGCCGCTGATGAAGCTGGTCGAGGTGGTCTCGGGCCTGCACACCGAGCCGCCGGTGGCCGAGGCCATCTTCACGCTGTCCAAGGCCTGGGGCAAGGTACCGGTGCATGCCAAGAGCTCGCCCGGCTTCATCGTCAACCGCATCGCCCGGCCCTACTACGCCGAGACCCTGGCGCTGCTGCAGGAGCAGGCCGCCACGCCGGGGGTGCTGGACGCCTGCCTGCGCGGTGCCGCCTTCCGCATGGGCCCCTGCGAGCTGATGGACCTGATCGGCCACGACACCAATTTCGCGGTGACGAACTCGGTCTACGGCGCCTACTTCCAGGACAAGCGCTTCGGCCCCTCGGGCGTGCAGCGCGACCTGGTGGATGCCGGCTGGCTGGGCCGCAAGAATGGTCGCGGCTTCTACACCTACCCCCAGACCGACGCCGACAAGGCCCTGCCCGCCGCGCCTCAGGCCGCGCCGGGCGCGCTCACCGTGCACGGCCAGTGCGCCTGGGCAGCACGCATCGCCGACGCGCTCAGTGCAGCCGGCCTCAGCGTCACGCGTGACACCACGGCCGCCGCTGTGGCGATCACGCTGGCCGAGGGCGGCGAACTGCGCCCCACCGATGGCCGACCCGCGGCCCAGCTCGCCTTTGAAGGCGGCGCGCGCGACGTGGCCGTGTTCGACTGGAGCGTCACCGAGACCGTGGCCCCCGGCACACCCATCGCCTTCGCGGTGGCCAGCGGCGCCAGCGACGCCTTTGCCGCCCGCGCCGCCGGCGTGCTGGCCGCTGCCGGCTGGCAGCCGCTGCGCGTGGCCGATGCCGCCGGTCTGGTCGTGGCGCGCACCATCGCCATGCTGGTCAATGAAGCCGCCGACGCCGTGCTGCAAGGCGTGTGCAGCCCCGAGGGCGCCGATGCCGCGATGAAGCTGGGCGTCAACTACCCCGCCGGTCCCTTTGAATGGCTGGCCCGCGCGGGTGCCCCCGCCGTGGTGGGCCTGCTCGACCGCCTGGACACCCACTACCGCGGTGAGCGCTACCGCGTCAGCCCCTGGCTGCGCCAGCGGGTGTGGAGCGCCGCATGAAGTTTGCTGAGTTCCACGCCGGCCAGGTGATCGAGGCCGGCCCCTACACGATCACCGAACAGCAGATCCTCGACTTCGCGACCGCCTGGGACCCGCAGTGGTTCCACACCGATCCCGAGGCCGCCGCCCAGGGCCCGCACGGCGGCCTGATCGCCAGCGGCTGGCAGACCTGCGGCATCGCGATGCGCCTGCTGGCCGAGAAGGCCCTGGCCGGCAGCGAGAGCTTCGCCTCGCCCGGCCTGCAGTACGTGAAATGGCTCAAGCCGGTGCGGCCGAACGACACGCTGCGCGTGGTCGCCACCGTCGTCGAAACCCGCCGCGCCTCGGCCAAGCCCATGGGCATCCTGCGCTGGCGCTGGCAGCTCTTCAACCAGGACGGCGCCGAGGTGCTGGACCTGGAGGCGACCAGCCTGTTCCAGCTGGCCGCCTGAGCCCGTCGGCGCTCAGCGCACGGTGCCGGTGATCGTCACCGTCACCGCATCGCCGCTGGCCGCGCTGAAGCCGCTGTCGCGGCAGTCGAAGCCGGGCTTCTTCACCTTCCTCAGGGTCACCGTCTGACCGGTGCGGCCGTTGGTGCAGGTCACTTGATAGGGCGTGGTGGCCCAGTCGGCCTTGCCGGCCACGCCGGTGGTGGGCACGACGCGGCCGTCATGCACGGGCCAGGCGATGTTCGGGTTGTCTGACAGCGCGGTGTTCCAACCGGTGCCATCCAGACCGAAGGTGGTGATCACGCTGCCCCAGGTCTCGCTGGTCCAGACATAGGCGCCGATCCAGTCGCCGTAGGGCTGGTAGGCGCCCAGGGTCTGGAATGGCCCGCGCTCGCTCAGCACGTTGCTGGTGTGGCCCAGGGTCTGGAAGAACATCGAGCTGAACTCGGTGCGCGAGGGCAGCCGCCAGCCGCCCACGCCACCGAAGGTGGCCTCGGCCAGCCAGGCGTTGGCGCTGTCGAACTGGGTCAGCGGCGCCTTGGCATAGTTGGCGCGGTCGTCCCGCCAGGCGTAGGTGCTGCGCTGCACCGCGCCGGTGTCGGTCAGCCAGGTGATGCCCAGGCGGGAGTCGTAGTAGGCCTCGAAACCCGGCTTGGACGGGTCCAGGTCGATGCCTTCCAGCGTGGTGGGCCAGTCGCCCGACGCGTGCGCGCCGGTGGACAGCAGGGACAGGGGCAGCAGCGCGCAGGCGGCTGCCAGCAGGTGACGTCGGAACATGAGGACCTCCTGGGGTTGAATGGCACGGCCCGACTGGCCATGCGAGGGCCGCAGCTTGCGGCCCTCGTTCCCGCTCAACCTCCCCTGTTCAGAGGAGAAGTCGCGTTGACGTCATCGGTGTTGATGACGCTCAGGGGCTGGTGTAGTTGCCGGTGCTGCAGGCCGCCGTGGTGTTGCGGTAGAACTGGCTGACGCTGTAGGTGGCGGTCGCCGTCATCAGGCTGCCGCTGTTGCTGCACAGGTCGGCCACTTCGTAGCCATTGCTGGTGTTCCAGGCCTGCGGGTAGGCGGGGTTGCTGCCGGGCGTGGGGATGGCGTCGGTCACGGCCTCCACGAACTCGTGGGCGGCGATGAAGGTGATGGTGTTGAAGCTGTAGCCGCAATCGGGCTCGACCGAGAAGAGGATGTTGTCCGGCCGCATCCGCTTGGTCTTCGACGCGAAGTGGTAGGCGCCAAAGTGGGTGCAGGACCGCAGACCATCGATCGTGACCGAGGTGTCGGCCGGGAAGTACACCATGTACAAGGTGTCCGGGTCCTGCGGTGGCAGCACGCCGGCGGCGATCTGCCCGGTCAGCTCGGCCACCACGTCGGCGTTGCTCAGTGACTTGGACGTGTTGGCGGGCGTGATCTGCACCTGGCCCAGGTAGCTGCCGCGCTGGATGTGCTGCTTGGTGCCGCGGCGGCCATCCACGGCGCGCAGGAAGGTGTCGTATTCGGCCATCTGGTCCACATAGCTGCTGTTGACCAGGGCCGCACTGAAGCCCGGGATGCCGCTGACCGTGGTGCTGCGCACGTTGGCGCCCCACATCACCGAGACCAGCTTGACGTTGCCAATCACCGAGCCGCCGTAGTACAGCACCGAGCCGGCGGCCGCCTCGGTGGGCGCCACGCGGCCGCGCTGGGCCCAGCCCTCGGGCGTGAGGTAGGCGTGGTAGGCGCCCACGCGCTCGGCCTGCGCGGCGCCGGCCGCCAGCAGGCCAGCGGCCAGCAGCAGGCCGGGCAGGCAACGCGACGGGATCTTGGGATCGGACATGGGTGACTCCTCCGGGGATGATGGTGAAGCGCGGCACCTTGGCACGCCCGGCCCGCCTTGTCCAGGCGGCGCGCCCGACCTCCCCCACGAATGGCGCCGACAATAGCGGCCATGAGTGCCCACCGCCCCGTCGGCGTCGACCAGCTCGGCCGCTTCGACGCGATCATCGACGCCCGCTCGCCCGCCGAATTTGCCGAAGACCACCTGCCCGGCGCGATCAACTGCCCGGTTCTGGATGACGAGGAGCGCCGCATCGTCGGCACGCTCTACGCCACCCAGGGCGCCTTCGTCGCGCGGCGCATCGGCGGCGCAATGGTGGCGGCCAACCTGTCGCACCACCTGCGCACGCACTTCAGCGGCATGCCCGAGCGATGGCGGCCGCTGGTCTACTGCTGGCGCGGCGGCATGCGCAGCGGCTCGATGGTCACCTGGATGCGCATGGTGGGCTGGGACGCCCAGCAGCTGGCGGGCGGCTACAAGAGCTTCCGGCGCCATGTGATCGCCCGCATCAACGACAAGGCGCCCCGCCTGGACCTGCGTGTGGTCTGCGGCCCCACCGGCAGCGCCAAGAGCCGGCTGCTGCGCCTGCTGGCCGAGGAAGGCGCGCAGGTGCTGGATCTGGAGGCGCTGGCGGTGCACAAGGGCTCGGTGCTGGGCCAGGTGCCCGGTGCGCGGCAGCCCACGCAAAAGGGCTTCGAGACCCGGCTGTGGCAGGCGATCGAGGCGCTGGACACGGCTCGGCCGGTGTTTGTCGAGGCCGAAAGCCGGCGCATCGGCCAGGTGCAGCTGCCCACACCGGTGCTCGAGCGCATGCGCGCCAGCCCCTGCGTGGAGCTGCTGGCTCCGGTGCCGGCGCGCCTGGACTACCTGCTGCAGGACTATGCCTACCTGGGCGATGACCCGGCCGCGCTGGCCCGGCAGATCGGTCTGCTGCGCGGCCTGCATGCCCACGCCACGATCGACCAGTGGCAGGCCTGGGCGCTGGCGGGCGAGCTGGCGCCGCTGTTCGAGGCGCTGATGGTGCAGCACTACGACCCCGCCTACGCCCGCTCGCAGCGCGGCGATTTCCTGCGCCTGGCGCAGGCCGAGCGGCACACGCTGGCGGCGCTGGACGAGGCCTCGCTGCGCGCGCTGGCGCGGCAGCTGGCTGCGCGCTGATCAGGCGCAGCGCTCGCGCGCCAGCGTGCGCAGCAGCGCCAGCGCTGGCGGCGGGCTGCGCCCGGCCAGCGTCACCAGGCCGAAGCGTGCCACGGCCTGCAGGGGCGGCTCCACCCTCAGCTCGGCCAGCCCGGGCGCCGCGGCGCGCACCGCGATCAGCACCGCATCGCTGGCGGCGGTGGCCTCGACCAGGCCCGCCAGGTCGTCGCCGCGCAGCGTGACGCAGCGCTCGGGGTGGGCCTCGGGACCGTAGCGGTCCATCAGCACCGCGGCCACCGCGTCGCTCAGCGGCGTGGCGGCGATGGGCCAGGCCTGCAGCTCGGCAAAGCGCAGCGGTCGGCGCTTGCGCAGCAGCGGGTGGCCGCGGCGGCAGAGAAAGCCGCCGGGCAGTTCGCCGATGATCTCGCAGCGCAGGTCCGGTGCCGGCGGCAGCGAATACGCGTCCACCACCAGTGCGTCCAGCGCACGTGCGCGCAGCGCGTCCACCAGCAGCGCGGTGCCGCCGCGGCGCAGCTCCAGCCGCAGCCCCTGGCCCTGGGCGGCCACACGCTGCAGCAGCGGCACGGTCAGCAGCGCCCCCGGACCCGAGCCCAGGCCCACGCGCAGCGTGCCAGCCCGTGCGCCGCGCACCGCCTGGCCCTGCGCCACCAGCTCGTCGGCATCGGCCACCAGCTGGCGCGCGCGGGTCAGTAGTTCGCGGCCCAGCGGCGTGGGTTCGGCGCGGCGGCCGATGCGGTCGAACAGGCGGCCGCCAACCTCGTCCTCCAGCGCCGCGATGCTGCGGCTGAGCGCGGGCTGGGTGAGGTGCTGGCGCTCGGCCGCCCGGCTGAACGAGCCGGTGTCGGCCAGGCTGATCAGGTGACGCAGCTGGACCAGGGTCATGATCATGAGTAGAACTCATTGAACAGAGCATTGCAATGCATTGGACTGCCGCGAGTGCGCTGCCTAGTATCTGCCTGACACCCACCCCCTGCCGGAGCCTGACCCATGACTTCCCTGCTGCGTCGCATTCCCACCCTGGTCGCCACGCTGATGGCCAGCCTGTGTCTGGCCACTGGTGCCCTGGCCCAGTCGGCCGCCAAGCCGATGAACCTGATGGTGCCCTACCCCGCCGGCGGCCTGTCGGACGTGATCGCCCGCATCGTCAACCAGCCGCTGGGCAAGGCGCTGGGCCAGCAGGTGATCGTCGAGAACCTGGGCGGCGTCAGCGGCGCGCTGGGCGCGATGAAGGTGCTGGGCGCCCCCTCGGACGGCCAGTACCTGTTCCAGGGTTCGCCCAACGAGCTGATCCTGGCTCCGCTGGCCAGCAACGCGGTCAAGTTCAAGAGCGAGGACTTCCGCCTGGTGCAGATGATCGGCGTCTCGCCGATCGCCATCCTGGCCCGCCCGGGCCTGCCGGCGAAGAACGTGGATGAGCTGGTGGCGCTGGCCCGCAAGGCCGCCGCCGACAACAAGCCGCTGACCTACGCCAGCGTGGGCATCGGCTCGTTCTACCACGTGCTGGGCGAGCACTTCTCGCAGACCATCGGCGCGAAGATGACGCACATCCCCTACAAGGGCATCGCGCCGATCTTCCAGGACCTGGGCGGCGAGATGGTGGACATCTCCATCATCGTCAGCGGTGCGCAGGTGGGTGGCCTGGTGGACAGTGGCCGCCTGAAGATCATCGGCACGCTGGCCCCGGCCGGCAAGGTGGAAGCCCCGTTCCTGAAGCAGTACCCCAGCGTCAACGACAGCAAGTCGGTCAAGGACTTCGCGTTCAACATCTGGACCGGCTACTTCGTCAAGAAGGACACGCCCGAGCCGGTGGTGCAGGCCCTGCACAAGGCGCTCTCCACCGTGCTGGCCGACCCCGCCGTGCACACCCAGCTGGAGCAGCAGGCGGTGATGCCCGCCAAGCCGCTGAGCCTGGCCGATGCCTCAAGCGAATACGCCGCCCAGACCGCGCGCTTTCGCGCCATCGCCAAGGCCATCAAGCTGGAAGCGCAATGAGTGCCGCCACGCTGGACGACTTCGTCGCGCTGCGGCGCGATCTGCACCAGCATCCGGAACTGGCCTTCGAGGAGCACCGCAGCGCCGGCCTGGTGGCCGAATGCCTGCGCGAATGGGGCTACGAGGTGGTCACCGGCCTGGGCGGCACCGGCCTGGTGGGCACGCTGCGCCGCGGCAGCGGCCCGCGCCGCCTGGGCCTGCGCGCCGACATGGATGCGCTGCCGATCAGCGAGCAGTCCGGCCGCCCCTGGGCCAGCTGCAAGCCGGGCCTGATGCACGCCTGCGGCCACGACGGCCACACCGCGATGCTGCTGGCGGCCGCGCGTCGCCTGGCCGATGAAGGCGGCTTCGACGGCACGCTGCACCTGATCTTCCAGCCGGCCGAGGAAGGCGGCGGCGGCGCGTTGCGCATGATGGCCGACGGCCTGTTCGAGCGCTTCCCCTGTGACGCCGTCTTCGCCATGCACAACATGCCCGGCACGCCGCAGGGCCACCTGGTGTTCCGCGACGGCCCGGCCATGGCCTCCAGCGACTACGCCACGATCACCCTGCACGGCGTGGGCGGCCACGGCGCCATGCCCCAGCACACCGCCGACCCGGTGGTGGCCGCAGCCAGCCTGGTGATGGCGCTGCAGACCGTGGTCTCGCGCAATGTGGACCCACTGCAGGCGGCGGTGGTCACGGTGGGCGCGCTGCAGGCCGGCCAGGCCAACAACGTGATTCCGGCCAGCGCCCGGCTGGAGCTGAGCGTGCGTGCGCTGGACCCGGGCGTGCGCGCCACGCTGCAGCAGCGCATCCGCGCGCTGGCCGCGGCCCAGGCCGAGGGCTACGGCCTGCGCGCCGAGGTCGACTGGCGGCCCGGCTACACCGTGCTGGTCAACCATGCCGAGCCCACCGCCTTCGCCCGCGCCGTGGGCGCCGAGCTGCGCGGCGAAGCCGGCATCACCCGCCAGGGCCCGCCGCTGACCGGCAGCGAGGACTTCGCCTTCATGCTCGAGCGCGTGCCCGGCAGCTACCTGCTGATCGGCAACGGCGGCCCGGAGTCCAGCGTGCCGGCCCATGCCTGCATGGTCCACCACCCCGGCTACGACTTCAACGACGACAACATCGCCGTCGGCGCCGCCTACTGGACGCTGCTGGCGCGGAGGTTCCTGATTCCCGCGTAAACTTGATCCCTGGCAGGAGAGTGCTGCGGCCCTGCGCCGCAGCCACCGAAGGCGCAAACTCCCATGCACGCTCAGGTCCCGTACTGCCACCTCACACACGCCGTCTGGAGAGCCGTCAGCGCCTGTTCACACCAGGGCTGACGCACCGAAGGAGCAAGGCCCGGCCCGCAAGGCTGGCGCCGAATCTCTCAGGTACCAAGGACAGGGGGAGCGGCACATCGGCAGCCTCACCGCTGCGGATGCCATTGCTGCCCATCCTTGAATGGAGACTCTCCCATGCACGTCATCGTGTTGGGTGCCGGCCTGCTCGGCACCACGTCCGCCTACTACCTGCGCCAGCTCGGCCACGAGGTCACGGTCGTCGACCGCCAGGCCACGCCGGCCGCTGAAACCAGCTTCGCCAACGGCGGCCAGATCTCGGTCAGCCACGCCGAGCCCTGGGCCAACCCCGGTGCCCCCGCCAAGCTGCTGAAGTGGCTGGGCCAGGAAGACGCCCCGCTGCTGTTCCGCCTGCGCGCCGACATGCGCCAGTGGCTGTGGGGCCTGCAGTTCCTGCGCGAGTGCACGCCGGGCCGCACCCGCCACAACATCGAGCAGATCGTCCGCCTGGGCACCTACAGCCGCAGCGAGCTGCAGGCGCTGCGCGCCGAGCGCGGCATCGAGTACGACCAGCGCACCCAGGGCATCCTGCACTTCTACACCAGCCAGAAGGAATTCGACGCCGCCGAAGCGCCCGCGCAGCAGATGCGCGATCTGGGCTGCGACCGCCGCGTCATCAGCGCCGATGAAGCGGTGAAGCTGGAGCCCGCGCTGGCCCACATCCGCCCGCAGCTCGCCGGCGCCACCTACACCGCCGAGGACGAGTCCGGCGACGCCAACCGCTTCGCCCGCGAACTGGTCAGGCGCTGCGAGGAAGACGGCGTGCGCTTCCTGATGAGCCACACCGTCACCGCGCTGCGCACCGCCGGCGGCGAGATCGACCACGTGGAAGCCACCGACGCCGAAGGCCGCTTCCAGCGCCTGCGCGCCGACGCCTACGTGCTGGCGATGGGCTCGCTGAGCCCGGTCTATGCGCAGACACTGGGCATCTCGCTGCCGATCTACCCGGCCAAGGGCTACTCGGTGACGATGCCGGTCAAGGACGCCAGCAAGGCGCACCAGGTCTCGCTGACCGACGACGAATTCAAGCTGGTCTTCTCGAGACTCACCTCGCCGGCGCTGCCTGACGGCACACCGGGGGGCGACCGCCTGCGCATCGCCGGCACCGCCGAGCTCAACGGCTACGACCGCGACCTCAACCGCGTGCGCTGCGAAGCCATCGTGCGCCGCACCGAGGAACTGTTCCCCGGCGCCGGCGACACCGAGCAGGCCCAGTTCTGGACCGGCCTGCGCCCGGCCACGCCGTCCAACGTGCCGCTGATCGGCCGCAGCCGGGTGGGCAAGCTGTTCCTCAACACCGGCCACGGCACGCTGGGCTGGACGCATGCCTGCGGCTCGGGCAAGAGCATTGCGCGCATCGTCAGCGGCATGAAGCCGGAACTGGATTTCGCCTTCCAGTGATGGCGCGGCCGATCGGTCGGTGGCGGACCGACGGCCACCACCGCCGGCGCTGATCCGGCTACACAGCCGCACCGCGGCCCCGGCCCGACTGCCGCAAGGTGCGCAGCACCTCGTCACGCAGCAGACCGGCCAGGGCCTGCGCCGCGGTGGACAGACGCCGGCCCTGCAGCGTCACCAGGCCGATCGGGCGCTGCACCTCCGGCTCGATCAGGCGGCGCTGCACCACGTCGGCGCCGCGCGCCACCCGCGCCGCCAGCTCGGGCAGCGCCGACACGCCCAGGCCCGCCGCCACCATCGCATTGATCGACGCCAGGTGCTCCACCTCGTAGCGCGGCTCGAAGCGCTGGCCCAGTTGCAGCAGCGCCGCGTCGGCGTACTGGCGCACGCTGGTGGGCGCGGGCATCGAGATGTGCGGCAGCTCGGCCACGCGCCGCCAGGTCAGCGGCGCACGGCTGCGCGCCAGCGGGTGCCGGGCGCTCAGCAGCAGCACGAAGGGGTCGCTGGCCAGCGCAACATAGGACAGGTCGGCGTAGGCCGGATTCTCGGCCGTCAGCGCGAAATCCACCTCGCCCGAGCGGACCAGCTCGAAGGAGGCCACCGACAGCGTGTCGAGCAGGTCAAGGCGCACGCCCGGATGTTCGGCGGCGAAGCGCGCGAACACCGCGGGCACCACGGTGGCGGCCAGGGACGGCAGCGCCGCCACGCGCACCCGGCCCTGGCGCAGCTCGGCCACATCGCGCACCGCCGCCGCGGCCGCGCCGGCCTGTGCCTGCAGGCCGCGCGCATGCACCAGCAGGGCCTGGCCGGCGTCGGTCAGGCGCACCGCACGGGTGCTGCGCTCAAACAGCGCGGCGCCGAATCCGGCCTCCAGGCGCGCCACCACGCCGGACACCGCGGGCTGCGACAGGTGCATGCGCTCGGCGGTGCGCCGAAAGCTGAGCGTGTCGGCCAGCGAGAGAAAGACCTCGATTTCGCGGATCGTCCAATTGATCATGATGGATTATCAATCCATCGCCAAATGCGACTGGACCGGATCAGCGCGGCTTCCTAGACTGCGCCGCATGAACCCAGCCCTGCCCGCCCATGCGGTGGTCATCGGTGGCGGCACGATGGGCGCCGATGTGGCCGTCGTGCTGGCGCGTGGTGGCCTGCATGTGACCGTCGTCGAGCGCGCTGCCGCCCAGTCCGAACGCGCCGCGCAGCGCATCGGCCGCGAGCTCGCCGCACTCGGCCGTCCGCATTCGCCGCGCCTGGTCGCCAGCCTTGAACAGGTCGAGTGGTCCGGTGTCGGCCTGGTC
The DNA here is from genome assembly GCF_018069845.1 of Ideonella alba. Taxonomy (NCBI): domain Bacteria; kingdom Pseudomonadati; phylum Pseudomonadota; class Betaproteobacteria; order Burkholderiales; family Sphaerotilaceae; genus Ideonella; species Ideonella alba. Next base: position 27,960 of record NZ_JAGQDD010000015.1, read on the forward strand.
GTGGAGTGCATTGTCGAGCAGCTCGACGCCAAGCAGCAGCTCTTCGCCGAACTGGTGCGCCGCGCGCCGCCCGACGCGCTGCTCACCAGCAACAGCTCGGGCCTGCCGATCAGCCAGATCGCCCAGGGCCTGCCCACCCAGGCACGCATGTTCGGTCTGCACTTCTTCATGCCGGCGCACCTGGTGCCGCTGGTCGAGGTGGTGATGGGGCCGGCCAGCGACGAGGCCGGCGCCCAGCGCTTGATGGCCACGATGCGCCGCTGCGCCAGCGTGCCGGTGCTGGTGCGCAAGGACCGCCCGGGCTTTCTGGCCAACCGGCTGCAGCACGCGCTGGCGCGCGAGGCCTTTGCGCTGCTGGACGACGGCGTGGCCAGCGCCGAGGACATCGACGCGGCCGTGCGATTCGGCTTCGGCTTTCGCTTCCTGGCCGCCGGGCCGGTGCTGCAGCGCGAGCACGCGGGCCTGGACATCCACTGCGCCGCCGCCGCCACGATCTACCCCAGTCTGTGCAACGACAGCCAGCCCGCCCGCGTGCTGCGCGAGCAGGTGGCCGCGGGCCGCGTGGGCATGAAGGCCGGCGCCGGCTTCACCGACTGGCCGGACGAGCGCCGCGACGCCGAGCGTGCCCGCTACGACCGCCTGCTGCGCGCTGGCCTGGACCTGCTGCGCGATGAGCTGCCGCCGCTGCCCTCGTCCCCCGCTTCGCCGCCATGACCGACCCGCTGATCCTCACCGTCGCGCCCAATGGCGCCTACAAGCAGTCGGCCGACCACCCGGCCGTGCCGCTCACCCCGGCGGCCCTCGCCGACACGGCCAAGCGCTGCCTGGACGCGCGCGCCGCCATGCTCCACCTGCACATCCGCGATGCGCAGGGTCGCCACAGCCTGGACGTCGAGGGCTACCGCGAAGCGCTGCGCGTGGTGCGCGCCGCTGTCGGCGAGGCGATGGTGCTGCAGATCACCAGTGAAGCCGCCAAGGTCTACCGCGCCGAGCAGCAGATCGCCATGGTGCGCACGCTGCGTCCCGAAGCGGTGTCGGTGGGCCTGCGTGAGATCGACCAGCCCGAGATCGGCGAGGCCGGTCTGGCCGCCTTCCTGGCCGAGCTGGTCGCGCAACGCACGATGACCCAGGTGATCCTGTACGACCTGGCCGACCTGCAGCGCTGGCAGGCCTTGCGCCGCGCGGGCACGGTGCCCGACGCGCCGTGGTTTCTGCTCTTCGTGCTGGGCCGCTACAGCGCCACCCAGACCTCCGACCCGCGCGAGCTGCTGCCCTTCGTGCAGGCGCACACCGGCACCGAGCCCTGGGCGATGTGCGCCTTCGGACCCAGCGAGAACGCCTGCGTGGCCGCGGCCGCGGCACTGGGCGGCCATGCCCGCGTGGGCTTCGAGAACAACCTGCGCCTGCGCGATGGCCGTCTGGCGCCCGACAACGCGGCCCTGGTGCGCCAGGCCGCCGAAGTGGCCCATGCACTGGGCCGCCCGCTGGCCACGGCCGCGCAGATCCGTGCGCGCTTCGGCGCCTGAACCCACGGTCGACCCACAACCACTCACAGGAGACTTCCCATGACGCTGTCGCGCCGCACCGCTGTATCCGCCCTGGCCCTGGGCCTGGGCACGCTGGCACACGCGCAGGCGCCCTACCCCAACGGGCCGATCCGTTTCCTGGTGCCCTACCCGCCCGGCGGCCCCACCGACCTGATGGCCCGCATGCTGCAACCGGAGCTGCAAAAGCGCCTGGGCGTGCCGGTGCTGGTGGAGAACAAGGGCGGCGCCGGCGGCAACGTAGGCAGCGCGGAAGTTGCCAAGCAGGCGCCGGCCGACGGCCAGACCCTGCTGCTGGCCGCCAGCGGCCCGATGGCGGTCAACGGCACGCTGTTCCGCAACATGCCCTTCAATGCGATCAACGACCTCGCGCCGGTGGTGCAGCTGTCGGCCTTCCCGCTGGTGCTGGAGGTGCATCCGTCGCTGAACGTGAAGACGCTCAAGGAGTTCCTGGCGGTGGCCAAGGCGCAGAAGGAGCCGTTCACCTTCGCTTCCGCGGGCAATGGCACGCCCCAGCACCTGGCGGGCGAGCTGTTCTCGCGCGCCGCGGGCGTGCCGCTGGTGCATGTGCCCTACCGGGGCGCCGGTCCGGCGCTCAACGACGTGCTGGGGGGTCAGGTCAAGGTGATGTTCGACATCCTGGGCAGCTCGCTGCCGCACATCCAGGCGGGCAAGCTCCAGCCGATCGCGGTGACCTCGGCCCAGCGCAGCCCGGCGCTGCCCAAGGTGCCCACCATGGCCGAGGCGGGCCTGGCGAATTTCGAGACCACCGCCTGGCACGGCGTGGCGGTGCGCGCCGGCACGCCGGCGCCGATCATCGCCAGGCTCAACGCCACCTTCCTCGACATCTTCAAGGACCCGGCCTTCCGCCAGAAGTGGGAGGCGATCGGCACGCCAGTGGTGGCCGGCACGCCCGAGGCCTTCGGACAGCTGGTGCGCACCGAATCGGTCCGCCTGGGCCGCCTGGTGCGTGACACCGGCGTCACCGCCGACTGACCGCCCACGGACAAAGGGGCGCCCGCCCGGGACGCCCCTTGTTCGCTCAACGCCGCGAGGCGCTCAGTCGATCTTCACGTACTCGTAGTCCACCGGCTGCTGGTTGATGCCCATCCGCGGCGGGGCGATCCAGCTGGCGTACTGGCCGGCCTCGTGGTGGGGCTTCATCAGCGAGTTGATGAAGTCCAGGTCCTCGGCATTGGGCAGCCACTCGTGCTTGCTGGCCTCCCAGACCTCGGCGCTCATGACCTCGCCGCTGGGGCTGATCTTGTGGCCGGCGAACTCGCCGATGCGGCGGTTGAAGCCCTTGTGCGGCTGGGTGATCTTGAAGCTGATGCCGGCCTTCTCGATGATCTTGTTCCAGCGGTCGATGCCGCCCTGGCAGTCGGCGATGTAGTCGTCGAGCAGGCGGGAGTTGATGGCGCGCAGCGCCGGCACGTCTTCCCACACCAGCTCGCCGCCCACCACGCGCTGCACGGGGTAGGTGGCGTCCTGCAGCTGGTGGTCGTCGCCCTCGAGCTTGGCCTCGTTGAAGCGGCCCTTCAGGCCGGTGTTGAAGGCGTCGGCGCCGTTGGAGCTGATCTCGCTGCCGAACAGGTCGCGCGTCACGCTCATGTGGAAGTTGGCCTTGCGCTGCAGCAGCGGCAGGTCGACCACGCCGAGTTTGCGGATGGCGTCGGTGTCGTACGGGTCGGTGATGCCGGCCTTGACCATGGCCGCGCAGGTGGCCTCGATCGTGCGGCCGACGCCGGTCTCGCCGACGAACAGGTGGTGCGCCTCTTCGGTGAGCATGAAGCGGCAGCTGCGGCTCAGCGGGTCGAAGCCACTCTCTGCCAGCGCGGCCAGCTGCATCTTGCCGTCGCGGTCGGTGAAGTAGGTGAACATGAAGAAGCTCAGCCAGTCGGGCGTCTTCTCGTTGAAGGCGCCCAGGATGCGCGGGTTGTCCTGGTGGCCGCTGCGGCGCTCCAGCAGGGCCTGGGCCTCTTCGCGGCCGTCCTTGCCGAAGTACTTGACCAGCAGGTAGACCATCGCCCACAGGTGGCGGCCCTCTTCCACGTTCACCTGGAACAGGTTGCGCATGTCGTACAGGCTGGGTGCGGTGGCGCCCAGCCAGCGCTGCTGCTCGACGCTGGCCGGCTCGGTGTCGCCCTGCACCACGATCAGGCGCTTGAGCAGCGAGCGGTACTCGCCCGGCACTTCCTGCCAGGCCGGCTCGCCCTTGTGCTTGCCGTGCGGGATGGTGCGGCCTTCCACCTTCGGCGCCAGCAGGATGCCCCAGCGGTACTCGGGCATCTTCACATAGCCGAACTTGGCCCAGCCGGCCGGGTCCACGCCCACTGCGGTGCGCAGGTAGACGTCGGCGTTCTGGAAGCCTTCGGGGCCCATTTCCTTCCACCAGTCGACGTAGTTGGGCTGCCAGCTCTCCAGGGCGCGCTGCAGTTGGCGGTCGCTGGACAGGTCGACGTTGTTGGGGATGCGGTCGTCGTAGTTGACCTCGACGAACTTGTCGCTCTCGATCGATTCACGGTCCTCGACCAGCGAGTCGGTGTTCAGGGTGCTCACGGCTGTCTCCTCGGGGGGTGTCGGTGGACTGAGGGTTTTCCATGCACTTTGATGCGTTAACCCTCACGGCGTATGCAGTATCATGCCTGTCGTTCGGTCGGCACTTTGCGCTAGATCAGAAAAACAGTGCATCGCGCCGCGGCCGCCCACCGCTGCAGGAGACACCCATGGCCACCTTCGTCGACGACACCGACAACGTCGCGCCGCCCCGCGCCGAACTGCTCACGCTGACCGACGGCAGCTTCGTGCTGCGCTCGCCGCAAGCGCTGGGCCCCTACGCCCGCTGCATCGGCGACTGGCTGGAGAAGTGGGCGAAGGACACGCCCGATGCGCTGGCCGTGGCCGAGCGCGCGCCCAGTGGCGACTGGCGCCAGCTGACCTGGGCGCAGCTGCGCGCCGGTGTGGGCCGGGTGGCGCAGGGCCTGCTGGGTCTGCACCTGCCGGCCGACAAGCCGGTGGTGGTGCTGTCCGACAACTCGGTCGACCACCTGGTGCTGATGCTGGCGGGCATGCACATCGGCCGTCCGGTGTGCACCGTCAGCAGCGCCTACTGCCGCCTGAGCAAGGACTACGTGAAGATCCGCGAGATCGTGCAGATGCTCGATCCGGCGCTGGTCTACGCCAGCGACGCTGCCACCTACGGCCCCGCCATCCGCGCCTGCCTGGACGGCGGCGCGCTCAAGGGCGTGGTGGTGCTGGGCACCGGCGCCGACGAGGTGCCCGGTGCCTTCCCCTGGGACACCCTGGCCAGCCGCCCCGAGGGCCCGGGCGTGATGCAGGCCTTCGGCCGCCTGCTGCCCGACACCGTGGCCAAGTACCTGCTGACCAGCGGCTCCACCGGCCACCCCAAGGTGGCCATCAACACCCACCGCATGCTGTGCGCCAACCAGCAGATGATGGCCCAGACCTGGCGCTTCCTGCGGCGCGAGAAGCCGGTGCTGCTGGACTGGCTGCCCTGGAGCCACACCTTCGGCGGCAACCACAACCTGAACATGGTGCTGTGCCACGGCGGCACGCTCTACATCGACGACGGCCGCCCGGTGCCTGGCGCGATCGAGAAGACGGTGCGCAACCTCAAGGACTGCCAGCCCAACATCCACTTCAACGTGCCCCGCGGCCTGGACATGCTGATGGGCTTCTTCGAGGACGACCTGGCCTTCGCCAAGAAGGTGCTGTCACCGCTGCGCGCCGTGTTCTACGCCGGCGCCGCGCTGCCGCAGGCCAGCTGGCAGCGGCTGCAGGCGATCGCCGCCAAGGTGCGCGAGGAACCGCTGTGGCTCACCACCTCCTGGGGCTCCACCGAGACCGCGCCGGCCGTCACCAGCGCCCACTTCATGCTGGAGGGCGCCGGCTGCATCGGCCTGCCGCTGCCCGGCACCGAGCTGAAGTTCATCCCCAACGGCGAGAAGCTGGAGCTGCGCGTGCGCGGCGTCAACATCTTCCCCGGCTACCGCGGCCAGCCGCAGCTCAGCGCCGAGGCCTTTGACGAAGAGGGCTACTACCGGATCGGCGACGCCGGCTTCCTGGTCGATCCGGCCCACCCCGAGAAAGGCGTGATGTTCAATGGCCGCGTGGCCGAGGACTTCAAGCTGACCACCGGCACCTGGGTCTCGGTGGGCACGCTGCGGGTGAAGCTGGTGTCGGCGCTGGCGCCGCTGGCCACCGATGCGGTGATCACCGGCCATGATCGCGACGAGATCGGCGCGCTGCTCTTCCTCAGCCCCGCCGGCCAGGCGATGGAGCGCGAGGCGCTGCACGCCAAGGTGCAGGCGGCGCTGCAGGAATTGAAGCGCGGCGGCGGCTCATCGCAGTGCCCGGCACGCGTGCTGCTGATGACCGAGCCGCCCAATGCCGACGCCGGCGAGATCACCGACAAGGGCTACATCAACCAGCGCGCCGTGCTCAGCCGCCGCGCGGTGGAGGTGGCCACGCTGTACGCCGAGACGATCGACGCGCGCGTCGTCGCGCTGGGTCACTGAGAGGACGCCCCGATGAGCACCGCCCGCGGCCAGTTCCAGGCCTTCAACGATGTCTGGATGCTCGACGGCCTCCGCACGCCCTTTGTCGACTACTGCGGCGCGCTGGCCGATGTGAACCCGATCGACCTGGGCATCAAGGTGGCACGCGAGGTGATCGCCCGCAGCGGCCTGAGCGCCGAGCAGGTGGACTCGGTGCTGGCCGGCAACATGGCGCCGGGCGACTTCGACCAGTTCTATGTGCCGCGCCACATCGGCCTGTACGCCGGTGTGCCCCAGCACGTGCCGGCGCTGATGGTGCAGCGCATCTGCGGCACCGGCTTCGAGCTGTTCCGCCAGGCCGGCGAGCAGCTGGGCAGCGGCCTCGCCAGCCTGGCGCTGGTGGTGGGCACCGAATCGATGTCGCGCAACCCGGTGATGGCCTTCGACCACCGCCAGGGCTTCAAGCTGGGCGCGCCGGTCAACTTCCGCGACAACCTGTGGGAGATGCTGAAGGACCCGGCCGCCGGCATCACGATGATCCAGACCGCCGAGAACCTGGCCAGGCAGTACGGCATCACCCGCGAAGAGGTGGACGCCTTCGCCTCGGCCTCGTTCGCCAAGGCGGTGGCGGCGCAGGAGAGCGGCTTCCTGGCCGGCGAGATCGTGCCCGTCAGCAGCGAGAAGTTCGAGCTGAGTGGCTACAAGACCCGCGGCATCCGTCTGGCCGGCAAGGCGCCGGTGGCCGACAAGGACACCCACCCGCGCCTGTCACCGCCCGAGGTGCTGGCCAAGCTGCGCGCGGTCTACGAGGGCGGCGTGCAGACCGGCGGCAACAGCTCCGGTCTGACCGATGGCGCCGCCGCGGCGCTGGTGGCCAATGGTGCCGTCAAGGCCGCCTGGGGGCGCCCGGCACTGGCCCGCGTGGCCGCCGTGGCCGTGGTCGGCGTGCCGCCCGAGACCATGGGCATCGGCCCGGCGCCGGCGATCCAGTTGCTTCTGCAGCGCGCCGGCCTGACGCTGGACGACATCACGCTCGTCGAGGTCAATGAGGCCCAGGGCGCGCAGACGCTGGCCGTGCAGCGCGCGCTGGAACTGGACGGCGCCAAGCTCAACGTCAACGGCGGCGCGATCGCGCTGGGCCACCCGCTGGCCGCCAGCGGCGTGCGCCTCACCATCACCGCCGCGCGCGAGCTGCAGCGCCGCGCCGGCCGCTGGGCCGTGGCCTCGGCCTGCATTGGCGGCGGCCAGGGCATTGCGGTGCTGCTGGAGAACCCGGCCTGAGACACCGAGCGGCTCAGCCGCGCGCGGCCTCACCATGGATCCAGGCCAGGAAAGCCTCCACCGCTGGCCGCTTGGCGTGGCGCGGCGGATAGACGACGAAGTGCGCCTTGACCAGCACCGCCATCGACGGATCAAACACGGGCCGGAGCTTGCGCTCGGCGATGTGGTGGCCGGCGATCGTGGCGCTTTCCAGCGCCACGCCCAGGCCCTGGGTGGCGGCGTCCAGCGACATCTGCGCGCGGTCGAAGCGCACCGGGAAACGCTCCGGCGCACGCAGCGCGGTGAAGCGGCCGAACCAGTCTGACCACTGCACCACGCTGACGTTGCTCTGGATCAGGCGCACGTCCAGCAACTGCTCGGGCCGCCGCAGCCGGTGCTGCCGGATGAAGGCCGGACTGGCCAGCGGCAGGATGCGCTCCTCGAACAGCGGCTCCACCACCAGGTCGGGCCAGTTGGGCACGCCGTAGCGGATGTCGATGTCGGCCTGGCCCAGCTCGAAATCGCTGGGCGTGTGCGCCGCCGACAGGTTCAGCGAGATGTCCGGGCAGGCCTGTGCAAAGCCCTGCAACCGCGACATCAGCCACAGGCTGGCGATGCTGGGTGCCGAGTGCACGTACAGGCTGTTGCTGACACCCTGACGCAGGTCCTCGGTGGCCGATGAGATCGCCCGCAGGGCGCCGCCCACCCGCACCAGGTAGCGGTCGCCGGCGGCGCTCAGCCGCACGCCGTGCGCACTGCGCTCGAACAGGCGTACCCCCAGCTGCGATTCCAGCCGTGCCACCTGGTGGCTGATCGCCGAGGCGGTGAGGTGCAACTCGGCCGCTGCCAGCGCAAAGCTGCGCCGACGGGCCACCGCTTCAAAGGCCTGAAGGTTGGCCACCGGGGGCAGGCTGGACATCGGGTGAACCCTGTCGTTAGATGACGGAATGTCATCTTAGGCTGAGAACACTTCGCTTGTCATCATCTGAGCCGGTCCCGAAGATGCGAACCCAACGCAACCCCCTTCAGGAGACTCGCTGATGCTGCTGACGAACCAAGTGGCCGTGATCACCGGCGGCGCCGGGCTCAACGGCCTGGGCTTTGCCACCGCCCGCCAGATGGCGGCGCAGGGCGCCACCGTGGTGATCCTCGACCTGGCCCGCGCTGAGCCGGCCGCTGCTGCCGCCCGCCTGGGCGAACAGCACCTGGGCCTGGTGGCCGATGTCACCGACAAGGCGGCCTGCGAGGCCGCCGCCGCCGCGGTACTGCAGCGCTTTGGTCGCATCGACGTGCTGGTGAACAACGCCGGCATCACCCAGCCGGTGAAGACGCTGGAGATCACCGGCGCCGACTACGACCGCATCCTGGATGTCAGCCTGCGCGGCACGCTGTACATGTCGCAGGCGGTGCTGCCGGCCATGCGCCAGCAGCGTGCAGGCTCGATCGTCTGCATCTCGTCGGTGTCGGCGCAGCGCGGCGGCGGCATCTTCGGCGGTCCGCACTATTCGGCCGCCAAGGCCGGTGTGCTGGGCCTGGCCCGCGCGATGGCGCGCGAGTTCGGTCCCGAGGGCGTGCGTATCAACTGCATCACGCCGGGCCTGATCGAGACCGACATCACCGCAGGCAAGCTGTCCGACGAGAAGAAGGCCGAGATCAACGCGACCATCCCGCTGAACCGCCTGGGCCGCGCCGACGACGTGGCCGGCGCCTGCGTCTTCCTGGCCAGCAGCCTGTCGGCCTACTGCACCGGCATCACCCTCGACGTCAACGGCGGCATGCTGATCCATTGACGTCCACACACCACCACACACAGGAGACAAGCCACCATGAACCGCAGCACTTTCCTTCGCTCCTTGCTGGCCACGGCCGCGCTGATGCGCGCCGTCGGCGCGCAGGCCCAGGCCGTCAAGCTGACGCTGGGCCACGGCGCCGCGATCGGCAACCCGCGCCACGAGGCCGCCGTCAAGTTTGCCGAGGTGCTCAAGGCCAAGACCGCCGGCCGCATCGAGGTGCAGGTGGCACCGGCCGCCCAACTGGGCGATGACGCCGCGATGGTCACCGCGCTGCGCACCGGCGCGCTGGACCTGAGCGCCAACTCGCAGGGTGCGGTGGCGAATGCGGTGCCCGAGTACGCTGCCTTCGGCATGCCCTTCCTGTTCTCCAGCCCGGCCGCCGCCTTCAAGGTGCTGGACGGCGCGCTGGGCAAGGAGCTGGCGGACAAGTCGGCCGAGAAGGGCCTGGTCCTGCTGGGCACCTGGGACAACGGCATCCGCCAGATGACCAACAGCAAGCGCCCGATCACCAAGGTCGAGGACATGAAGGGCCTGAAGATGCGCGTGCCACCAGACGCCACGCTGGTCGACATCATGAAGGCCCTGGGCGCCGAATCGCAGCAGATCAAGTTCGCCGAGCTGTACGTGGCGCTGCAGCAGGGCGTGGTGGACGGCCAGGAGAACCCGCTGGTCAACATCCACGCCAGCAAGCTCTATGAAGTGCAGAAGTACCTGGCGCTGACCAACCACCAGTTCCAGATGACGCCCTTCCTGATGAGCAAGCGCAGTTGGGACCGTCTCTCTGAGGCCGACAGGAAGGCGGTGCAGGAGGCCGCCGCCGAGGCCACGGCGCTGCAGCGCAAACTTTCGGCCGAGGCCGACGAGAAGCTGCTGGCCGACCTGAAGGCCAAGGGCGTGCAGGTCAGCACGCCGGACAAGGCAGCCTTCGCCAAGGCCACCGCCGAGGTCACCGCCAAGTGGGAAGCCGGACCGATCGGTGCCTATGTGAAGAAGGTCGTGGCCGCCGGCCAATGACGCGCCGCGGGCGCCCGTCAGCGTATGGCGGCGCCCGCCCACCCTGCAGGAGACAAGCATGTCCACTGAACCCCGCGGACTGATCGATCGCGCCATCGGCACGCTGTGCCAGCTGGTGCTGTGGCTGTCGACCAGCATGATCTTCGTGATCCTGGTGGCCAACACCGTGCTGCGCTACCTCACCGGCAGCAGCCTGCAATGGGCCAACGAAGTGCCCGAGCTGCTGTTCCCCTGGCTGGTCATGGCCGGCGTGGTGATTGCCGCCCAACAGGGCGCCCACATTGCCACCACCTTTCTGATGGAGGCGCTGCCAGCCACCGGCCGACGCGTCGTGGCCACCGCAGCGTGGCTGGTGGTGGCGGTGCTGTACGGCACGCTGGCCGGCGCCACCTGGCGCATGCTGGACATCGTCCACGACGAGAAGTCGCCGATCCTGCAGCTGCCCGGCTCGATCACCTACGGCTGTGTCATGGCCGGCATGGCGCTGCTGGGCCTGCTGGCGCTGCAGTCGGCCTGGCACGCCTGGCGTGCACCACCGGCCGCCGTCGCCGATGCCGAGCCCCCCGTGCCCGCCGCGCACTGGTGAGCCATCGTCCAAGGAGTTGACATGACTGCATTGATCCTGGGGGTGTTCATGGTCGCGGCCGTCGCCGCCATGCCCATTGCCCACGCGCTGCTGGTGGCCGCGATGGCCGCCGCAGCCACCTCCGATCGGGTGCCGCTGGACCTGCTGGTGCAGCAGATGGTGGCGCAGGTCCAGAGCTTCCCGCTGATCGCGATTCCGTTCTTCATGCTGACCGGCTCACTGATGATGGGCGGCAAGCTGGGCGAGGCGCTGGTGGGCGTGCTGTCCACGCTGCTGGGGCGCTTCCATGGCGGGCCGGCGCAAGTGGGCGTGCTGTCCTCGACGCTGTTCGGCGGCGTGTCGGGCTCTGCCGTGGCCGATGCCTCGGCGATCGGCTCGCTGCTCATTCCTTGGCACAAACGCCTGGGTTACCCGGCGGCCTTCTCGGCAGCCACGCTGGCGGCGGCAGCCACGATCGACATCCTGATCCCGCCGTCGATCCCGATGATCCTGTTCGCGCTGTCGTCCAACGCCTCGATCGCCGAGCTGTTCGTGGCCGGCGTGCTGCCGGGCCTGCTGATGTGCGGCGGCTTCATGGCCGCCTGCTGGTGGGTGGGTCGGCGGCGCAACTTCCCGCGGGAAACCGCACCCTTTGATGGCCCGGCTTTTCGGCGCCACCTGGCCTATGCCTCGCCCGCGCTGGTGCTGCCAGTGCTGATCATCATCTTCCTGCGCTTCGGCATCGCCACGCCCACCGAAGTGGCGGTGCTGTCCACGCTGTATGCGGCGGTGGTGTCGATGGCGGTGTACCGCGACCTCGGCTGGAAGCGGCTGCACGACTCGGTCATCCATGCCGGCCTGGCGACCGGCGTGGTGTTGCTGGTGATCATGGCGTCGGCCGCCATCGGCTGGCTGCTCACCTTCGACCAGATGCCGCAGAACATCGCCCGCTGGGTGCAGGACAACGTCCACACCCAGTGGCTGGTGATCCTGCTGATGAACCTGCTGATGCTGTTCCTGGGCATGTTCATCGACCTGCCCGCCGCAGTGCTGCTGCTGACACCGGTCTTCGTCCCGCTGGCCAATGGCATTGGCATGGACATGGCCCAGCTGGGAATCATGATGGTCGTGAACCTGGCGATCGGCCTGTACACGCCGCCGGTCGGCACCACCCTCTTCATCACCAGCGCGCTGGCCAAGGTCAAGGTCGGCCAGACCGTGCGCGAGCTGGGTCCGTTCTACCTGGTGGCCTTCGGCGTGCTGGCCCTGGTGTCGTACGTTCCGGCCAGCATCATCAAGTGACTCCCCGAAAGGACTTCCCCATGGACCACGATCTGAAAGACCTGGCTCAGGCCGCCTGGCGCATCCGCCGCTACGCGCTGCGCATGGGCGAGGTGCAAGGCCAGGGCTACATCGGCCAGGCGCTGGGCTGGGCCGACGTGCTGGCGGTGGCCTACCGCCACGCGCTGAACCTGCGTCCCGATGAGCCCACCTGGGAGGGCCGCGATCGCTTCCTGCTGTCGCACGGCCATTACGCGATCGCCCACTACGCGGCGCTGATCGAGGCCGGTGTGATCCCCGAGAGCGAGCTCGAGACCTACGGCAGCGACGACAGCCGCCTGCCCATGTCGGGCATGGCCACCTACACGCCGGGCATGGAAATCTCGGGCGGCTCGCTGGGCCAGGGCCTGGTGATCGGCGTGGGCATGGCGCTGGGCCTGAAACAGAAGAAGAACCCGGCCTTCGTCTACAACAGCATGAGCGACGGTGAACTGGACGAAGGCTCAACCTGGGAAGCCGCGATGTCGGCCGCCCACCACCGCCTGGACAACCTGATCTGCCTGGTCGACATCAACAACCAGCAGGCCGATGGCCCCTCGAGCCAGGTGCTGGGCTTCGAGCCGCTGGCCGACAAGTGGGCCGCCTTTGGCTGGCATGTGCAGCGCGTGCAGGGCAATGACCTGGCGGCGGTGCGCGATGCCTTTGACACCGCCCGCGCACTGACCGCCGCCCAGCCGCGCGTGATCCTGTTCAACACGCTGATGGGCAAGGGTGTGCCCTTACTGGAGCAGCGCGAGAAGAACCACTTCATCCGCGTGGACCCGCCCGAATGGCAGCAGGCGCTGCAGATCCTCGATCAATCGCTTCAGAACCCGCAAGGAGCCCTGGCATGAACGCCCCCGTCGCAGAGAAGAAGCGCCTGACCACCTCGGCGATGATCGCCTCGATCGCCTCCGAGGGGCAGCGCGTGCAGGCCGCGCCTTTCGGCAAGGCGCTGGTCGAGTACGCCGCCACCCACGCCGAGGTGGTGGGCCTGACCGCCGACCTGGCCAAGTACACCGACCTGCACCTGTTCGCCCAGGCCTACCCCGAGCGATTCCACCAGATGGGCATGGCCGAGCAGTTGCTGCTGGGCGCCGCCGGCGGCATGGCCAAGGAGGGCCTGGTGCCCTTTGCCACCACCTATGCGGTGTTCGGGACCCGGCGCGCCTATGACTTCATCCACCAGGTGATTGCCGAGGAGCACCTCAACGTCAAGATCTGCTGCGCCCTGCCCGGTCTGACCACCGGCTACGGCCCCAGCCACCAGGCCACCGAGGACCTGGCGATGATGCGCGGCGTGCCGGGCCTGACCATTGTCGATCCCTGCGATGCCCTGGACATCACCCAGGCCGTGCCGCAGATTGCCGCCCACCCCGGACCGGTCTACATGCGTCTGCTGCGTGGTCAGGTGCCCCTGGTGCTGGACGAGATCGAGGGCTACCGCTTCGAGTTGGGCCAGGCCAAGATGCTGCGCGAGGGGGCCGACGTGCTGGTGATTTCCAGCGGCATCATGACCATGCGCGCGCTGGAGGTGGCCGCCGACCTGGCCCAGGACCGGTTGGGCGTGGCGGTGCTGCACTGCCCGACGATCAAGCCGCTGGATGAGGCCACCATTGTCCAGGCCGTGGGCCAGGCACCCCGCCTGGTGGTGGTTGCCGAGAACCACTCGGTGATCGGCGGCCTGGGCGAGGCGGTGGCCAGCGCGCTGCTGCGCCACGGCGTGACGCCGGCCCGCTTCCGCCTGGCCGGTTTGCCCGATGCCTTCCTGGACGCCGGCGCCCTGCCCACGCTGCACGACCGCTACGGCATCAGCCGCGAGGCCTTGGGGCGGCGCATCAAGGGCTGGCTGGGCTGAACACGCGCGCGCGGGCGGCTTGGCAACCCAGAAAAACATGCGCTATACTGATGGGCTCTTGGCGCTTTAGCTCAGTCGGTTAGAGCGACGGAATCATAATCCGCAGGTCCGGGGTTCGAGTCCCTGAAGCGCCACCAGAATCCCGGCCCGAAGTGTTCACACTTCGGGCCGTTTTGTTTTGACCCAGCCTCTGGATCCACACCATGCTCCGCTCGGTCTCTGTTCTTCTTGCGGCCACGCTGGTCGCTGCTGCACCGGCCCTGGCCCAGGTGCAGCGCCTCTTTCCCTACCAGGCCCTGCGTGGCGAGATCGCGTTCGACGCGCCGCCTACGGTGCGCCTGAACGGCCAGACCACCCAGCTGGCGCCCGGCGCGCACATCCGCGACGCACAGAACATGGGCATCGTCTTCGGCGCGCTGGAAGGCACCAAGGCCGTGGTGAACTACACCGTCGACCAGCTGGGTCAGCCCAAGGAGATCTGGGTGCTGACCGCCGACGAGGCCGCGCGCAAGCCCTGGCCCCGCACCGACGCCGAACGCCAGGCCTGGCAGTTCGACTACGTGGCCCAGACCTGGACCCGGCCATGAGCGGCAAGAAGGTCTACATCCGCACCTTCGGGTGCCAGATGAACGAGTACGACTCGGACAAGATGTCCGACGTGCTGCGCGCCGCCGAAGGCTACGAGCCCACCGACAACGTCGAGGAAGCCGACCTGGTGCTGTTCAACACCTGCTCGGTGCGCGAGAAGGCCGCCGAAAAGGTCTTCTCCGACCTGGGCCGCGTCAAGCACCTCAAGAGCAAGGGCGTGCTGATCGGCGTGGGCGGTTGCGTGGCCAGCCAGGAGGGCGCGGCCATCGTCGAGCGCGCCCCCTACGTGGACATCGTCTTCGGTCCGCAGACCCTGCACCGCCTGCCGCAGATGATCGCCGAGCGCCAGCGTGCGAAGCGCCCGCAGGTGGACATCAGCTTCCCCGAGATCGAGAAGTTCGACCACCTGCCCCCGGCCAAGGTGGACGGCGCCAGCGCCTTCGTCTCGATCATGGAAGGCTGCTCGAAGTACTGCACCTACTGCGTCGTGCCCTACACCCGCGGCGACGAGGTCTCGCGCCCCTTTGACGACGTGCTCACCGAGATCGCCGGCCTGGCCGCCCAGGGCGTCAAGGAGGTGACGCTGCTGGGTCAGAACGTCAATGCCTACCGCGGCCGGATGGGCGACACCGCCGAGCTGGCCGACTTCGCGCTGCTGCTGGAATACGTGGCCGAGATCCCCGGCATCGCCCGCATCCGCTACACCACCAGCCACCCCAACGAGTTCAGCCAGCGCCTGATCGACGTCTATGCCCGCGTGCCGCAGCTGGTGAACCACCTGCACCTGCCGGTGCAGCACGGCAGCGACCGCATCCTGATGGCGATGAAGCGCGGCTACACCGCGCTCGAATACAAGAGCACGATCCGCAAACTCAAGGCCATCCGCCCCGACATCAGCCTGTCCACCGACTTCATCGTCGGCTTCCCGGGCGAGACCGACGAGGACTTCGCCAAGCTGATGAAGCTGGTCGACGACGTCGGCTTCGATGCGTCCTTCAGCTTCATCTACAGCCCGCGTCCCGGCACGCCGGCGGCCGCGCTGGCCGACGACACGCCGCATGCGGTGAAGCTGGCGCGGCTGCAGACCCTGCAGGCGCGGCTGGAAGACAACGTGCGGGCGATCAGCGCCGCCCGGGTGGGCACGGTGCAGCGCATCCTGGTCGAAGGTCCGTCGCGCAAGGACCCGAACGAGCTGATGGGGCGCACCGAGTGCAACCGGATCGTCAACTTCGCCGGCCCGGCGCGGCTGGTGGGCCAGATGATCGACGTCAGCATCACCAGCGCGCTGCCGCACTCGCTGCGCGGTGCGGTGGTGGTGGGCGAGTCGGTCAGCGCCTGATCACAAAGCCCCGCCACCACAGCGCCAGCGCGGTGGCCGCCACCAGCAGGCCATAGGTGGCCATGCGGCCGTCGCGGCCGAAGACCACCAGCCCGGCCAAAAGCACCACCAGCCCGGCGCCGACGCTCCAGGCCAGCAGCGCGCGCCATGCGGCGCCGGCCAGTTCGCGGCGAAACAGTCCCTTGGCCAGCACGGTGGTCAGCA
Organism: Ideonella alba; assembly: GCF_018069845.1. NCBI lineage: Bacteria > Pseudomonadati > Pseudomonadota > Betaproteobacteria > Burkholderiales > Sphaerotilaceae > Ideonella > Ideonella alba. The sequence goes on from NZ_JAGQDD010000015.1 coordinate 43,962, forward strand.
GGCCCACGCCCAGCGCCGGGGCGGCAAAATTCAGCAAATGCCAGAGCGCGTCCAGCGGTCCCATGGTGAATACGAGGTGGTGAAGGTGCTGTCCATGCGGTTCAAATCTTGATTCCCATCAAGTCAGACCACATTGACACACCTGATGTCATTCGAGCTTCAGCTGGGGATTTTATAATCCGGGACCATGAGTGTCTTTGCGCTCGGCCTGAACCATCACACCGCCCCGCTGGATATCCGCGGCCGGTTCGCGTTCGCGCCTGAGCAGCTGACCCCCGCGCTGCAGGCGCTGCGCCACCAGCTGCTGCGCGCGGTGCCTGAAGCGGCCATCCTGTCCACCTGCAACCGCACCGAACTGTACGTGGCGGCCGGCCAGGGCCGGGCCGCCGAGATCGTGCGCCCCACCATCGAGTGGCTGGCCTCGCAGGGCGGCATCAGCGGCAGCCAGCTGGTCGACCACACCTATGTGCTCGAGAACAGGGACGCGGCGCGCCACGCCTTCCGCGTCGCCTCGGGTCTGGATTCAATGGTGCTGGGCGAGCCGCAGATCCTGGGCCAGATGAAGCAGGCGGTGCGCGGCGCCGACGAGGCCGGCACGCTGGGCACCACGCTGCACCAGCTGTTCCAGCGCAGCTTCTCGGTGGCCAAGGAGGTGCGCACCAGCACCGAGATCGGCGCCCACTCCATCAGCATGGCCGCCGCCACGGTGCGCCTGGCCGCCCAGCTCTTCGAGGACCTGCGCGAGAGCCAGGTGCTGTTCGTCGGTGCCGGCGAGATGATCGAGCTGGTCGCCACCCACTTCGCCGCCCGCGAGCCCAAGGCCATGGCCGTGGCCAACCGCACGCTGGAGCGCGGCGAGAAGCTGGCCAGCCGCTTCGGCGCGCAGGCGCTGCGCCTGGCCGACCTGACCACCCGGCTGCACGAGTTCGACATCGTCGTTTCCTGCACCGCCTCCACGCTGCCCATCATCGGCCTGGGTGCGGTCGAGCGGGCGCTGAAGGCGCGCCGCCGCCGCCCGATGTTCATGGTCGACCTGGCGGTGCCGCGCGACATCGAACCTGAAGTCTCGCGCCTCTCGGACATCTACCTCTACACCGTGGACGACCTCACCGAGGTGGTCAAGACCGCCGGCGAGAAGCGCCAGGCCGCGGTGGAGCAGGCCGAGGCCATCATCGACGCCGGCGTGCAGAGCTTCGCCCATTGGCTGGACCAGCGCGCCAGCGTGCCCCTGATCCAGGCCCTGAACCGCCAGGCCGACGACTGGCGCGCCACCGAGATCGCCCGCGCCCGCAAGCTGCTGGCCAAGGGCAATGACCTGGACACCGTGCTGGAAGCGCTCAGCCGCGGCCTGACGCAGAAGATGCTGCACGGCGCGCTGGCCGAGCTGCACGCGTCCGAGGGCGAGCAGCGCCACCAGACGGCCGAGGTGCTCTCGCGCCTGTTCCTGCGCACCACCACGCGCAACCCGGCCGACGAATCCGGCCGTTAGCGGCGCGCCCCTGAGCGCCGCCCGGGTGGCCTGCCGCCGCCCGCCCCTGTCCCACCGGATACACCCATGAAAGACCCGCTGCGCCAGCAGCTCGATCGCCTGGCGATGCGCCTGGCCGAGCTGGACGCCAACCTGGCCGACCCCGCCGTGGTGGCCGACATGGGCCGCTACCGCCAGCTCGCCCGCGAGCAGGCCGAGGCGGCCGAGGTCACCGGCCTGTGGCGCGCCTTCCAGCAGCGCGAGCGTGACCTGGCCGCCGCCCGCGAGATGCAGGCCGAGCCCGAGTTCGCCGAGATGGCCGCCGACGAGATCGCCAGCGCCCAAGCCGACCTGGCGCGGCTGGACGCCCAGCTGCAGACCGCGCTGCTGCCGCGCGACCCGGACGATGCGCGCAACGCCTTCGTCGAGATCCGCGCCGGCACCGGCGGCGAGGAATCCGCGCTGTTCGCCGCCGACCTGGCCCGCATGTACCTGCGCCACGCCGAGACCCAGGGCTGGCGCTGCGAGGTGATGAGCGAGAACGCCTCTGACCTGGGCGGCTACAAGGAAATCGTCATCCGCGTCGAGGGCGACGGCGTCTACGGCCGGCTGCGCTTCGAGTCCGGCGGCCACCGCGTGCAGCGGGTGCCCGCCACCGAGGCCCAGGGCCGCATCCACACCAGCGCCTGCACCGTGGCGGTGATGCCCGAACCCGACGAGGCCGCCGAGGTCACGCTCAACCCGGCCGAGCTGCGCATCGACACCTTCCGCGCCAGCGGCGCCGGCGGACAGCACATCAACAAGACCGACTCGGCGATCCGCGTCACCCACCTGCCCACCGGCTTGGTGGCCGAGTGCCAGGACGACCGCAGCCAGCACCGCAACAAGGCCAAGGCCCTGGCCGTGCTGCAGGCCCGGCTGCGCGACAAGGAGGCGCAGGAGCGCGCCGCCGCCGAGGCCGCCACGCGCAAGGCGCTGGTCGGCTCGGGCGACCGCAGTGACCGCATCCGCACCTACAACTTCCCCCAGGGTCGGGTGACCGACCACCGCATCAACCTGACGCTGTACAAGCTGGGCGCGGTGATCGACGGCGACCTGGGCGAGCTGATCGGCGCGCTGCAGGCCGCCCGCGCGCAGCAGCAGCTGGCAGCGCTGGAGACCGGCCAGTGAGCACCACCGTGGCCCAGGCGCTGCAGGACGCGCGCACGGCCGGTCTGGACCGGGTGGACGCCTTCGTGCTGCTGGGCGCGCTGCTGCAACGCAAGCGCGGCTGGCTGATCGCCCACGACGAGGCGCGGCTCGACACCGCCCAGGCCGCGCGCTGGGCCGACTGGTGCCGCCGCCGCGCCGCCGGCGAGCCGGTGGCCTACCTGTTGGGCGAGCGCGAGTTCCACGGCCTGCGGCTGGCGGTGTCACCGGCGGTGCTCATCCCGCGGCCCGACACCGAGGTCCTGGTCGACTGGGCGCTGGAGCGCCTGGCCGCCACAGCGCTGCCCGCGCCGCGGGTGCTGGACCTGGGCACCGGCAGCGGCGCGATCGCACTGGCCGTGAAGCACCGGCATCCGGCGGTGCGGCTCACCGCGGTCGATGCCAGCGCCGCCGCGCTGACCCAGGCCCGGGCCAACGGCGATCAGCTCGGCCTGGACGTGGACTGGCGCCTGGGTGACTGGTGGCAGGGCCTGGCGGGCCAGCGCTTCGACCTGGTGCTGTCCAACCCGCCCTATATCGCCCAGGACGACCCGCACCTGCAGGCGCTGGCGCACGAACCGCTGTCGGCGCTGGCCTCGGGCGCCGACGGGCTGGACGACATCCGGTGTCTGCTGGCCGGCGCCCCGGACCATCTGGCGCCGGGCGCCTGGCTGCTGCTGGAGCACGGCTGGGACCAGGCGCCGACGGTGCGCGCGTTGCTGTCCCACCACGGGTTCACCGAGGTGCAGTCGCGGCAGGACCTCGCCGGTCATGCGCGCTGCAGCGGCGGCCGCTGGCCGGCTACAGACTGACACCGACGCTCACGTCGATGCACGCAACAGCAATGTCTCCTGTGCGTTTTTCCGCGCACGCGCTGAACTCATCGGAGTAGCATGGGTCAGACCAAGGAGGTGTCCCATGCGTGCGAACCGCTCCATCACGGTCTGTCTGGCGGCCCTGGCCGCGCTGTCGTCGGCCCAGGCGGCGCCTGTGGGTGACGGTCTGCAACTGACCGAGCCCAGCAGCTGGACCTCCTGGCAAACCCACCTGTCCATCGTCACGGTGTCGCCGCCGGTGCCGGCCAGCCTGGTCAACACGCCGGTGCTGGGCGCGGCGCGTGTCTCCTCCGACCTGTTCTTCGACCTGGGCCGCCTGGGCGACGGGGGCGGTCTGCGCGCCACCGGCGCACTGCTGCTGGGTTCGCGCAGCCTGGCCCTGGGCGCCGCCAGCACCACCACGTTGTGGCGCAGCGTGGGCCTGCCGGACAACCCGGCGGACTCGGCCGCCACGCCCTATGTCGGCGTGGGCTACAGCGCCTGGTGGACACGCGCTGGCGTGGGCCTGAGCGCCGACCTGGGCCTGATGGCGCAGCGCCCCGGCCAGGGCCTGCGCGCACTGACCGGCGGCTCCGGCCTGGACAACACGGTGCGGGCCATGCAGCTCTCGCCGGTGTTCCAGCTGAACCTGTCCTACGCCTTCTGAGCCCCTCAAGCGCAGGCGCGCACGGCGGCGGGTCTCAGACCGTCCGGGCGCAGCCGCGTGAAGCCTTGCCACCGCCGCGGGCTCGGCGGATGTCGGACAATCCAGGGATTGCTCCAACTCCCCCGAAAGGCTCCCGCATGAGCGACGTCCAGCAGCGCATCGACCAGATCGTCAAGGGCCACAAGGTGGTCCTGTTCATGAAGGGCACGGCCCAGTTCCCGATGTGCGGCTTCTCGGGCCGTGCGGTCCAGGTGCTGAAGGCCTGTGGCGTGAACCAGCTCCACACCGTCAACGTCCTCGAGGACGAGGAGATCCGCCAGGGCATCAAGGAATACGCCAACTGGCCGACCATCCCGCAGCTCTACATCAACGGCGAGTTCGTCGGCGGCTCGGACATCATGATGGAGATGTACCAGGCGGGCGAGTTGCAGCAGGCCCTGGCCGCCTGATCCCATGAGTGAGCGCGCCGGCCGCCCGGCCCGGGTGATCGTCGGCCTGACCGGCGCATCCGGGGCCGTCTATGGCGTGCGGCTGCTGCAACGCCTGAAGGCCCTGGGGGCGCAGACCCATCTGGTGTGCACGCCGGCCGGTCTGCTCAATGTCCACCATGAGCTGGGTCTGGACCGCGAGGCGCTGTCGGCGCTGGCGCACCAGAGCCATGGCATCGGCGAGGTGGGGGCCTGCATCGCCAGCGGCAGCTTCGCCGTTGATGCCATGGTCATCGCGCCCTGCACGATGAAGACGCTGGCCGCGGTGGCGCATGGCTTCGGCGACAACCTGCTGACCCGCGCCGCCGATGTCACGTTGAAGGAGCGCCGCCGACTGGTGCTGATGGTGCGCGAAACGCCCTTCAACCTGGCCCACCTGCGCAACATGACCGCCGTCACCGAGATGGGCGGCATCATCTTCCCGCCGCTGCCGGCCTTCTACCACCGGCCCGCCAGCATCGATGAGCTGGTGGACGACACGGTGGAGCGGGCGATCGAGCTGCTGGCGCTGGACCTGGCCGCGCCCAGGCGCTGGGCCGGGCTCTGATCAGGCCGGCAGCAGCCACTGGCGGCGTGCCGCCATCACCATGTCCGGGTACTCGGCGCGGCCGCGGCTGCCGTTGTAGCGGCCCAGCGCGAAGAACAGGTCGCCCTGCTCGCGCTCCAGGTAGTGGCGCAGGATCACGCAGCCAAAGCGCAGGTTGACCTGCATATGGAAGAGCTTGGCCACGTCGCCGTCGCCGATCAGCCGCGCCCAGAAGGGCATCACCTGGGTGTAGCCGCGCGCGCCCGCGACGCTGACCGCGTACTTGCGAAAACCGCTCTCCACCTGCACCAGGCCCAGCATCAGCGCCGGCTCCAGCGCCGCGCGCTTGCTCTCGTACCAGAGGGTGTCCAGGAAATCGGAGCGTGTCTGGAACTCGGCGATGCGGCGCTTCAGGCGGTCGGCGGCCTGGCCCTTCCAGCGCAGGTAGGCCAGCCGGTCCTCGATGCGGCTGAACTGCGGCGAGGGCGGCGCCGGGTTGGCGATCGCGGCCGACAGCGCGGTGCGCACCGAATCGGCCAGCGGCTCCTCGGCCTGTCGGCCGGCGCGGGCCGGGCTGCTCCAGCCCGCCAGCAGCGCCGGAGCGGCCAGCAGCGCGCGGCGCGTGAGCCCGGCCGCGTGCGGGCCCGTCATGCGCCCAGCCGCGCCTTCACCGCCGCCGCCACCTCGGCCAGCGCCAGCTTGCTGGCCTCGGCCTCGCGCCGGCCCTGCACCTCGACCAGGCCCTCCTTCAGGCCACGGTCAGACAGCACCACGCGCTGCGGCACGCCGATCAGTTCCCAGTCGGCGAACATCGCGCCGGGGCGCTCGCCGCGGTCGTCCAGGATGGCGTCCACGCCCAGCGCCAGCAGCTCGGCATGCAGCGCATCGGCCGCCGCCTTGACCTCGGCCGAGCGGTCGTAGCCGATCGGGCAGATCGCCACCTGGAAAGGGGCGATGCTGGCCGGCCAGATGATGCCGCGGGCGTCGTGGTTCTGCTCGATGGCGGCGCCCAGGATGCGCGTGACGCCAATGCCATAGCAGCCCATTTCCATCAGCGCCGGCTTGCCGGTCTCGTCCAGGAAGGTGGCGTTCATCGCCTTGGAGTACTTGGTGCCCAGGTAGAACACATGGCCGACCTCGATGCCGCGTTCGATCGCCAGCACGCCCTTCCCGTCGGGCGAGGGGTCGCCCTCGACGACGTTGCGGATGTCGGCCACCAGGTCGGGCTCGGGCAGGTCGCGGCCCCAGTTGGCACCGGTGTAGTGGTGGTCCCAGGCGTTGGCGCCACAGACGAAGTCGCTCATCTGCGCGACCGTGCGGTCGGCCACGATCTTCACCGGCTGGAGCAGGCCGATCGGACCCAGGTAGCCCGGCTTGCAGCCGAAATGCGCCTCGATCTCGGGCACGGTGGCGAAGCGGAAGCCGTTCTTCAGACCATCGAGCTTGCCGACCTTGACCTCGTTCATGTCGTGGTCGCCACGCACCAGCAGCAGCCAGACAGTGGTCTTGACCACCACGCCGCGCTCATCCAGCTCATCGGTGGCCAGCACCAGGCTCTTGACGGTCTGCTTCAGGTCCAGACCCAGCAGCGCGGCCACGTCGGCGCAGGTGCTCTTGCCGGGCGTGGGCGTCTTCACCAGCGCCTGGGTGGCGGGGCCGCGCGGCGTGGCGGGCGCCACCGCCTCGGCCAGCTCGATGTTGGCCGCGTAGTCGCTGGTGGGGCAGTAGATGATCGCGTCCTCGCCGGTCTGGGCGATGACCTGGAACTCGTGGCTGAGGTCGCCACCGATCGCGCCAGTGTCGGCGGCCACCGCGCGGTAGGTCAGGCCGAAGCGATCGAAGATGCGCTTGTAGGCGGCGAACATCTGCTCGTAGCTCTTCGCGGCGCCGGCCGCGTCGCGGTCGAAGGAGTAGGCGTCCTTCATCGTGAACTCGCGGCCGCGCATGATGCCGAAGCGCGGCCGGCGCTCGTCACGGAACTTGGTCTGGATGTGGTAGAAATTTTTCGGCAGCTGCTTGTAGCTGCGCAGCTCCTGGCGGGCGATGTCGGTCACCACCTCTTCGCTGGTGGGCTGGATGATGAAGTCGCGGTCGTGCCGGTCCTTCACCCGCATCAGCTCGGGGCCCATCTTGTCGAAGCGGCCGGTCTCCTGCCACAGCTCGGCCGGCTGCACCACCGGCATCAGCAGCTCCACCGCGCCGGCGCGGTTCATCTCGTCGCGGATGATGGCCTCGACCTTGCGGATCACCCGCAGGCCCATCGGCATGTAGTTGTAGATGCCGGCGCCCAGGCGCTTGATCATGCCGGCACGCATCATCAGCTGGTGGCTGACGACCTCGGCGTCGGCGGGGGCTTCCTTGAGCGTGGAGATGAAGAACTGGGAGGCTTTCATGGGCGTCGGCGCAATGACCGGCCCCTCGGGAAAGCGAGAACCTGTGCCCGCGCGGCCGCCAGTGCTATATTGATTTCAATTCAAGAATTGGGGTTCGATTATGCTCGACCGGGAAGGCTACAGGCCCAACGTCGGCATCATCCTGCTCAACGCCCGCAACCAGGTGTTCTGGGGCAAGCGCCTGCGCACCCACTCCTGGCAGTTCCCGCAAGGGGGCATCAAGTATGGCGAGTCGCCTGAGCAGGCGATGTTCCGCGAGCTGCACGAGGAAGTGGGCTTGCTGCCTGAGCACGTGCAGATCCTGGCGCGCACCCGCGACTGGCTGCGCTACAACGTGCCCGACCACTTCATCCGCAAGGATGCACGCGGCCACTACAAGGGCCAGAAGCAGATCTGGTTCCTGCTGCGCCTGATGGGCCGCGACAGCGACATGAACCTGCGCGCCACCGACCACCCCGAGTTCGACGCCTGGCGCTGGAACGAGTACTGGGTGCCGCTGGACGTGGTGATCGAGTTCAAGCGCGACGTCTACCAGATGGCGCTGACCGAACTGGCCCGCTACCTGCCACGCGTGAACCACCACAACCGCTACCTGCGCGGCGGCATGCGCCACCAGGGCCAGCGCCCCCGCGCCGAGAACGAGCCCGAGCTGCCGCCGGGCGCCACGCTGGAGCCGCCGCCGGAGCAGGCGGCCTGAGCCGCGCTGGGTTGTGGCTGCGTCCCGGCCCCGCGGGCCTTCACGTGGGCTACGCAGACATGAGCCTGCGCCGCAACCCTGGCCGCGCCGCGCTGGGTTGTGGCTGCGACCCGGCCCTGCGGGCCTTCACGTGGGCTACGCAGACATGAGCCTGCGCCGCAACCCTGGCTGCGCCGCGCTGGGTTGTGGCTGCGGCCCGGCCCTGCAGGCCTTCACGTGGGCTACGCAGACATGAGCCTGCGCCGCAACCTGGTCCTGGCCTCAGGCCAGGACCAGGTTGTCCCGGTGGATCAGTTCCGGTTCGTTGGCAAAGCCCAGCAGTCCCTCGATCTGTGAAGAGGGTTTGCGGGCGATGAGGCGGGCCTCGGTGCTGGCGTAGTTCGACAGCCCGCGGGCGATCTCGGCGCCGGCGGCGTTGCGCACGGCGATGACGTCGCCGCGGTGGAATTCGCCCTCCACCTCGACCACGCCGATCGGCAGCAGGCTCTTGCCTTCCTCGCGCAGCTTGATGACGGCGCCATCGTCCACCCGCACCGCGCCGCGCAACTGCAGGTGATCGGCCATCCACTGCTTGCGCGCCGCCAGCTTGGGTGTGCCGGCCAGCAGCGCGGTGCCGATCGGCTCGCCGGCGGCCAGGCGCAGCAGCGCGTCGGGCTCGCGGCCCCAGGCGATCACGGTGCTGGCGCCGCTGCCGGCGGCGCGCTTGGCGGCCAGGATCTTGGTGATCATGCCGCCGGTGCCCACGCGCGAGCCAGCGCCGCCGGCCATCTGCTCGAGCGCCGGATCGCCGGCCTGGGCGACGTCGACAAAGCGGGCGTCGGGGTTGCTGCGCGGGTCGGCGGTGTACAGGCCGCGCTGGTCGGTCAGGATCACCAGCGCGTCGGCCTCGACCAGGTTGGCCACCAGCGCGCCGAGGGTGTCGTTGTCGCCGAACTTGATCTCGTCGTTGACGACGGTGTCGTTCTCGTTGATGACCGGGATGACCTTCAGGCCCAGCAGCGTCAGCAGCGTCGAGCGGGCGTTCAGGTAGCGCTCGCGGTCGGCCAGGTCGGCGTGGGTGAGCAGCACCTGGGCGCTGCCCATGCCATGCTCGCTGAGCAGGCGCTCGTACATCTGCACCAGGCCCATCTGACCCACCGCGGCCGCGGCCTGCAGCTCATGCAGTTCCTTGGGCCGGGTGCGCCAGCCCAGGCGCTTCATGCCCTCGGCGATCGCGCCGGAGGAGACCATCACCACCTCACGGCCCTGGTGGGCCAGCGCGGCGAGCTGGCGGCACCAGTTGCCGATGGCCTCGGCATCGACGCCCTTGCCCTCGTTGGTGACCAGGCTGGAGCCGACCTTGACGACGATGCGCCGGGCGTTCTTCAGGGGACCTTCGCTCATCGGCGCATCACTCGTCGGTCGGAGGATCGAAGCGGGGATCGCGCTCGGGCGCGGGAATGACCTTCTCGGTCTTGCCACGGCCCTTGGGACCGGGCTTGGTCAGGCTGCCGCCCGTGCGCACGCCGGCAGTGACCTTGCGGGTGCGCTGGGCGGGGCTGGGCGCGTCGTCATCGCGCGTGGCAAAGCGCGGGTCCGGTGCCTCGACGATCTTCTGCTGGTCCTTGGCCACCTCGTCCCAGATCGCGTGGATCAGCGGCTGCAGGCCGTCGCGGGTCAGTGCCGAGATCTGGAACACCGGCCCCTTCCACTTGAAGCGCTTGACGAAGTCCTTGACCTTGGCGGCGCGCTCGGCCTCGGGGACCATGTCGAGCTTGTTGAGCACCAGCCAGCGCGGCTTGGACATCAGCGGCACGCCATGGTGCGGCAGCGGGGCGGGCTCGTCGGCCTCGACGGCGTCCTCGGGCAACGCCTCGTCAGCCTCGTCCCAGTCCTCGTCGTCCGGATCGGGCATCGGCGCCTGGGCGCGGCGGCGCGGGCGCTTCGGACCTTCCTCGTCGTACTTGCGCAGTTCCTCGACGATGGCCTTGGCCTGGGCCACCGGATCCACCGCATCGTCGAAGGGCGCCATGTCCACCACGTGCAGCAGCAGCCGGGTGCGCTGCAGGTGGCGCAGGAACAGGTGGCCCAGGCCGGCGCCTTCCGAAGCGCCCTCGATCAGGCCGGGGATGTCGGCGATGACGAAGCTCTTCTCGGGCCCCACACGCACCACGCCCAGGTTGGGGTGCAGCGTGGTGAAGGGGTAGTCGGCGATCTTCGGGCGGGCGTTGGACACGCCGGCGATCAGCGTGGACTTGCCGGCGTTGGGCATGCCCAGCAGGCCCACGTCGGCCAGCACACGCAGCTCGAGCTTCAGGTTGAAGCGCTCGCCCGGCCAGCCCGGCGTGGACTGGCGCGGCGCGCGGTTGGTGCTGCTCTTGTAGTGCAGGTTGCCGAAGCCGCCGTCGCCGCCCTTGGCCAGCAGCACCGGCACGTCGGGCTCGATCAGCTCGGCCAGCACCTGGCCGGTGGCGGTGTCGGTGATGATCGTGCCCACCGGCATGCGCAGCACCACGTCCTGGGCGGCGGCGCCGAAGCAGTCGGCGCCACGGCCGGACTCGCCGTTCTTCGCCTCATGGCGGCGGGCGTAGCGGTAGTCGATCAGCGTGTTGAGGTTGCGGTCGGCCACGGCATAGACGCTGCCGCCCTTGCCGCCGTCGCCGCCGTCCGGGCCGCCGAAGGGAATGAACTTCTCGCGCCGGAAGCTCACGCAGCCGGCGCCGCCGTTGCCGGCGGCGATATCGATGGTGGCTTCGTCGACGAATTTCATGGTGGATGCAGATGGTACCGGGCGGCGCCTGGGGCGGGCCCGAAAACGACGAAGCCCCGGCGAGCCGGGGCTTGGCAGCGGCCGCCCGAAGGCGGCGGGGGGCTGCTTACAGCGGGGTGACGCTGACGGTGTGGCGGTTGCGCTCGCCCTTGACGGCGAACGACACGGTGCCATCGACCAGCGCGAACAGCGTGTGGTCACGGCCCATGCCGACATTGGTGCCGGCGTGGAACTTGGTGCCGCGCTGGCGCACGATGATGGAACCGGCCGAGATGGCCTGGCCACCGTAGGCCTTCACGCCGAGCATCTTCGGCTGGGAGTCACGGCCGTTCCGGGTGGAACCGCCGCCTTTTTTCTGTGCCATGGTTCAGTGCTCCTGGATGATGCCGATCAGGCGGTGATGCCGGTGATCGACAGCTCGGTGAAGTTCTGGCGGTGACCGCCGTGCTTCTGGTAGTGCTTGCGGCGACGCATCTTGAAGATGCGGACCTTGTCATGACGACCGTGCGCCACGACGGTGGCCCTCACGCTGGCACCGCTCACCAGAGGAGCACCGACCGTCAGATCCGCGCCGTTGCCCACGGCCAGCACCTGATCGATCACCACTTCCTGGCCAACGTCCGCAGCAATCTGTTCTACCTTGATCTTCTCGCCGACGGCAACTTTGTATTGCTTGCCACCGGTTTTTACGACCGCGTACATAAGGACCCTTTGCAAAATGCCCGCTGAAACCTTTGCGCACCGCTCACCGCGCCAGCACAAACCGCGCCCTGCGCCACAAGCAGTTTCCAACGTTCTTGCGGATTCACCCGAACCATTCGGGCGAAGCCGGGCATTCTAGCACGTCAGGCCATCGCGTGCCAGAGCCCCTGCGGGGATCCGCCGGGCGGCGGCGGCGCCACGCCCGGCGGCTGCCTCCGCGCGTTCCTATAATCTGCGACTTTTGTCTCGCCGACGCCGTACCGTGACCGCCAGCCCCCCGTTGCCCGACACCGACGCCCGCGCGGCCAACGCCTCGGCGTCCGCCCCGGCCGACCCGATGGCCGCGGCCATGGCGCGCGTGGACGAGGTGATCCGCCAGCGCCTGTCGTCGGACGTGGCGCTGATCGAGCAGATCTCGCACTACATCATCGGTGCCGGCGGCAAGCGCATCCGGCCGCGCCTGGTGCTGCTGTTCGCCCAGGGCCTGGGTTACGAAGGGCCGCAGGCCGACGAGCTGGCGGCGACGGTGGAGTTCATCCACACCGCCACGCTGCTGCACGATGACGTGGTCGACGAGTCCTCGCTGCGCCGCGGCCGCCAGACCGCCAACGCGATGTTCGGCAACGCCGCCAGCGTGCTGGTGGGCGACTTCCTGTACTCGCGCGCCTTCCAGATGATGGTCTCGGTCAACCGCATGCGGGTGCTGGAGGTGCTGGCCGACGCCACCAACGTGATCGCCGAGGGCGAGGTGCTGCAGCTGATGAACATGCACGACCCCGACACCACGGTCGAGGACTACCTGCGCGTCATCCGCTTCAAGACCGCCAAGCTCTTCGAGGCCAGCGCCCGCCTGGGCGCGGTGGTGGCCGACGCCGATCCGACCATCGAGGAAGCCTGCGCCGATTACGGCCGCGCGCTGGGCACCGCCTTCCAGCTGGTCGACGACCTGCTTGATTACGAGGGCGACCGCGAGGCGCTGGGCAAGAACGTCGGCGACGATCTGCGCGAGGGCAAGCCCACGCTGCCGCTGCTGTTCGCGATGGACCACGGCACCGACGAGCAGCGCCAGCTGATCCGCCACGCCATCGAGCACGGCGAGGTCGAGCGCCTGCCGGAGATCATCGCCATCGTGCGCGCCACCGGCGCGATCGAGGCCACCCGCCAGGCCGCCCGCGACGAGGCCGAACGGGCCCGCGCCTGCTTGTCGGCCCTGCCGGCGTCAGAAGCGAAAATTTTTCTGCTAGAATTAGCGGTTCGATCGGTTGAGCGCTCTTCCTGAGCCGCACCAAGACCAGTTCGACATCGGGGTGTAGCTTAGCCTGGTAGAGCGCTACGTTCGGGACGTAGAGGCCGGAGGTTCGAATCCTCTCACCCCGACCAGGATCTTCTTCGAAGCCTCGGCCCCCGCCGGGGCTTCGTCGTTTTCGGGGCTTCGTCGTTTCTGCCCCACCCTGGACCCCGGGGCGGCGGGCAAAAGGCATGGCGGGGCGCCGCCTGTGGCGGCAGCGGTCACGGACCGCGGTACGATCAAGCGTTTGCAAGCCCGGCTGGGCCTTGCCGTGTATCCCATGGCGCGGCCCGGCACCTCTTTCCAGCAGCCCAGCGTCCGTGGACACCATCGCCGAAGCCCCGTCCCCAGCCCTTTCGGGCGTTGCCCGCGTGCTGGTGCACGGCGGCAAGCTGTCGGCCAAGGCGGCCGAGGACCTGGTGCTCGCGGCGCGGGAGAAGCGGCAGAGTTTCGTCGAGGCCCTGGTCAGCTCGGGCGCGATGTCGGCCCAGGCCCTGGCCCATTCGCTGTCGTCGGCGCTGTCGGTGCCGCTGCTCGATCTGGACGCGGTGGACATCCAGCGCCTGCCGGCCAACCTGATCGATGCCAAGCTGGTCACCCAGTACAAGGTGCTGCCGCTGGGGCGCCGCGCCAGCCGGCTGTTCCTGGCCTGCTCCGACCCCACCGACCAGGAGGCCGGCGAGCGCATCAAGTTCGCCACCCAGCTGACGCCCGAGTGGGTGCTGGTCGAACATGACAAGCTGGCGCGCATCGTCGATGCGCAGTCGGCCAGTGCGTCCCAGGTCATCGAGAGCATGGCCGGCGGCGACTTCGATTTCGAGGTCAACGACGAAGAGCCGCAGCAGGCCAGCAACCAGGAGGTGGTGGCCGAGGTCGAGGACGCGCCGGTCGTGCGCTTCCTGCAGAAGATGCTGATCGACGCGATCAACATGCGCGCCTCCGACCTGCACTTCGAGCCCTACGAGTACAACTACCGGGTGCGCTTCCGCATCGATGGCGAGCTGCGCGAGATCACCCAGCCGCCGATCGCGATCAAGGACAAGCTGGCCTCGCGCATCAAGGTCATCTCGCGGCTGGACATCGCCGAGAAGCGGGTGCCGCAGGACGGTCGCATGAAGCTGCGCTTCGGCAACCGCTCGATCGATTTCCGCGTCAGCACCCTGCCCACGCTGTTCGGCGAGAAGATCGTGATCCGTATCCTCGACTCGTCCAGCGCCAAGCTGGGCATCGAGGCGCTGGGCTATGAGCCCGACGAGAAAAGCCGGCTGCTCGAGGCGATCAAGCGCCCCTACGGCATGGTGCTGGTCACCGGCCCCACCGGCTCGGGCAAGACGGTGTCGCTCTACACCTGCCTGAACCTGCTGAACCAGCCGGGCGTCAACATCTCCACCGTGGAAGACCCGGCCGAAATCAACCTGCCGGGCATCAACCAGGTCAACGTCAACGACAAGGCCGGCCTGAACTTCGCCACGGCACTGAAGGCCTTCCTGCGCCAGGATCCGGACATCATCATGGTCGGCGAAATCCGCGACCTGGAAACCGCCGACATCGCGATCAAGGCCGCCCAGACCGGCCACCTGGTGCTGTCCACGCTGCACACCAACGACGCCCCGTCCACGCTGACCCGACTGCTCAACATGGGCGTCGCGCCGTTCAACATCGCCGCCAGCGTGCTGCTGATCACCGCTCAGCGCCTGGTGCGCCGCCTGTGCGAGAACTGCAAGGTGCCGGCCGAGTATCCGCGCGACGCCATGCTCGACGCCGGCTTCACCGACGCCGACCTGGAAGGCGGCTGGCGCCCCTACCGCGCGGTGGGCTGCAGCAGCTGCAACAACGGCTACCGCGGCCGGGTGGGCATCTACCAGGCGATGCCGATCTCCGATGAGATCCAGCAGCTGATCCTGAACCAGGGCTCGTCCACCGACCTGGCCAACCAGGCCCGGCGTGAGGGCGTGCGCGACCTGCGCCAATCGGGCCTGGTCAAGGTGAAGCTGGGCGTCACGACCCTCGAGGAAGTGATCGCCTCGACCAACGAATAATCCGACCGACACACGAGACCGCCGGAGGCGCAATGGCCACAGCAGCAGCAGCGACAGCCAGGGTTCAGGAGTTCATCTTCGAGTGGGAAGGCAAGGACCGCGCCGGCAAGGTCGTGCGGGGCGAACTGCGCTCGGCCGGTGAAGCCGCGGTCAGCGCCAGCCTGCGGCGCCAGGGCATCCTGGTCACCAAGATCAAGAAGCGGCGCGCCAGCGGCGGCCGCTCGATCGGCCAGCGCGACATCGCCACCTTCACGCGTCAGCTGGCGACGATGATGAAGGCCGGCGTGCCACTGCTGCAGGCCTTCGACATCGTCGGCCGAGGCAGCCCGAACCCGCGGCTGACGCGCCTGCTGCTGGACATCCGCGCCGATGTCGAGACCGGCACCAGCCTGTCCTCGGCCTTCCGCCGCCACCCCAAGTACTTCGATGCCCTGTACTGCAACCTGGTCGAGGCGGGCGAGGCGGGCGGTATCCTGGAAGAGCTGCTGTCGCGCCTGGCGCAGTACCAGGAAAAGATCCTGGCGATCAAGCAGAAGGTCAAGTCCGCGCTGATGTACCCGATCGCGGTGCTGGTGGTGGCCTTCATCGTGGTCACCATCATCATGATCTTCGTGATCCCGTCCTTCGAGTCGGTGTTCAAGTCCTTCGGGGCCGAATTGCCGGCGCCGACGATGCTGGTGATCGCGATGAGCAAGTTCTTCGTGAGCTACTGGTGGGTGATCTTCGGCGTGATCTTCGGTGGCGGCTACATGTTCTACCGCACCTGGAAGCGCTCCGAGAACCTGCAGTTCATCATGGACCGGCTGCTGCTGCGCCTGCCTGTCTTTGGCGAGCTGGTCCGCAAGTCGGTGCTGGCCCGCTGGACCCGCACGCTGGCCACGATGTTCGCCGCCGGCGTGCCGCTGGTGGAGGCGCTCGATTCGGTGGGCGGCACCGCCGGCAACATCATCTATGCACGCGCCACCGAGCAGATCCAGCGCGATGTGGCCGCCGGCTCGGGCCTGACCACCTCGATGTCCACCACCGGCGTGTTCCCGAGCCTGGTGCTGCAGATGGCTGCCATCGGCGAGGAATCCGGCTCGCTCGATGCCATGCTGTCCAAGGCCGCCGACTTCTATGAGGAAGAGGTCGACGAGATGGTCAAGGGCCTGTCCACGCTGCTCGAGCCGATCATCATCGTCTTCCTGGGCACGCTGATCGGCGGCATCGTCGTGGCGATGTACCTGCCGATCTTCAAGCTCGGCCAGGTGGTCTGATCACCGATGGGGTTCCCGGCCATTGACGCACTCTGGCTGTCGCCATGGGTGCTGGGTCTGCTCGGTCTGTGCATCGGCAGCTTCCTCAACGTCGTGATCCACCGCCTGCCGCGCATGATGGAGCGGCAGTGGTGGCACGACGGCGTCGCCCAGCTGGGTGATGCCGAGTCCTGGCAGCGCACGGCCGGCCAGGCCCTGCCCCCGGCCGCGGCGCCGCTGGCCACGCAGATGGCGCGCACGCTGGAGGCGCTGCCGCCCTACAGCCTGGCGCGCCCGGCCTCGGCCTGTCCGGCCTGCGGCCACCGCATCCGCTGGTACGAGAACCTGCCGCTGCTGTCCTGGCTGGCGCTGCGCGGCCGCTGCTCGGCCTGCGGCACCGGCATCCCGGTGCGCTACCCGTTGGTCGAGCTGCTGACCGCCGTGCTGTTCGCGCTGGCCGCCTGGCGCTTCGGACCGGTGCCGGTCAGCCTGGCCTGGTGCGCGGTGCTGGCCACGCTGGTGGCGCTGACCGCGATCGACCTGGACACCATGCTGCTGCCCGACAGCCTGACCCTGCCGCTGCTGTGGGCCGGCCTGCTGGCCGCACTGGCAGGCTGGACCCTGCCGCTGCCCACCGCGGTGGTGGGCGCGGTGGTGGGCTACCTGTCGCTGTGGTCGGTCTACTGGCTGTTCAAGCTGGTCACCGGCAAGGAAGGCATGGGGCATGGCGACTTCAAGCTGCTGGCCGCGCTGGGCGCCTGGCTGGGTTGGCAGGCCATCCTGCCGATCGTGCTGATGTCCTCGGTGATCGGCGCCACGGTGGGCATCGCGCTGAAGCTCAGCGGCCGGCTGGGCAGCGGCCGGCCGATGCCCTTCGGGCCCTTCCTGGCCGGCGGTGGCATCGCCATCATCCTGCTCGGCACGCAGCGCGTGCTCGGCTGGATCGGCCAGTGATGCACCGCGCCGGACCGACGCTCGGCCTGACCGGCGGCATCGGCAGCGGCAAGAGCACGGTGGCGCGCGCGCTGGCGGCGCACGGCGCCTGCATCGTCGACACCGACGCGATCGCGCGGGCCCTCACCGCTCCCGGCGGTGCCGCGCTGCCGGCGATCGCCCAGGCCTTCGGCGCGTCGGCCATCGGGGCCGACGGCGCGCTGGACCGCGCCTGGATGCGCGAGCGCGTGTTCGGCGATCCGGCCCAGCGCCAGCGCCTGGAAGCCATCCTGCACCCGATGATCGGCCAGCGCACCGGGGCCGAGGCGGCGGCAGCGGCGGCCGGCCAGCCGGTGGTCTTCGATGTCCCGCTGCTGACCGAGCGGGGGGCGCACTGGCGCCGCCAGGTCGACCGTGTGCTGGTGGTGGACTGCGACGAAGCCACCCAGGTGCAGCGGGTGCAGGCCCGCAACGGCTGGCCCGAGGCGCAGGTGTGCGCCGTCATCGCCCAGCAGGCGCGCCGCGAACAGCGCCGCGCGATCGCCGACGCGGTGATCGTCAACCAGGACCTGAGCCTGGAGGCGCTGCAGGCCGAGGTGGCCGCGCTGTGGCGGCTGTGGGCCTGGCCGGCAGCGCAGGTGTGAAACAATCCGGCGATTGCCTTGCCGCACCGGAACTGCCATCTTGGTCCTGTACGAATACCCGTTCAACGAAGGCATCCGCACCATGTTGCGGCTCGAACAGCTGTTCGGGCGGCTCGACGTGCTCGCCGCACGCACCGAGGCGATCGACCACCACTTCGCGCTGGCGACGATGTTCGAGATCATGGACGTCGCCGCGCGTGCCGACCTGAAATCCGACCTGCTCAAGGAACTTGAGCGCCACAAGGCGCAGTTCCAGAGCTACCGCGGCAACCCGCATGTCTCCGAAGCGGCGCTGGACGACGTGGTGGGCCGCATCGACCAGGCCTTCCAGGCGCTCAATGCGGTGGCCGGCAAGGCCGGCCAGGCCCTGTCGGGCAACGACTGGCTGACCAGCGTGCGCAGCCGCATCAGCATCCCCGGTGGCACCTGCAGCTTCGACCTGCCCGGCTACTACGCCTGGCAGCAGCACCCGGCCGCGCGCCGCCAGGCCGACCTGGGCCGCTGGCTGGACACCCTGCAACCCCTGGCCGATGCGCTGCGCCTGCTGCTGGGCCTGCTGCGTGACAGCGGCGTGCCGCACCGCGTGGCGGCCCAGGCCGGCCAGTACCAGCAGAGCCTGCCGCAGGGCCGCACCTACCAGTTGCTGCGCCTGCGCCTGGACACCGAGGTCGACGTCGTCCCCGAGATCACCGGCCACCGGCTGATGGTCTCGGTGCGCCTGATGCGCGCCGACGCCGACGGCCGGCTGCGCCCGCTGGCGCAGGACGTCGATTTCGACCTGGCGCTGTGCACCTGAGCCTGCGATGACCACGCCCGCCCCGCGGCCGATCGAGGTCGCCTGTCCCACTTGCGGCGAGACCACGCTCTACGCCGCCAGCAACCCCTTCCGCCCCTTCTGCAGCGCCCGCTGCCAGGGCCAGGACTTCGGCGCCTGGGCCAACGAGGCCTACCGCGTCGAGGCGCCGCCCACCACCGAAGACCAGGACGAGGCCGAGCGCTGAGTACCCGGCGCCGGCTCGGGGTCATCCCGACCCTCTTGAAAGCCCGGTCCCCCACCCTATAATGGCTGTTAGCACTCAGGCAAGCCGAGTGCTAGCACCGGCAGACAGGCCTCGCGCCTCGCCGGACCGCCTGAAGTGATTGAGTGCTCACTTTTAACGAGCACTCCAATTGTCCACATTGCCAACGCATTTAGGAGATGCAATGAAGCTTCGTCCGTTGCACGATCGCGTGATCGTCAAGCGCCTGGAGAACGAAACCAAGACCGCCTCGGGCATCGTCATCCCCGACAGCGCCGCCGAGAAGCCCGACCAGGGCGAGGTGCTGGCCGTCGGTATGGGCAAGCGCAACGACAAGGGTGATTTCGTCGCCCTGAACGTCAAGGTCGGTGACCGCGTGCTGTTCGGCAAGTACTCGGGCCAGACCGTCAAGGTCGATGGCGAAGAGCTGCTGGTCATGAAGGAAGACGACCTGTTCGCCGTGGTGGAAAAGTAATCCACCCGCCTGGTCATCCCCCCACAGAACACTGAATTTCCGGAGTTACACACATGGCTGCAAAAGACGTTGTCTTCGGCGCTGACGCCCGTCATCGCATGGTCGAGGGCGTGAACATCCTCGCCAACGCCGTCAAGGTCACGCTGGGCCCCAAGGGCCGCAACGTGGTGCTCGAGCGCTCGTTCGGCGCCCCCACCGTCACCAAGGACGGTGTCTCGGTCGCCAAGGAGATCGAGCTCAAGGACAAGCTCATGAACATGGGCGCCCAGATGGTCAAGGAAGTCGCTTCCAAGACCTCTGACAACGCGGGCGACGGCACCACCACCGCCACCGTGCTGGCCCAGGCCATCGTGCGCGAAGGCATGAAGTATGTGGCCGCCGGCATGAACCCGATGGATCTGAAGCGCGGCATCGACAAGGCGGTCACCGCCCTGGTCGCCGAGCTGAAGAAGGCCTCGAAGGCCACCACCACCTCGAAGGAAATCGCCCAGGTCGGCACGATCTCGGCGAACTCCGACGCTGACGTCGGCGGCATCATCGCCGAGGCGATGGACAAGGTCGGCAAGGAAGGCGTGATCACCGTCGAAGACGGCAAGTCGCTGAACAACGAGCTGGACGTCGTCGAAGGCATGCAGTTCGACCGCGGCTACCTGTCGCCCTACTTCATCAACAACCCCGAGAAGCAGGCCGCGATCCTCGAGAACCCGTTCGTGCTGCTGTACGACAAGAAGATCAGCAACATCCGTGACCTGCTGCCGACGCTGGAAGCCGTCGCCAAGGCCGGCCGTCCGCTGCTGATCATCGCTGAAGAAGTCGATGGCGAAGCGCTGGCCACCCTGGTGGTCAACACCATCCGCGGCATCCTGAAGGTCGTCGCCGTCAAGGCCCCGGGCTTCGGCGACCGCCGCAAGGCCATGCTGGAAGACATCGCCATCCTGACCGGCGGCAAGGTGATCGCCGAGGAAGTGGGCCTGTCGCTCGAGAAGGTGCAGCTGACCGACCTGGGTCAGGCCAAGCGCGTCGAAGTGGCCAAGGAAAACACCACCATCATCGACGGCGCCGGTGCCGCTGGCGACATCGAAGCCCGCGTCAAGCAGATCCGCATCCAGATCGAGGAAGCCACCTCCGACTACGACCGCGAGAAGCTGCAAGAGCGCGTGGCCAAGCTGGCCGGCGGTGTGGCCGTCATCAAGGTCGGTGCCGCCACCGAAGTCGAGATGAAGGAGAAGAAGGCCCGCGTGGAAGACGCGCTGCACGCCACCCGTGCCGCCGTCGAGGAAGGCATCGTCGCCGGTGGCGGCGTGGCCCTGCTGCGTGCCCGTCAGGCCGCTGGTGCGATCCACGGCGACAACGCCGACCAGGACGCCGGCATCAAGCTGGTCCTGAAGGCCATCGAAGCCCCGCTGCGCGAGATCGTCGCCAACGCCGGTGGCGAGCCGAGCGTGGTGGTCAATGCCGTGCTGGCCGGCACCGGCAACCATGGCTTCAATGCCGCCAACGACACCTACGGCGACATGATCGAGATGGGCATCCTGGACCCGACCAAGGTCACCCGCACCGCGCTGCAGAACGCCGCCTCGGTCGCCTCGCTGATGCTGACCACCGAGTGCATGGTCGCCGAAGCCCCGAAGGACGAGGCCCCGATGCCCGCCGGCGGTGGCATGGGCGGCATGGGCGGCATGGACATGGGCATGTAAGTCCCGGGCCATGCCCGCAGGCGGCTGGCCGCCTGCGTCGCATCCCCCACGGCGCACGAGCCTCACGGCCGTGCGCCGTTTTTCATGGGGCGGGCTGGCAGAATCGCGCACGCCCATGCGCCCGCCCGGTCGCCGGGCACCCGGCGCCGCCAGAAGTCCTCCCCGTGCCCCACCCCTGCCCCCACTACCCGGCCCCGGTGCGCCACCCCTGGACGCGCTGGTGGCGCTGGCTGACCCAGCGCAGCAACCTGCTGTCGCAGCTCACCGAGGGCTCCTACCGCATGCTGATGGGCCGCCGCCGCGTGGCCGGCCATGCCGTGCGCATCGTCAACGACCCCGCTGCGGTGCGCCAGGTGCTGGTCGACGAAGCACCCCACTACCCCAAGCACCGCTTCATGCACGACCTGCTGGAGCCGCTGCTGGGCGTCAGCATCTTCACCTCCAATGGCGAGACCTGGGCGCGCCAGCGCCGCCTGCTGGAGCCGGCCTTCGAGCGCACCCGCATGACGCACGCGTTTGCGCCGATGACGGCCGCCGTTCAGGCGCTGGTGGAGCGCCTGGCGCCGCTGGCCGACGGCCGCCCGCTGAACATCGAACACGAGACCACCCACGTCACCGCCGACGTGATCCTGCGCACCATCCTCAGCCTGCCGCTGGAGCGTGGTGACTCGCAGGCCATCTTCGAGGCCTTCGCGCACTACCAGCGCGAGGCGCCTGATGCCACCATGCCGCGCTACCGCCGCGCCTGGTGGCCGCGCCGCGGTTCGGCCACGCGCGCGCAGCAGGCGGGCCAGGACATCCGCGCGCTGCTGCGCCGGCACATCGCGCCACGCCATGCCGCCTTCCACGCCGGACAGGCCGGTGCACCGCAGGACATCCTGGGCGCGCTGCTGGAAGCGCGCGACGCCGAGACCGGCGCCGCGATGGGCGTGGAGGAATTGGTCAACGAGATCGCCGTGCTCTTCCTGGCCGGCCATGAGACCTCGGCCAGCGCACTGGCCTGGGCGCTGTACCTGCTGACGCTGGATCTGGACGTGCAGCAGCGCGCGGTGGACGAGATCCAGCGCGTCATCGGCGACGGCCCCCCCCGGCTGGAGCAGCTGCGCGAGCTGGACCTGCTGCGCCGCATCTTCCGCGAGACGATGCGCCTGTACCCGCCGCTGGGTTTCCTGGTGCGCGAGGCCGCCGCCCCGGGCTGCCTGCGCGACGTGCCCACCGAGCCGGGCGAGACCGTGATCGTCTCGCCCTGGCTGATCCACCGCCACCAGCGCTTCTGGGAGCGCCCCGACGAGTTCGACCCCGACCGCTTCCTGGAACCCGCCGGTCGCCAGGCCATGGCCCAGGCCTACCTGCCCTTCAGCATGGGACCGCGGGTCTGCGTCGGCGCCAACTTCGCGATGCAGGAGGCGGTGCTGGTGCTGGCCCTGGTGCTGCGCGCCTACCGCGTGCTGCCGGCCGACAAGCCGCCGCCGGAGCCGATCGCGCGGCTGAGCCTGCGCTCGCAGCACGGCGTATGGGTGCGCCTGGAGCGCCGGACGTGAGGGCCCTGCTGGGCGCCTGCCTGCTCGCCCTGGCCCTGGCACCGCGCCCCGCCGCGGCCGAGGAGCCGCCCGCCAGCAGCGCCACGGCGCGACCGCGGCTGGGCCTGGTGCTGTCCGGCGGTGGCGCACGCGGCCTGACCCATGTCGGTGTGCTGAAGGTGCTGGAGCAGGAGCGGATTCCCGTGGACCTGGTCGCCGGCACCTCGATGGGCGCGATCATCGGTGGCCTGTATGCCAGCGGCATGAGTGCCGCGGCGCTGGAGGCCGACCTGCTGCAGGTCGACTGGAACAAGCTCTTCGCCACCCGCGTCAGCCGGCAGATGCTGTCGCAGCGGCGCAAGGAAGAGGACTTCGAGATCCCGGCGGCGATCGAGCTGGGCTGGCGCGAAGGCAGCTTCCACGCGCCGCAGGGCGCCGTCTCCAGCCGCGGCCTGGAGACCCTGCTGCGCCGCTACACGCTGCCGGTGCGCCGCATCAGCCACTTCGACGAGCTGCCCATTCCCTTCCGCGCTGTCGCCACCGACATGGAAACCGGCGACATGGTGGTGATGGACAGCGGCGACCTGGCGATGGCGCTGCGCTCCAGCATGAGCGTGCCGGGCGTGTTCCCGTCCACCGAGATCGACGGCCGGGTGCTGGGCGACGGCGGCCTGGTCAACAACGTGCCCGTCGACATCGCCCGCGCCATGGGCGCCCAGCGCCTGCTGGTGGTCAACATCGGCACGCCGCTGGCGCCGCGCGAGACGCTGAACTCGGCGATCGGCCTGACGGCGCAGATGATCAACATCCTGACCGAGCAGAACGTGCGCCGCAGCCTGGCCACGCTCGGGCCGCAGGACCTGCTGATCGCGCCCGACCTGGGCCGGCTCAGCTCGGGCGATTTCGACAAGGCCCAGGAGCTGATCGCGCTGGGCGAGGCCGCCGCCCGCGCCGCGCTGCCGCAGCTGCGCGCGCTGGCGCTGGACGAGGACGGCTACCGCCAGTGGCGCGCCGCGCGCCGCGCCGATGCCCCACCCAGTCCGGTGGTCGGCGCGGTGGCCTTCGAGGGCAGCAGCGTCACCAACCCGCAGCGCCTGCTGCCCCAGCTGCAGTCCCGCCCCGGCCAGGCCTTTGACCCCGAGCGCGCCGCCGCCGATGCCCGCTTCCTGGCTGCCAGCGGTGACTACGTGCGCACCGACTACCACCTGGTCGACGGCGAGCCGGGCCGCGACGCGCTGCTGGTCTTCGAGGTCGAGGACAAGCCCTGGGGGCCCAACTACCTGCACGTCGGCCTGGACCTGTGGACCGATTTCAGCGGCCGCAGCGCCTTCAACATCAAGATCAGCCACAACCGCCACTGGCTGACGCCCTCGGGCACCGAATGGCGCAACCGGCTGCAGCTGGGCGAGGTGCCCTCGCTGTTCAGCGAGCTCTACCACCCGCTGGGATGGCGCCTGGGTCTGTGGGACGACTGGTTCGTCGCCGCCTGGGGCGGTGTGCAGCGGCGCATCGTCTCGGTCTACGACAGCGGCAGCGGGCTGGAGCGTGCCCAGGTGCGGCAGAACCTGGCCGCGGTGGGCCTGGACCTGGGCCAGCCCTGGGGCCGCCTGGGCGAGCTGCGCCTGGGCCTGCGCCATGTGCTGGGCCGCGACGAGCCGCTGCTGCTGGCCGACGGCCTGATCGCTGCGCCGCAGATCTGGCGTGAGACCGCCGCCCGCACGCGCATGGTGATCGACCAGCTGGACTACGCCAACTTCCCGCTGTCGGGCTACCGCCTCACCGGCGAGCTGCAGTTCGGTCGCCGCTCGCAGCAGGGCCAGGAGGGCCAGAACCTGGTGCGCGTGGAGGCCGACGCCAGCGGCGCCTGGACCGACGGCAGCGACACCCTGAACCTGTATGCGGTGCTGAAGGCGGCCGACTCGCGCCAGGGCGCGCTGGCCGGCCAGTACACCCTGGGCGGCTTCCAGAACCTGTCGGGCTACCGCGCCGGCCAGCTCAGCGGCAACGCGCTGCTGCTGCTGCGCGGCGGCTGGTACCGTCGCCTGGCCGAGCCGCCGGTGTTCGCACGGGCGCTGTTCGTCGGCGCCTCGCTGGAGCTGGGCAACACCTGGGCCGACCGCCACGCGATCGCGCTGGGCGGTCTGCGCGGCGGCGCCAGCCTCTACCTGGGCGCCGACACCGGCCTGGGCCCGATGTACCTGGGCCTGACCTGGGCGCCGCGCGGCGAGGCCGGGCTGGCTTTC
Source organism: Ideonella alba (assembly GCF_018069845.1). NCBI lineage: Bacteria > Pseudomonadati > Pseudomonadota > Betaproteobacteria > Burkholderiales > Sphaerotilaceae > Ideonella > Ideonella alba. The sequence goes on from NZ_JAGQDD010000015.1 coordinate 68,748, forward strand.
TTCATTGGCAGGCCGTAGTGCACCCGGCTGCGGGGTACCGCAGCCACCCTCCGAGAGGATGCGCAGGCCGCGTTGGGCGAGTCCGGACGAGGCGAGGTCCTGAGGACGTCGCCTCGCCTGAGGAGCCGGGCGAGCGCTGCGAGCCCGTGGCGCGGCCGTGCGCTGGCCTGCAGGCTCAGGTCAGGGCGTCGATGATCGCCTGCGCCACGCGCTCGGGCTGCTCGTGGATGATCCAGTGGCTGGCGCCAGGCACCCGCTCCACCGTCAGGTCGGGCACGAAGGCCTCCAGGCCGTCGAGCAGCGCGGGCGGCAGCGCGCGATCGGCCTCGCCCCACAGCACGCGGGTGGGCACGCGCACCGTCACCGCCTCGGCCGGCAGCTGCAGGGTCATCACCGGGTCCTGGGGGCTCAGCGGCGGGCGCAGCGGCGACATCCGGTACCAGGCCAGCATGCTGTCCAGCGAGGCGCCCCACAGCGCGCGGTAGCGCGCGCGCAGCGGCACATCCAGCCACTGGGCGCTGCCCGGGCCGAAGTGCTCGAAGAAGGGCCACAGCGCCCGGAAATCATCGGCCGCCAGCCGCTCGGCGGCGCCTGGCGCGCACAGCGTGTTCATGTAGGCGCTGGCGGCCTGCTGCGCCGGGTCCTCGCGCAGCGCGCGCAGAAAGGGCACCGGGTGGGTGGCGTTGACGATCAGCAGCCGGCGCAGCAGGTCCGGCCGCTGGGCGGCCAGGTTCCAGGCCAGCGCACCGCCCCAGTCGTGGGCCACGACCAGATCGACAGGCGCGCCCTCCTGCTCGATCAGCGCCACCAGGTCGGCCACCAGCGCCCGCGGCCGGTAGGCCGCATCGCCGGCCGGACAGCTGGAGGGCGCATAGCCGCGCTGGGTGGGGGCCAGCAGCCGGGCCTGGCCCTGCAGCCGCTGCATCACCGGCTGCCAGATGAAGCCGGCCTCGGGAAAGCCGTGCAGCAGCAGCACCCGCGGACCCTGCTCGCCGGCCCGCCAGGTGTGCAGGCGCTGGCCGGTGGCGGCCAGCGCGACCATGGCTTCACGCATCGGGGCCCGGGACAGGCCGGCCGCTGTGGGTCCAGTCGTGAACGGTGCTGGCCAGGTCGGCCAGGCCGGTGCGGTTCAGGCCCGAAAAGAGCAGCAGGCCGACATCGGCCTCCTCGGTGGCCAGATCAGCCAGCGCGTCCTGGCCGGCGCGCACGGCGGCGTCCTGTTCCTTGCGGCTGAGCTTGTCGGCCTTGGTCAGCAGCACCAGCAGCCGCACCTCACCGTTGACCACGCGCGGCGCGATGAACTCCAGCAGCTGCTGGTCCAGCGGCGTCAGGCCGTGGCGGCTGTCGACCAGCAGCACCACGCCATGCAGGTTGCGGCGCACCTCCAGGTAGTCGGCCATCACCTTCTGCCAGCGCAGCTTGGCGGTGCGCGCCACCGTGGCATAGCCGTAGCCGGGCAGGTCGGCCAGGTAGGCGTCGGGCTGGTCCTTGGGGCCCAGCGCGAACAGGTTGATGTGCTGGGTGCGGCCGGGGGTCTTCGAGGCGAAGGCCAGTTGCCGGCGCTGCGCCAGGGTGTTGATGGCGGTGGACTTGCCGGCATTGCTGCGGCCGACGAAGGCGATCTCCGGCAGGTCGCCCGGCGGCAGCTGGTCGAGCTGGCTGGCGGTGGTGAGGAAGCGGGCGCTGTGGGCCCAGGCCAGGGCGGCGCGCTCGGCGTCGGATGGCGGCGGTGTGACGGGTCGCAAGGGCGGGGGCATGGAGCATTGTAAAATCCGCCGGTTTGGTTTCCCAGCAAACCGTGCGCGAGCTGGTTTGTCGCCTTGTCGGCATGCCGTCAGGCCCGCGGGATACCGTGGTGAATTCCCCCCTTGCACCCACTTCGAACCACAGCAGGCCCTTCTCCATGAAGCCTTTCGTCGCGCTCACCGCCACCGTGCTTGCCGCCCTTGTGGCGGCGCCCGCCTTCGCCAACGAGGCCGCCCCGGCGCCGGCCAAGGCCGACCTGGCCAAGGGCGAGCAGACCGCTGCGATCTGCAGCGCCTGCCACACCGCCGACGGCTCGCGTGGCATCACCGCCAACCCGATCCTGCAGGGCCAGCACCCCGACTACATCGTCAAGCAGCTGACCGAATTCAAGGCCGGCAAGCGCAAGAACGCGGTGATGAACGGCATGGCCGCCCCGCTGACCGAGGCCGACATGAAGAACGTCGCCGCCTTCTACGGCAGCAAGAAGCCGGTGCCTGGCGCTGCCAAGAACAAGGACACGCTGGCCCTGGGCGAGAAGATCTGGCGCGGTGGCATCGCCGACAAGCAGGTGCCCGCCTGCGCCGGCTGCCACGGCCCGGCCGGTGCCGGCATCCCGGCGCAGTACCCGCGCCTGGGCGGCCAGCACACCGAGTACCTGGAAGCCCAGATGAACGCCTTCCGCTCGGGCGAGCGCGCCAACAGCGCCCAGATGACGGCCATCGCCGCCAAGATGAGCGACAAGGAAATCAAGGCCGTCACCGACTACGCCACCGGCCTGCGCTGAGCCGCACTGCCGCTGGCACAGCCGCTCGCACGCAAACCCGGGCCGGTCCTTGACCGGCCCTTTTTTTTGGGGGCTTTCGCCACCCGGATAATCGCGCCCCATGTCCGATTCCGCTCTCCTGCGCCGACCCTCGCCGCTGCGCACCGCCTACGAGCTGCTGTCGTCGATGCGCTTCGCGATCACGCTGCTGGCGGTGATCTGCATCGCCTCGGTGATCGGCACGGTCGTCAAGCAGAACGAGCCGCTGAACAACTACATCAACCAGTTCGGGCCCTTCTGGACCGAGGTGCTGGGCCGCTTCAGCCTGTTCACGGTGTACAGCGCCGGCTGGTTCCTGGCGATCCTGGGCTTTCTGGTGCTGTCCACCAGCCTGTGCATCGCCCGCAACGCGCCGAAGATCGTCGCCGACCTGCGCAGCTTCAAGGAAGACATCCGCGAAGGCGCGCTCAAGGCCTTCCACCACAAGGGCGAAGGCACGCTGGCGCTGTCGCGCGAGGCGGCGATGCAGCATGCCTCGGCGGTGCTGGCCGGCCGCGGCTGGCAGGCCCGCGCCCAGCTGCGCGAGGGCGGCACGATGGTTGCCGCCCGCGCCGGTCGCGCCAACAAGCTGGGCTACCTGGCGGCCCACTCGGCGGTGGTGCTGATCTGCCTGGGCGGCCTGTCCGACGGCGACCTGGTGGTGCGCCTGCAGATGGCCCTGGGCGGCAAGAGCACGTTTGAAGGCGGCGGCCTGATCAAGGACGTGCCGCCCGAGCACCGCCTGCCGGCCACCAACCCCACCTTCCGCGGCAACCTGCTGGTCACCGAGGGCACCCGCGCCGGCGTGGCGGTGCTGAGCATGCCCGACGGCATCGTGCTGCAGGACCTGCCCTTCGACGTCGAGCTCAAGAAGTTCATCGTCGAGTACTACGACACCGGCATGCCCAAGCTGTTCGCCAGCCAGATCGTCATCCACGACAACGCCACCGGGCAGGCCACCGAAGCCACCGTCAAGGTCAACGAGCCGGCGATCCACCAGGGCGTGGCGATCTACCAGAGCAGCTTCGAGGACGGCGGCTCGCTGCTCAAGCTCAAGGCCGTGCCGATGGCCCGCAGCGGCCCCGCCTTCGACGTGCAGGGCCGCGTGGGCGACACGCTGCAACTGACCAATGGCAACGACAAGCTCACCGTGGAGCTGACCGGCCTGAAGGTCATCAATGTCGAGAACCTGGGCAGCGACCGCGAGGGCGAGCCGGGCACCGATGTGCGCCGCGTCGACCTGGGCGCCACGCTGTCCAAGCACCTGGGCAGCGGCGCCAAGCCCGACGGCCGCGCCAAGACACTGCACAACATCGGCCCGGCCATCACCTACAAGCTGGTCGACGCCAGCGGCCAGCGGCGCGAGTTCCACAACTACATGGTGCCGGTCGAGCTGGAGGGCCAGCGCGTCTTCCTGGTCGGCATGCGCGAGGCGCTGTCCGAGAACTTCCGCTACCTGCGCATCCCGGCCGACAGCGAGGGCTCGATGGGTGGCTGGCTGCGCCTGCGTGACGCCCTGCGCGACCCCGCCGCGCGCAGCAGCGCCGCCCGCCTGTACGCCAAGGCCGCCACGCCCGACGGCCGCCCCGAGATGGCCGAGCAGCTGCGCATCACCGCCGAGCGCGCGCTGGCACTGTTCGCCGGTGCCGAAAGCCCCGGCGACGGCCAGCCGGTGACCGGCGGCCTGGACGCCTTCAGCCGCTTTGTCGAGCACAGCGTGCCCGAGGCCGAGCGCCAGAAGGTGGCCGAGGTGCTGCTGCGCATCCTCAACGGCGCCTTCTACGAGCTGGCGCAGATCTCGCGTGGCCGCGCCGCCCAGCCGCCGCTGCCGCCCGGCCCCGAAACCGAACGCTTCCTGACCCAGGCCGTGCTGTCGATGTCCGACGCCTCGTTCTACCCGGCGCCGGTGATGCTGCAGCTTGACAGCTTCGAGCAGGTGCAGGCCAGCGTGTTCCAGGTGGCGCGTGCCCCTGGCAAGACCCTGGTCTACCTGGGGGCCGTGTTGCTGATCGTCGGCGTCTTCGCCATGCTCTACATCCGTGAGCGTCGGCTGTGGATCTGGCTGTCCGACGACCCCGAGCGCCCAGGCGCCACGCGGGTGCAGCTGGCCATGTCCACGCCGCGTCGCACCCTCGACATTGACCAGGATTTCGACCGCCTGCGCAGCAGCCTGCTCGCCGGCCCCGGAGGCACCACCGCATGACCACCACCACCCTCGACCTCGGCAAGCCCGGCCTGCTGTCCGGCCGCAGCGCCTTCGACTGGCTGTTTGCCGCGCTGCTGCTGCTGGGCGCCGGTTACGCCTGGCAGCGCTATGGCGCGTCGATGGACGGCTATGAGCGCGGCATCCTGGTCGGCAGCGTGCCGGCGCTGGTGGCGCTGGGCTGGTTCTGGCGGCCGCTGCGCGGGCTCAGCCTGGCGGTGGGCGCCACGGTGCTGCTGGCGATCTCGCTGTACCTGCGCCAGACCGACGCCTTCGGCGCCGACCTGGCCGCCGCCGAGCAGGTCTTCTGGCTGAAGTACCTGCTGTCCAGCCAGAGCGCGATCCTGTGGATGAGCACGCTGTTCTTCATGGCCACGCTGTTCTACTGGATCGGCTTCTTCGCCCGGGGCGACGACAACGCCGCGCTGCGCATCGGCTCGCGCCTGACCTGGGCCGCGGTGTTCATGGCCCTGGTGGGCACCTTCGTGCGCTGGTTCGAGAGCCACCAGATCGCCCCGGACATCGGCCACATCCCGGTCAGCAACCTCTACGAGGTCTTCGTGCTGTTCGCCTGGCTGACCGCGCTGTTCTACCTGTACTACGAGGCGCACTACCAGGTGCGCACGCTGGGCGGCTTCGTGATGCTGGTGATCAGCGCCTCGGTGGCCTTCCTGCTCTGGTACACGGTGGCGCGCGAGGCGCACGAGATCCAGCCGCTGGTGCCGGCGCTGCAGAGCTGGTGGATGAAGCTGCATGTGCCGGCCAATTTCATCGGCTACGGCACCTTCGCGCTGGCGGCCATGGTGTCGCTGGCCTATCTGCTGAAGACCGCCACGCCGCGCGCGCTGTGGACCGGCCTGGTCTGGGTGCCCGGCGGCGTGCTGCTGGCGGTGCTGGCGGGCCTGGCACTGGGCCCGGCCGAGCTGGCCCCGGCGCTGAAGAAGAGCGCCACGCTGCTGGGCGGCCTGATGGCGCTCTTCGGCCTGATGGTGGCGGTGCGCGGCACGGTCAACGCGCGCACGCCCTCGCTGGAGCTGATGGACGACGTGATGTACAAGGCGATCGCCGTGGGCTTCGCCTTCTTCACGATCGCCACCGTGCTGGGCGCCTTCTGGGCCGCCGAGGCCTGGGGCGGCTACTGGAGCTGGGACCCGAAGGAGACCTGGGCGCTGATCGTCTGGCTGAACTACGCCGCCTGGCTGCACATGCGCCTGATGAAGGGCCTGCGCGGTCACGCCGCGGCCTGGTGGTCGCTCGGCGGCCTGGTGGTCACCACCTTCGCCTTCCTGGGTGTCAACATGTTCCTCAGCGGCCTGCACAGCTACGGCACGCTGTGACGAAGGTCGCTTCTCGCCCCGGCAGGGCGTCGCTATAGTCGGCCCATGCCCTACGTCATCCGCGACGACCACGGCCGCCTGGCCAGCCTGCACCGGGACGCGCCCACCGAGGGCGCCGAACTCCTGCCCGACGACCACCCCGAGGTGCAGGCCTTCGTCGGCGCCGGCGGCGATTTCCAGCGCCTGGACGCCGATTTCGTGCGCGTGCTGGAAGACGTGATCGACGCCCTGATCGCCCGCCACGTGATCACCATCACCGACCTGCCGCCCGAGGCGCAGACCAAGCTGTTCTCGCGCAAGTCCTACCGCGAGCGCCGCGGCACGCAGGCCCTGACGCTGTTCGGCGACGGCGATTTCCCGGCCTGAGCGGCCTCAGGCCAGCGCCGGCGCGTACAGCAGGCGGGGCACCTCGGCCGCCGTCACCGGCCGCGACAGCAGATAACCCTGCGCCTCATCGGCGCCCAGCTGACGCAACTGCTCGAGTTGAGCCGCGGTTTCCACCCCCTCGGCGATCACGCGCTTGCCCAGCGCGTGGCCCAGCGTGACGACAGCGCGCACGATCTCGATGCTCTCGGGCTGCTGCTCCATGCGCATCACGAAGGAGCGGTCGATCTTCAGGCTGTCGATGGGCAGCGTGCCCAGGTAGCTCAGGGACGAGTAGCCGGTGCCGAAGTCGTCGATCGACAGGCGCACGCCCAGCTCGCGCAGGCGGCGGACCGTCTCCAGCGCCAGGTCCAGGCGCTCCATCAGCACGGTTTCGGTGATCTCCAGCGTGAGCCGGGCCGGCGGCAGCCCATGCCGCTGGAGGGCATCGCGCACGGTGTCGACGATGTCGCTGCGCACCAGGTCGCGTCCCGAGAGGTTCAGGTGCATCGACGCCTGCGCCAGGTGCGGCGCCAGCCGGTGCCACTGGGCCATCTGCGCCACCGCCTGGCCGATCAGCCAGGTGGTCAGCGTCTCGATGTGGCCTGACTCCTCGGCCAGCGCGATGAACTCGGCCGGGCTGACCGCGCCACGCACCGGGTGGTGCCAGCGCGCCAGCGCCTCGAAGCCCGTGAGGCGACCGCCCTCGATCTCGTAGAGGGGCTGGTAGACCAGCGACAGCTGCTGCTCGGCCAGTGCGCGGCGCAGGTCGGCCTCCAGGGCCAGCCGGTAGGCGATGCGCTCGTGCATCGTCCGGTCAAAGATCGCCACCCGGCCGCGGCCGCCGGCCTTGGCCTCGTACATCGCCACGTCGGCGTCGCGCAGCAACTCGTCGACGGTGCGGTAGCCCAGGTCGCTGAAGGTGATGCCCAGACTGGCGCCCGGAACCAGCTCGGTGCCGCACACCGGCATCGGCTGCATCAGCTCGGCCAGCATGCGCCGCGCCAGACGCAGTCCGTCCGCGCTGTCCTGCAGGCCCAGCAGCATCACCGCGAATTCGTCGCCGCCCAGGCGCGCCACCAGGTCGCTGGGCCGCACGCAGGACTGCAGGCGTCTGGCCACTTCGCGCAGCATCAGGTTGCCGGCCTCGTGGCCCAGGCTGTCGTTGACGATCTTGAAGCGGTCCAGGTCCAGGAACATCACCGCGAAGTAGACCTGCGGGTCGACCAGGCTGCGCTCCACGGCGCCCTCGAGCTGTTCGTGAAAGCGCGCGCGGTTGGCCAGGCCGGTGAGGTTGTCGTGGTAGGCGATGTGCTGCAGCCGTGCCTCGGCGGCGCGCCGCGCGCTGACATCGTGCAGCTGGTAGATCAGCGCGTTGCCCTCGCCGCCGGGGTCGGCGAAGCGGCCGCAATGCATCATCACCCAGGTGTCGCCACCCGTCGGCGTGCGGCAGCGCAGCTCCAGCGCGAAATCGTTGCGTGCATGGGCCTTCATCTCCAGGGTCTTGCGCTCGAAGACCGCGTGGTCGGCGGGGTGCAGCAGGTCGAGCATCGTGCGGCCAGGCAGGGTGCCCTCCGGCGCCTGCACCAGCGTCGCCAGGGCCTGGTTGACGCGCAGCAGGCGCCCCTGTGCATCGGCGATGGCCATGCCCACTGCGGCATGGGTGAAGGCGGCGCTGAAGCGCTGCTGGTTCAGCTCGGCCTCGCGGCGCGCCTCGTCGATGCACTGCTCCTGGCGGGCATGCTCGGCCTCCTGATGGGCCAGCGTGACGCGCACCAGTGCCAGCACGCCCAGCACCGCCACACCCAGCAGAGCCATCAGGCCGGCACCGTGCTGACGTGCCAGCAGCCAGGCCATCGCCGCCAGCAGCGCCGAGCCGATGTAGACCCCGCCGACCCAGGCCGTGCCGTTGAGCCAGCTCCTGGGCGCGGGCCACTGTTGGCGCTTGAGCGTCATCATGGCCATCAGCGGCAGCGTGGTGCCGACGTAGGTCACGAGCGAGGCCAGCAGCAGCGCCAGCACCTCGGCCACCGCCGGCGGCAGGTTCGAGACCACCAGCAGGGCCGCCAGGCCCGCATGGGCAGCGCCGGCCAGTGACCAGCTGGCCATCGCCGCGGCCGGGCTGGCGACACGGCTGGAGAGCCGGCGCGAGGTCCGCATCGTGCCCACCAGGCCCTCGGCGCCGGCACCCAGCACCGCGGCGGCCGGGCCGTACATCACCAGCAGCGTGAAATTGAAGGCGTCAGCAATGCTGAACGAGAAGCTGGTTCGCGGCAGTTGCAGCGAGAGCAGCGCGGCCGTGACCACCAGGGCCAGTGCGCCCACCACCTGCATCTGCCGCTCGGCCGGCCAACCCAGGAAGGCGTCCAGCGCGATGCCCAGCGCCAGCGCGCCGGACAGTGCAATCGCCCACCACAGCCGGGTGGAAGCCGGGCTGTAGTCGGGCAGGTGCTGCGCGTGGAACCGCGCCAGCCAGCCGCCGGGGTCGGCCGGCGGGCGTGGGGCGGGGGAAGAGGTGGTCATGGCGGCGGGCCCGGGATGTCCTTCCAACATCGGCCAGGTCGGGCGCCAACTTGAACCCGGCCGGACGCCGGGCGGCGCCGGGGTTCAATCGCCGGCCCAGCTCCGGTCCTGGCCGCCAGCCACGTCGCCGACCGACTCGGACAGCAGGAAGCCCTCGCTCAGCAGGAAACCCTCGCTGAGCAGAAAGCCTTCGGACAGCAGGAAGCCTTCGCTGAGCAGAAAGCCCTCGCTCAGCAGGAAGCCTTCGCTGAGCAGGAAACCCTCGGACAGCAGGAAGCCTTCGCTGAGCAGGAAGCCTTCGGACAACAGGAAGCCCTGGCTGAGCAGGAAACCCTCGCCGCGCAGGCCCAGGCTGTCAAAGCCAAAGCCCCGGCGCAGTCTCAGGCCCTGGCCGCTGGCCGCCAGCGCAGAGAGGCGGGCCACCGGCGTCAGCAGCGCCGCGGTGCCGTCTGCGGCAGACGGGGCCAGCGCATCGAGCAGACGCACGCCCGCGCTCAGCAAGCCTTGTGCACCGGCATTGCGCTCGACGATGGCGCGCGGCACGGTCAGCGGCGGCACGCCGTCCTTGAGTGACATGGGCTGCCAGCTCACATCGCGCCGCAGCACCCATTGCCGCGCCCAGGTCAGCCGGCCATCAAAAATCGGCTGCCAGCGCGCGATGGCCTCGGCGCCGGTGGCCAGATGGGTGCCGCCGACGGTGAGGATCTGGCTCCAGGGACGTGCCACGCCGTCCAGGACGGTCAACGGCATCGGCATCGTGCGGCCCACGGCCAGCAGGCTGGCACCGGGCAGCAGCTGACCGGCGTCGGCGGCAGCGCTGATGTCGGTGCGCAGGGCGGTTGCCAGCCGTACCGCGCCGGCCACGTTGATCTGGCCGGCCCCCTGCTGCAGCAGGTTGCCCTGCGCCAAGGGGGTGGCGGTGTATTGCAGGATGGCCTTGACCAGCGGCGGCGTCAGGCCGGGGTTGGCCTGCAGCACCACCGCTGCCGCACCGGCCACCACCGGCGCGGCCAGCGAGGTGCCCGAGAGCGACATCAGCGCCTGCCCCTTGGCCTGGGAGGCGCCGCTGACCTGCGTCAGCTCGGGGTGGCTGCGCGCCAGCAGGTTCCAGCGGCCGTCGCGGTCGGCGCCCAGCGCGCCCAGGATGCGGTTGCCCGGCGCCACCAGGTCGGGTTTGGGCAGGTGGTCGCTCCAGCGCCGGCCGCTGGCGTACAGCACACTGCCCCGGGTGGGGCCGCGAGAGCTGAATCCGGTGACCGCGTCGTCGCTTCGCGGTCCGGTGCCAAAGGGGTTGGACGCGCCGACGGTGATCACCGACGGGTCGCTGCCCGGCGACGAGATCGCGCCGAAGACCTCCTGCCCCGAGTTGTTGCGACCCGCATTGCCCGCCGAGGCCACCACCACCAGACCGGCCGCCGACGCGCTGCGCGCCGCCCGCGCCAGCGGGTCATTGAGAAAGCTGTCGGCCGACGAGCCGCCCAGGCTCAGGTTGACCACCCGGATGCCGGCCAGCCGGGCGTTCTGCAGCACCCAGTCCATGCCCAGCAGCACGTCGGCCAGGTTGCCGTTGCCCTGCGCATCCAGGACGCGCACATCGACCAGCGTGGCGCCGGTGGCCACGCCGCTGGCATCGGGCGACTGGTAGCGGCCCTGGCCAGCCGCCGCGGCGGCGACGATCGTGCCGTGGCCGTAGGGATCGGGGTCCGGGGCCACCGGCGCCAGCTTGGCGAACAGCTGGCGGTACTTGGTGCCGTCGATGCCGGCGCGCGACACCGCCGAGTAGTCGAGGCCGGCGCTCCAGCCTTCGCCCAGCAGCCGCCGAGAGGTGGCGACGATATCGACCGCCAGCTTGACCCGCGAGCCGCCGGCGCCGTCGCTGAAGTGGCGGTGGCGGAAGTCGATGCCCGAGTCGAGCACCGCGATGCCGACACCGCGTCCGTCATAGCCGGTGCCGTTGGGCAGGGCGGCCAGGGCCGCGCCGTCACCAGCGGCGGTCTCCAGCAGGCTGGCCTGGCGCGACACGGCACGGTTGGGCACGATGCTCACCACGTCGGACCGCGCAGCCAGACGCGACAGGGCCGCGGCCGGCACCATGGCCGCCAGTGCGCGGGTGGACAGGAAATTGTGGTGGACCGAGCCGCCGCGCGCCAGCACCTCGGCACGCAGGGCGGCCAGGCTGCTGTCGGTGCTGCTCGCCACGATCAGGACCTTGACCAGCGGGCCATTGGATTTCGCCTGGGCCCAGGTGACGGCCGGCAGGCCCGACGCGCGGCCAGCGGCGTAGGGCTGCAGCTCGGCGGCCAGCTTGGTGGTTTGGGCGGCAGCTGGCGCAGCCAGCAGACAGGCCAGCAGGGTGGCGGCGCACAGGCGGCGGAACAGGGCGGTCAGGATCAAGGCAGGCACTCCATCAAGGCGGACCGGGTTCCCCGGTTCGTCGTACGGGGTGTCGGCCGGCCCGGCCAGGGGTTGAGCCTGGGCGGCATCGGGTCCGCCGCCCCCGTGACGACCGTCACGACAATCGGGGCTGTGCCGGCCCCAGGGAAGCCCTGGCGGGCCGCGGTCGTACACCGCTGAGCCCCTGCGCCCGACCGGACCTCCGGCTTGCGCGTAAGGTCTGGCCTGCGTTGCACGACTCAGGTTCATCCTCCACGACCTTCAGGCCGACCATGCCCCTACTGCCCCGCCCCGGCTTCGACCAGCCCCGCCCCTCCGAGATCACCCCGCGCGAGACCTGGCTGCGCCGACGCGACTGGCTGGCCGCCGCCGCGCTGGCCGGTGCCGGCGTGCACGGCGCCCAGGCCCAGACCCGCGGCCCGGGCCGCCTGGCGCCGCTGCCGGGCGCGCGCTCCAACGTGGCCGGCGCCATGCTGATGGAGCAGGCCACCGCCTACGCCGACGTCACCAGCTACAACAACTTCTACGAGTTCGGCACCGACAAGTCCGACCCCGCCCGCACCGCCGGCTCGCTCAAGCCCCGCCCCTGGACGGTGATGGTCGATGGCGAGGTGCGCCAGCCCCGGCGCTTCGACCTGGACGAGCTGCTCAAGCTCGCGCCGATGGAGGAGCGTGTCTACCGCCTGCGCTGCGTCGAGGGCTGGTCGATGGTCATCCCCTGGGTGGGCTGGTCGCTGGCCGAGCTGCTGAAGAAGGTCGAGCCCACCGGCAACGCCAAGTTCGTCGAGTTCACCACGCTGGCCGACCGCGCCCAGATGCCGGGCCTGCGCTCGGGCGTGCTGGACTGGCCCTACCGCGAGGGCCTGCGCCTGGATGAGGCCATGCACCCGCTGACGCTGCTGGCCTTCGGCCTGTATGGCGAGGTGCTGCCCAACCAGAATGGCGCGCCGCTGCGCCTGGTCGTGCCCTGGAAGTACGGCTTCAAGAGCGCCAAGTCCATCGTGCGCATCCGGCTGGTCGAGAAGCAGCCGCTGAGCAGCTGGGAGCAGGCGGCGCCGCAGGAATACGGCTTCTACAGCAACGTCAACCCGCAGGTTGACCACCCGCGCTGGAGCCAGGCCAGCGAGCGCCGCATCGGCGAGGCCCAGGGCCTGTTCGCCAAGAAGCGCCCGACGCTGATGTTCAACGGCTACGAGGCCCAGGTGGGCCAGCTCTACGCCGGCCTGGACCTGCGCAAGCACTACTGATGAACCGCTGGCTGCTTCACCCACTGGCCAAGCCGGTGGTCTGGCTGCTGCTCGGCCTGCCGGCGGCCTCGCTGGTCTGGGCCGCGCTGTACGGCGGCCTGGGCCCCAACCCCGCCGAGGCGCTGATCCGCAGCCTGGGCGACTGGACGCTGCGCGGCCTGTGCCTGACGCTGGCGATCACGCCGCTGCGCCAGCTGACCGGCTGGAGCGGCCTGGCGCGCTTTCGGCGCAATGTGGGCGTGGCCACCTTCGTCTATGCCACGCTGCACTGGTCGGCCTACGCCTGGCTGGACATGGAATGGGCACTCGACGCACTGCTCAAGGACATCGGCAAGCGCCCCTTCATCCTGGTGGGCACCGCCGCCTGGCTGGCCCTGCTGCCGCTGGCCGCCACCTCGTTCAACGCCGCGGTGCGCTGGATGGGTGGCCGGGCCTGGCGCGACCTGCACAAGCTGACCTATGTGATCGGCCCGGTGGCGCTGCTGCATTTCTGGTGGATGCGCGCGGGCAAGAACAACCTGCTGGAGCCGGCGATCTATGCGCTGGTGATCGGTGGGCTGCTGGCGGCGCGGCGCTGGCGCGCCTGAGCGGCGCAGCGCCGGCGGGGCCGTTCAGTTCCTGGCGTGGGCCAGGCTGAACTTCACCACGTCGCTCCAACCCTGCAGCGCCGCCGCCAGGCGGTCCAGCGGCGTGGCCTGGCGGCGGTCCTGCACCACCGCGACGAACTTCCAGGTGGACTGGCCGTCGTCGTGGCAGATCGCCAGCGAGCCGGTGGCCAGCATGAAGCCCTGCTGGCGCAGGAAGCGGTCGATCGTCGCGGCGTCGCTGGACACGCCCGGGCGCAGGCGCAGCTCGATGCCCACCGCCTGGTGCGAGGGCAGCCAAGCCTCAATGCGGCTGCCCCACATCATCGCCGAGGCCGACAGTGCGGCCAGCAGGATGGCGGCGCCATAGAAACCCACGCCGATCAGCACGCCGATCGCCGAGGCCGACCAGATCGATGCGGCGGTGGTCAGGCCGCTGATGTTCAGCCCGTCCTTCATGATCACGCCGGCGCCCAGGAAACCGATGCCGGTGACGATGCCCTGGATCACCCGCGTCGGGTCGTGCGCCAGCGCGGCGGTGAAGCTGGCCTGGCCGCCGTACCACAGCGCCGGGTAGCCGGCGAACACCGTCAGCGCGGTCGAGGCCATGCACACCAGGCCGTAGGTGCGCATGCCCGCGGCGCGGCCGCGGTAGGCGCGCTCATAGCCCACCAGCGAACCCAGCAGCAGCGCACCGGCCAGGTTCAGGAAGATCAGCAGGTTCACCGCCAGCGCATCGCCGCTCCAGTAGGCGGCGAGCTGACGGACAAAGGCGTCCGAACTCATCGCGCGAGCATCCCTCGCGCCTGCGCACGGCCAAGCGCCGATAAGCGCGGCGAAGCCCGCCCTACTCGTCGCGGTGGCGGTAGCTGCGCAGGCCCTGCAGGTCCAGCACCCGCACGCCGCCGTACTCGATGCGGATCAGCTGGCGCTGCTGCAGCGTGCGCAGCGCCTCGTTCACGCGCTGGCGCGACAGGCCGACCAGGTAGCCCAGCTCCTGCTGGGTGATGCGCAGCAACTGGCCCACGCCCGGGTAAAGCACCGGGTGAAACAACGAGGCCAGGTTGCGCGCCACACGGGTGTCGGGGTCACCCTGGCGGTCGGTTTCGCGGGCGGCGATGAACTGGCCCAGGCGCTCGTTGAGCTGGTTCAGCACGAAGCGGTTGAAGGGGATGCTGCGGTCCAGCAGCTCATGGAAGCTGTCCACCGGCAGGCCCGCCACGGCGCTGCGCCGCAGCACCTCGATGTTGTAGCGGTAGGGCTCGCGCTTGAGCAGCGTGCCCTCGCCGAACCAGGCGCCGGGCGGCACGCCGGTGAAGGTGATCGCCGGGCCCTGGCTGGGATCGTTGCTCATCTTCAGCAGGCCATCGACCACGCCGAACCAGTAGGTGGCGGGGCGGCCGATGCGACAGATCAGGTCGCCGGGCTCGGCCTCGGCAATGACGATGGCGGCCCGCGCGCGGCGCTGGTCTTCGGCATCCAGCACCCGCAGCCAGGGCACGTTGGCCAGCTCGGCCTCGGTCAGTGCGCGGGCGCGTTCGCGCAAGGCATGGGAACGTTGACTCACCGCAAGGCTCCTTCTCCGGCAATCGGCGACACCGGTGCTGGCCCCGCACGGACCCGGGAAAGTCCGCTCAGGGCTCACCCGTAGATTGTCGTCCAACGGACAACATGACGTCAAAGGTCGCCCTAGGATCGCGTCCATTCCGGGGCCGGCCTGTCCGGCCACGCCGCCTTCTTGGAGAAACGCGTGCAGACCACCTTCGTCCAGCTCCTGCTTGAACACGCCAGCCGCCGGCCCCAGGCCCCGGCGCTGCGCGAGAAGGAATACGGCATCTGGCAGACCACCACCTGGGCCGACCTGGCCACGCTGGTCAAGCGCCTGGCCGGCGGCCTGGCCGCGGCCGGCCTGCGCCGGGGCCAGCACCTGATCGTGGTGGGCGACAACCGCCCGCGCCTGAACGCCAGCATGCTGGCCGCGCAGGCGCTGGGTGCGGTGCCGGTGCCGCTGTACCAGGACGCGGTGGCGGCCGAGTTCGTCTTCCCGGTCAGCAATGCCGAGGTGGCCTTCGCCGTGGTCGAGGACCAGGAGCAGGTCGACAAGATGATGGAGGTGCGCGAGCAGTGCCCCGCGCTGGCCCATGTCTGGTACGACGACCCGCGCGGCCTGCGCAACTACGACGAGCCGGGCCTGGCCTCGCTGGACGCGCTGGCCGAGGCCGGCGACGCCTGGCTGGCCGCCCACCCCGGCTTCTTCGAGGCCGAGGTCGCCCAGGCCAAGCCCACCGACGTGGCGGCGATGTTCTTCACCTCAGGCACCACCGGCAACCCCAAGGGCGTGGTCCACACCCACCTGTCGCTGCTCGACCGCGCCGCCGCCGGCCAGAAGTTCGACCGCCTGACCGACCGGGAAGAGGTGCTGGCCTACCTGCCGCCGGCCTGGATCGGCCAGAACATCTTCAGCTACGCGCAGTGGCTGGCCTGCGGCTACGTGGTCAACTGCCCGGAGTCGGGCGCCACCGTGTCGATCGACATGAAGGAGATCGGCCCGAGCTACTACTTCGCGCCGCCGCGGATCTTCGAAGGCCTGCTGACCACGGTGATGATCCGCATGGAGGACGCCAGCACGATCAAGCGCGGGATGTTCCACCACTTCATGAACGTGGCACGCCGCGTCGGCCCCGCCCTGATGGACGGCAAGCCGGTGGGCCTGCTCGACAAGCTGCACTACGCTCTGGGCAACCTGATGGTCTACGGCCCGCTGCGCAACACGCTGGGCATGAGCCGGGTGCGCGTGGCCTACACCGCCGGCGAGGCGATCGGCCCCGACCTGTTCACCTTCTACCGCGCGATCGGCATCAACCTCAAGCAGCTCTACGGCTCCACCGAGACCGCGGTGTTCGTCTGCCTGCAGCCCGACCACGAGGTGCGCGCCGACACCGTGGGCGTGCCCTGCGATGGCGTGGAGATCAAGCTCAGCGACAGCGGCGAGGTGCTGGTCAAGTCCGCCGGCCTGCTCAAGGAGTACTACAAGAACCCCGAGGCCACCGCCGAGGTGCTGACCCCCGACGGCTGGTACCACACCAGCGACGCCGGCTTCATCGACGCCAACGGTCACCTGAAGATCATCGACCGCGTCAAGGACGTCGGCCGCATCAAGGGCGGTGCCAACGACGGCGCGATGTTCGCGCCCAAGTACGTCGAGAACAAGCTGAAGTTCTTCCCGCACATCAAGGAGGCGGTGGCCTTCGGCAACCAGCGCGAGAAGGTCTGCGCCTTCGTCAACATCGACTTCGAGGCGGTGGGCAACTGGGCCGAGCGGCGCAACCTGCCCTATGCCGGCTACACCGACCTGGCGGCCAAGCCCGAGGTGCTGGAGCTCATCCGCGAGAACGTCGAGAAGGTCAACGCCGACCTGGCGCGCGACGAACTGCTGGCGGGCAGCCAGATCGCCCGCTTCATCGTGCTGCACAAGGAACTCGACGCCGACGACGGCGAGATGACCCGCACCCGCAAGGTCAAGCGCGGCTTCATCAACGACAAGTACCAGGTGCTGGTCGACGCGATGTACGCCGGCAAGTCCGAGCAGTTCATCGAGACGGTGGTGAAGTTCGAGGACGGTCGCAGCGGCAGCGTGTCGGCCACGCTGAAGATCACGGACGTGAAGACGTTCCCGGCGCAAACCAGGAAGGTGGCTTGAGATGGCCGAAAGAAAGATCGGTGACGTCATCCTCGACGTCCAGAACATCAGCCTGCGCTTCGGCGGCGTGAAGGCGCTGACCGACATCAGCTTCAATGTGCGCGAGCACGAGATCCGCGCCATCATCGGCCCCAACGGCGCCGGCAAGAGCTCGATGCTCAACTGCATCAACGGCGTCTACACGCCGCAGGAGGGCAAGATCACCTTCCGCGGCCAGACCTTCAGCCACATGAACAGCCGCCAGGTGGCCGAGATGGGGGTGGCGCGCACCTTCCAGAACCTGGCGCTGTTCAAGGGCATGAGCGTCATCGACAACATCATGTCGGGGCGCAACCTGAAGATGAAGACCAACCTCTTCCAGCAGGCCATCCGCTGGGGGGCGGCCGAGCGCGAGGAGAGCGAGCACCGCGCCTTCGTCGAGCGCATCATCGACTTCCTCGAAATCCAGGCCTGGCGCAAGACCCCGGTGGGCCGCCTGCCCTACGGCCTGCAAAAGCGGGTCGATCTGGGCCGCGCGCTGGCGATGGAGCCGCAGGTGCTGCTGCTGGACGAGCCAATGGCCGGCATGAACGTCGAGGAGAAGCAGGACATGAGCCGCTTCATCCTGGACGTCAACGACGAGTTCGGCACCACCATCGTGCTGATCGAGCACGACATGGGCGTGGTGATGGACATCTCCGACCGCGTGGTCGTGCTCGACTACGGCAAGAAGATCGGCGACGGCACCCCCAGCGAGGTGCGCAGCAACGAGGACGTGATCCGCGCGTACCTCGGCACTTCCCACTGAGCGCCCGGAGACCACAGACCATGGGATTCTTCCTCGAGACCTTCATCGGCGGCCTGATGGCCGGCATGCTGTATTCGCTGATCGCGCTGGGCTTCGTGCTGATTTTCAAGGCCTCCGGCGTCTTCAACTTCGCGCAGGGCGCGATGGTGCTGTTCGCCGCGCTGGCGATGGCGCGCTTCTCGGAATGGGCGCCGGGCTGGACCGGCTCCGACTCCAAGCTGCTGGCCAACATCATCGGCTTCGTGCTGGCCATGGCCTGCATGGTGGCGCTGGCCTGGGTGATCGAGCGCTTCGTGCTGGGCAAGCTGGTCAACCAGGAGGGCATCACGCTGCTGATGGCCACGCTGGGCATCACCTACTTCCTCGACGGCTTCGGCCAGACGGTGTTCGGCTCGGACATCTACAAGATCGACGTGGGCATGCCCAAGGACCCGATGTTCCTGTTCGAGAGCACCTTCCAGGGCGGCGTGCTGGTCAGCCAGGAGGACCTGTTCGCCGCGGTGATCGCCGCCGCACTGGTGGCCGTGCTGGCAGCGTTCTTCCAGTACACCTCCACCGGCCGCGCGCTGCGCGCGGTGGCCGACGACCACCAGGCGGCGCAGTCGATCGGCATTCCGCTCAACCGCATCTGGGTCATCGTCTGGTCGGTGGCCGGCTTCTCGGCCCTGGTGGCCGGGATGATCTGGGGCTCCAAGCTGGGGGTGCAGTTCTCGCTGTCGCAGGTCGCGCTGAAGGCGCTGCCGGTGGTGATCCTGGGCGGCCTGACCAGCGTGCCGGGCGCCATCATCGGCGGCCTGCTGATCGGCGTGGGCGAAAAGCTCTCCGAGGTCTACATCGGCCCGATGCTGGGCGGCGGCATCGAGATCTGGTTTGCGTACGTGATGGCGCTGGGCTTCCTGCTGGTGCGGCCGCAAGGCCTGTTCGGCGAGAAGATCATTGACCGCGTCTAACGCCTGAGCGCACAAGGAGAACAACATGCTCTACCGTGAGAATGGCCAGTTCAAGACCAGCTACCGGGCCGACCAGCAGATCTTTCCGATCGCGCAGGACAAGGCGGTCATCGGCGCGCTGGTGGCCTTCGCCTTCCTCGCCGTGCCCTTCCTGGCCAGCGAGTACCTGTTCCGCGCGATCCTGATCCCCTTCCTGATCCTGTCGCTGGCGGCCATCGGCCTGAACATCCTGGTGGGCTACTGCGGCCAGATCTCGTTGGGCACCGGCGGCTTCATGGCGGTGGGCGCCTATGCGGCCTACAACTTCATGATCCGCATCGACGGCATGCCGATGCTGCTGGCGATCATCATGGGCGGCCTGTGCGCCACGGTGGTGGGTGTGCTGTTCGGCATCCCGTCACTGCGCATCCGCGGCCTGTACCTGGCGGTGGCCACGCTGGCCGCGCAGTTCTTCACCGACTGGGCCTTCCTGCGCATCAAGTGGTTCACCAACGACTCGGCCTCGGGCTCGGTCAGCGTGGCGGAACTCAACCTGCTGGGCTGGGTGATCGACTCGCCCACCGAGAAGTACCTGTTCTGCCTGGGCTTCGTGGTGGTCTGCGCGTGGCTGGCCAAGAACCTGGTGCGCAGCCACATCGGCCGCGAATGGATGGCGATGCGCGACATGGATGTGGCCGCGGCGGTGATCGGCATCCGTCCGGTCTACGCCAAGCTCACCGCCTTCGCGGTCAGCTCCTTCTTCGTCGGCATGGCCGGTGCGCTGTGGGGCTTCGTCTACCTGGGTTCCTGGGAGCCGGCGGCCTTCAACATCAACCGCTCCTTCGACCTGCTGTTCATGGTGATCATCGGCGGCCTGGGCTCGATCATGGGCAGCTTCTTCGGCGCCGCCTTCATCGTCGTGCTGCCGATCGTGCTGGACAACCTGACGGTGATGGTGGGTCTGTCCACCGCCACCGCCTCGCACCTGACCTACATGATCTTCGGCGCGCTGATCGTGTTCTTCCTGATCGTCGAGCCGCACGGCCTGGCGCGCCTGTGGTCCACCGCCAAGGAAAAGCTGCGGCTGTGGCCCTTCCCGCATTGACCCCCGAATCCGCATGGCCCGGGCGATGAACCCGGACCGGCTGACCTTGCACTGACGAGTGCGTTTCCTCACCTTCCTCTGGAGGCAGACAACATGTTGAAGTTCAAGACCCTGGCCCAGGCCGCGCTGATCGCGTCGGCCGGATTCGCCGCCATCGCCACCTCGCCGGCGTTCGCCCAGGCCAAGGAGCAGTTCTTCCCGGTGCTGGTCTACCGCACCGGTGCCTATGCGCCCAATGGCGTGCCCTGGGCCAACGGCTACGTCGACTACCTGAAGTACACCAATGCCAAGGGTGGCATCAACGGCGTCAAGATCACCTACGAGGAATGCGAAACCGGCTACGCCACCGACAAGGGCGTGGAGTGCTACGAGCGCCTCAAGGGCAAGGGCGCCACGGTGTTCCAGCCGCTGTCCACCGGCATCACCTTCGCGCTGACCGAGAAGGCCCCGGCCGACAAGATCCCGCTGATCACCGCCGGCTATGGCCGCAGCGAATCGGCCGACGGCAACGTGTTCAAGTGGAACTTCCCGCTGCTGGGCACCTACTGGGTGGCGGCTGACGCCATCCTGCAGCACATCGGCAAGGCCAACGGCGGCCTGGACAAGCTCAAGGGCAAGAAGATCGCCCTGGTCTACCACGACAGCCCCTACGGCAAGGAGCCGATCCCGCTGCTGCAGGAGCGCGCCAAGATGCTGGGCTACGAGCTGCAGCTGCTGCCGGTGACCGCGCCGGGCGTGGAGCAGAAGGCCACCTGGCTGCAGGTGCGCCAGAGCCGTCCCGACTACGTGCTGCTGTGGGGCTGGGGCGTGATGAACTCGGCCGCGCTGAAGGAAGCCGTGGCCACCGGCTACCCGCGCGAGAAGATGTACGGCGTGTGGTGGGCCGGTGCCGAACCCGATGTCAAGGACGTCGGTGAGGGCGCCAAGGGCTACAACGCCGTGACCATGCAGCACGGCGCCGAGCCGCAGTCCAAGATCGTGCAGGACATCCTGAAGGAAGTGCACGGCAAGGGCCAGGGCACGGGCCCGAAGGAAGAAGTCGGCCAGGTGCTGTACATGCGCGGCATGGTCCACGCGATGCTGGCGGTCGAGGGCGTGCGTCGCGCCCAGGAGCGCTTCGGCAAGGGCAAGGTCATGAGCGGCGACCAGACCCGTTGGGGTCTGGAGAACCTGGCGCTGGACCAGAAGAAGCTCGACGCGCTGGGCTTCGCTGGCGTGCTGCGCCCGATCTCCACCTCCTGCGCCGACCACATGGGCGCCAACTGGGCGCGCATGCACACCTGGGACGGCAAGGCCTGGAAGTTCAGCTCCGACTGGCTGCAGGCCGACGAGCAGGTGCTCAAGCCCATGGTCAAGCAGGCCGCCGACAAGTACGCCGCCGAGAAGAAGATCTCGCGCCGCGACGCCGCGGACTGCCAGTCCTGACCCACCCCCGAGGCGGCTGGCGCCGCCTCCCTCCCCCCGACTTCGGCCGGGGGCCTGATTCAAGCGCCGCGCGCGGCGCTTGAATGAGTCAACAAGGACACCGCGATGAGCAACATCCTTCTGAACGTCAACGGCATCGAGGTCATCTACAACCATGTGATCCTGGTGCTCAAGGGCGTGAGCCTGCAGGTGCCCGAGGGGCAGGTGGTGGCCCTGCTGGGCGGCAATGGCGCCGGCAAGACCACCACGCTGCGGGCGGTCAGCAACCTGCTGGCGGGCGAGCGAGGCGAGGTCACCAAGGGCAGCATCGAGCTGCGCGGCGAGCGCATCGAGAAGCTCTCGCCCGCCCAGATGGTCGACCGCGGCGTGATCCAGGTGATGGAGGGCCGGCACTGCTTCGCCCACCTGACCATCGAAGAGAACCTGATGACCGGCGCCTACACCCGCCAGGACGGCAAGGCCGCCGTGGCGCAGACGCTGGAGAAGGTCTACGCCTATTTCCCGCGCCTGAAGACGCGCCGCACCAGCCAGGCCGCCTACACCTCGGGCGGCGAGCAGCAGATGTGCGCGATCGGCCGCGCGCTGATGGCCAACCCGAAGATGGTGCTGCTGGACGAGCCCAGCATGGGCCTGGCGCCGCAGATCGTCGAAGAGGTGTTCGAGATCGTCAAGGACCTGAACACCAAGGAGAAGGTCACCTTCCTGCTGGCCGAGCAGAACACCAACATCGCGCTGCGTTACGCCGACTACGGCTACATCCTGGAGAACGGCCGCGTGGTGATGGATGGCGAGGCCAAGGCCCTGCGCGAGAACGAGGACGTCAAGGAGTTCTACCTGGGCATGGGCGGCGGCGACCGCAAGAGCTTCAAGGACGTCAAGAGCTACAAGCGCCGCAAGCGCTGGTTGGCCTGACAGCGGGCCACGCAGGAGCGGACCGTGAGTGACGAGGACTGGGGCTTTGCGCTGCCGGCCTTCAAGCCGGAGGACGCGCTGCAGCGGCTGCGCCGCGACCTGCGCGCGCTGGGGCTGACCGAGCGCGAGGGCCGCTTCGAGCGACGCGGCAGCGCGATCGCCCGGGCGGCGGTGGACGGCGCGGTGCTGACGGTGGCGATTGTCAAGCGGCCATCGCGCACCAGCCCCGAATGGATGACCAAGGCGCTGAAGGAGAGCGCCCAGGTGCGCGACTTCGTCGCGCTGGTGAAGAAGAACCTTGCCGGCTGGAGCGACAGCGATGAGTGATTTCTACGATGCCCTGGAGGCACGCGACCCGGCCGAGCGCGAGGCCGCGCTGATGGCCGCGCTGCCGCGCGTGGTGACCCGCGCCCGCGAGGGCAGCCAGACCATGGGTGAGCTGCTGGCCGGCGTGGACGCCACGGCGGTGAACAGCCGCGCCGCCCTGGCCGCGCTGCCCGTGACACGCAAGCACGAGCTGCTCGAGAAGCAGCAGGCCCGTCGCGCCGACGCGGCGCAGTGGGACCCGTTCGGCGGCTTCTCGGCGATCGGCTGGCGCGGCCTGCGCGCCGCCCAGGGCGCACGCCGGGTGTTCCAGTCGCCCGGCCCCATCTATGAACCCGAGGGCACGGCTGCCGACTACTGGCGCATGGCCCGCGCGATCTGGGCCGCCGGGTTTCGGGCCGGCGATCTGGCGCACTGCAGCTTCAGCTACCACCTGACGCCCGCGGGCTCGATGATGGAGACCGGCGCCCACGCGATCGGCTGCACCACCTTCGCCGGCGGCGTGGGCAACACCGAGCTGCAGCTGCAGGCGGTGGCCGAGTTGAAACCCCATGGCTACATCGGCACGCCCAGCTTCCTGAAGATCCTGGTCGAGAAGGCGGCCGAGAGCGGCGTGGACATCTCGTCGATCACCAAGGCCATGGTCTCGGGCGAGGCCTTCCCGCCCTCGCTGCGCGACTGGCTGGCCGAGCGCGGCATCACCGGTTACCAGTGCTACGCCACCGCCGACCTGGGCCTGATCGCCTATGAAACCCCGGCCCGCGAAGGCCTGGTGATCGACGAGGGCGTGATCGTCGAGATCGTGCGCCCCGGCACCGGCGACCCGGTGCCCGAGGGCGAGGTGGGCGAGCTGGTGGTGACCACGCTGAACCCCGACTACCCGCTGGTGCGCTTCGGCACTGGCGATCTGTCGGCCATGCTGCCGGGCCCCTGCCCCAGCGGCCGCACCAACGGCCGCATCAAGGGCTGGATGGGCCGGGCCGACCAGACCGCCAAGGTACGTGGCATGTTCGTCCACCCCAGCCAGGTGGCGCAGGTGCTGCGCCGCCACCCCGAGGTGCTGCGCGCCCGCCTGGTGGTCGAGGGCGAAATGGCCAGCGACCGCATGACGCTGAAGGTCGAGGTGGCCGGCACGCCCGAGGGCCTGGCCGCCGCGATCGCCGACACGGTGCGCGACATCACCAAGCTGCGCAGCGAGGTGCAGCTGCTGGCGCCCGGCAGCCTGCCCAACGACGGCAAGGTCATCGAGGACGCGCGCAGCTACCGCTGAGCCTCAGGGCTGGGCGCGCGCGGCGTCCAGCACCTCCAGCACGCGCACCAGCATGGCCCGGCTGTCCACCCAGCTGGCGTACTGCACGTGGTTGAACTCCACCGGGAAGTTCACCCCCGGGTGGCTCAGGTAGGGCAGCACCTTGAAGCCGCTGCTGGCACCACCGATCTCGCGCACCATCGCCTTGCTCAGCTCGAAGCGGCAGAAGCCCTTGGCGAAGTAGTCGTCGCTGCAGATCGCCACCATGCAGCGGCTGCGCTGGATGCCCGAGGCCAGCTCGAAGTACCAGGCGGTGCCCACCCGGATCGAGCGCTCGTCGAAGAACACGCGCAGGCCCTGCGCCTGCAGCGGCGCCACCACCTGCTCGCGCACCCAGTCGATGTTGGCGCGCGGGGTGTGTGAGTAGCTGACGAACACGTCGTAGTCGTGGCCGTCGCCGGGCGCGAGCCGGCTGACGTCGGTGTAGAGCGCCTGGTCGCGCAGCCGGCTGGCCATCTGGCGCCAGCTCAGCCAGGTGGCCAGCGCAATGCCGATCAGCACGTAGATGACCTGGAAGTACAGCAGGTGCAGCAACTGGTCGAGCAGCAGGATCGTCAGTGCCAGCGCGCCCACCGCGGTCAGTGCGGCACCGACGGCCGCGACGTGGAGCCAGCGGTGCAGCGGATGCAGGCGCGCCGAGAGCAGCTCGAAGCTGGCAGCGGCCAGCGCACTGAAGGCCAGCGCGAAGGCCACGGCCCACCAGGCGTTGTCCAGCGGCCGCAGGTGGCCCTCGCCCACGGCGTTGGCGGGCAGACCGTCGCCGATCGCCCAGCCGAGCAGCTCGGCCCGCGGCAGCGTGCCGATGCGGTCGCGTTTCAGGTGGCCCAGCACCAGCACCCGGCCGGACCATTCGGCGGGGCTGCGACCGGCCTGCTCGGGCTGCAGCGTGCGGCCATCAAAGCGCCAGCGGTGCGCGGCCACGCTCTGGCGGTCGCCGCTCAGTGCCGTGGTCTGCGACGGGTCGTCGCAGGTGCCGGCGGCCGGCGGCTCCAGGCCCAGCAGTGCGCGCCGCGCCAGCACTGCCAGGGCCGGGAAGTCGCAGCTCGCGCCCAGGCAGCCGCAGTGGCTGTACCAGTAGTAGCGGCCTTGCAGCGTCAGCGCGCCATGGCCGAACTGCGCGACGCCGCCGAAGACCTCGGCATCGCCGCTGCGTTCGCGCCAGTCGTCGGCCCCGAGAACCCAGCCGCGCTGGGCCTCGTCGGGAGGCACCATCAATGCCACGCCACGAGCGGCCAGGGCCTGGAATGCCGACTCGCCCGGGCGGCCGTCGCAGGGTCCGGTCAGCGCCGATTGCGCCTCACCCGGCCAGGGCGGCAGCGCGAAGCTCAGCAGCACCGCCGCCGGCCGGTCGGGCAGCGCCGCGACCTGGCACAGCAGCGTGCGCAGCGCCGTGCGCTCCCGCACCGCGAACAGCGGATCGAGCGTGCCGTTCAGGTCGATCAGCTCGACCTGGGCGGGCCAGGCCCGTGGCGGCGGCGCCAGGCGCTCGGCCACCCACCAGTCGAAGCGCTTGAGCGGCTGGATGAAGAAGGCCAGCACCACCATCAGCGCGCAGAACAGCAGCACCTGCAGGCCGCGGCGCAGCCAGCTTCGCAGGCCGCGCCAGGCCGCAGCGCCGGAGCCGACAGGCGGTGCCAGGCTCATCGACGGTTCCCGCGCGCCGGCCAAGCCAGGTCATTCAGGCCGGACAGGCCTGCTCCAGTGCCTGCAAGGCCTGCGCGCGGCGGCGGCCGGCCTCGCGCACGGCCGCCAGTTCGTCGGCCGGCGCGCCGGTGGCGCCCAGTGCCCAGGCCAGGCCGTCCAGCACCTGCTGGTGGCGCGGCGCGGCTTCGGAGGGGTCCAGCGCCAGCCAGTCCTCGCGCGCGGCGCGGAAGTCCGCCAGCGCACTGGCCGCATCGCCGCGCGCCTGCGCCAGCGTAGCCCGCTGCAGCAGGGCCTGGCCGCGCAGCAGGCGGTCGGGCTGCTGCGGGTCGAGCTGCGCCAGGGCCTGTGCGATCGACGCCAGGGAGGCGTCGGACTGGCCCCGCACCTGGGCCTGCCAGGCCCGCGCCAGCGCCAGCTCCGCCTTGACCGGATGGCGCATCGGGAACAGCGCCTGGGCATCGCGCTCGGCCTGTGACAGCGTGGTGCTCGCCAGGTCCGCCTGCTGGGTATCGAACTGCGCCTGGGCCAGCGTCAGCAAGACCTGCAGGCGGTCTTCGTTGCCGTGCGGGTAGATGTCGCTGACCTGCCGCTGCAGGTCCAGTGCCTGCTCGCCCAGGCCCAGCGCGGCGGCGCCCTGGCCGGCGGCCTGCAGCACATGCGCACGGGTCAGCAGCAATGGCACGCGCACATGGTTCATGAAACGCCAGCGGCGCCCGCCGGCGTCGAGCTCGCCCAGCAGGCGTGCGGCCCAGCGGTCGGCGCAGGTCAGCACGCCCTGCTGCTCCAGCGCGCGCACCACGTTGACCGTCTGCTCCAGCACCGGCGCCTCGCCTTCGCGCGGCGGCAGGCGGCGGTGCAGTGCAATGCTGCCCTGGTAGGCCTGCAGCGCCTCGCCCAGGCGCCGGGCATCCAGCAGCGCATCGCCGCGCCGGCCCAGCAGCACCGCCTGCCAATAGGTGTCGGCGGGCAGCTTCAGCAGGCCGGCCGCGCGCTCGTAGGACGCCAGCGCCTCGGCGGGCCGGCCGATCAGCTGGTAGACGTCGCCCAGCGCGAGCAGGCTGTCGAACAACGGGCCGGGTTCGCCCTGCGCCTCGGCCCGGCGCACCTGGGCCTGGAAGGCGCTCTCAGCCTCGTCGAAGCTGCCGTAGCGCAGCAGGTGCGCCTCGGGCACCAGGCTCCAGCGCGCGGTGGGCTCGCCGGCCTTGACCACCTGGCGCGGCGCATCCACCACGCCCGTCCGCGCGGCGCCGGCCACCTGCACCTGCTGGCGGCGGTCGACCTGCACGGCGCCGGTCTGCACCGTCAGGCTGACCGAATCGCCGGCGTCGGAGACCTCGATCTCGAACTGCGTGCCCATCGGGCTGAAGCGCACCGGACCGGCGCTGGCGGTGGGTGCCAACGCACCTTCGAACTGGCGCACCGCGGACTTGAGGCTGAAGCCGCCACGCACGACCTGGTAGTCGGCGGCGCCATTGCGCCGGCGCAGCAGCAACTCGCCCGGCTTGCCCTGGCGCTTGACCAGTTCCTCGGTGCCGACCTCGTCGGCCACGCTGATCTCGACCTCGGCCGGGGCCACCAGCCGCGTGCCCTCGCGCAGCACCTGGCCACGGCGCAGGCGGCTGGCGGCCGGCTCGGCCTGCCCAGCCAGTGCCAGCCCGACCTCGACCTCCGCCGGTGCCGTGCGGCCCAGACGCAGCCGGGTCACGCTCCAGTCCTGAGCCAGCGCCAGACCCGCCGTGCCGGCCAGCGCAACGCACGCGAACGCATGGCGCATCATCTGCAATCCTCCCACCCGCAGGCTGCGACCGGCCGCCGGCAAAGTCAAGCGATCAGGACAAGCGGTCGACGATCACGAAGTGCTTGCGGACCTTCTCCAGCACCTCGAAACTGCCCTCGAAACCCGGTGGAATGACGATGGCCTCGCCCGGGCCGGCCTCGGTGAAGCCGCCCTGCGCATCATGCACCCGCACCCGGCCGCTGAGGACCACGAAGTACTCATGCTCGTTCGGGCCGAAGACGATGCGCCAGCGCCCGGGCTCGCAGTCCCAGATGCCGGCGGCCAGACCCTGGCCGGGCGGCTCATACAGCGTCCAGGTGTGGCGTTCGGGGTTGCCCTGTTCCCGGCGCTCCTCGCGCGGGTGGTCAAGCTCCGGGGCGGTGGCGGGCAGGTCGAATCGGATGATGCGGCTCATGCGCCGATTGTGATGCCAGCGGCAGGGATTACGTAGTTCCCCACATGGCGGGTCCCTGCCGCACCCCTACCATCCGGCCACCCCTTGTCATGTACCCAGGAGACATCGCATGCAACTGCGCCTGAAGACCCTTGCCGCCATCGCGCTGACCGCGCTGGCCCTGCCGGCCCTGGCCGAGTACCCCGAGAAGCCGGTCACCATCGTCGTACCCTTCGCGGCCGGCGGCCCGACCGACAAGGTGGCGCGCGACCTGGCCGAAGCGCTGCGCAAGCCGCTGGGCGGCACCATCGTGATCGAGAACGTCGGCGGTGCCGGCGGCACGCTGGGCGCCACCAAGGTGGCCAAGGCCGCCCCGGACGGCTACACCCTGCTGCTGCACCACGTGGGCATGGCCACCTCGCCCTCGCTGTACCGCCAGCTGCAGTACAAGACCCTGGACGACTTCGAGTACCTGGGCATGATCAACGAGGTGCCGATGACCCTGATCGGCCGCCCCACGCTGCCGGCCGCCAACTACGCCGAGCTGGCCAAGTGGATCGAGGCCAACAAGGGCAAGATCAACCTGGCCAACGCCGGCCTGGGCTCGGCCTCGCACCTGTGCGGCCTGATGTTCCAGCAGGCCATCAAGGTGGACATGACGACCGTGCCCTACAAGGGCACCGCCCCGGCGATGACCGACCTGCTGGGCGGCCAGGTCGACCTGATGTGCGACCAGACCACCAACACCACCGGCCAGATCGAGAGCGGCAAGGTCAAGGCCTTCGCGGTCAGCACGCTCAAGCACCTGACCGCACCGGCGCTGGCCAAGCTGCCGACGCTGGACGAGTCGGGCCTGAAGGGCTTCAACGTCACGATCTGGCACGGCATGTACGCCCCCAAGGGCACGCCCAAGCCGGTGCTGGACAAGCTCAATGCGGCGCTGAAGGCCGCACTGAAGGACCCCGAGTTCCTCAAGCGTGAAGAGGCGCTGGGCGCGGTGGTCGTGACCGATGCGCGCGTCAACCCCGCCGAGCACAAGAAGTTCGTCGAGTCCGAGATCAACAAGCTCGGCACCGCGATCAAGGCGGCCGGTCAGTATGCGGACTGATGGGCGCCTGACCGCCGGCTGATCGCCGGCCACGGACACCCCACACGGGCGCCTTCGGGCGCCCGTTGCGTTTCAGGGCAGGCGCATCGGGATCGTCACCGGGCCGTCGTTGACCAGGTGCACCTGCATGTCGGCACCGAACTCGCCACAGGCCACCGGGCCGGCATGGCGTTCGCGGGCCAGGGCCAGCAGCGCGTCGTAGAGCGCGCGCCCCTGCGCGGCGGGCGCGGCGGCGCTGAAGCTGGGGCGGTTGCCGCCCGCCGTGTCGGCGGCCAGCGTGAACTGCGAGACGATCAGCAGGCCACCCGGCGTGCCCGCGCCATCCAGGTCCTGCAGGCTGCGGTTCATCTTGCCGGCCTCGTCGCTGAAGATGCGCAGCTTGAGCCACTTGTCCAGCATCTTCGCGGCGGTGGCCGGCGTGTCGGCCGGCTCGGCGCAGACCAGGGCCAGCAGGCCCGGCCCGATCGCGCCCACCACCTGGGCGGCCACCTCCACGCGCGCTTCGCGCACGCGCTGCAGCACGGCGATCACAGCAGGTCCTTGGGGTCGTCGAAGTGGGCTTCGACGTCCATCGGCAGCAGCTGGATCGTGGCCCGCAGGCCCGGCACCGCGCTCATCAGCGCCTGCTCCACCGATGCGCGCAGCGCCGCCGCGCGCTGCAGCGTCCAGCTGGCCGGCATGTGCATGTGCATGTCGGCAAAGCGGCGCGCGCCGGCGCGGCGCGTGGTCAGGTGGTCGAAGCGGATGGTGGCGTGGTCGAAGTCCTTCAGCACCGCGTGAATGGCGGCCTGGTGCTCGGGCTCCAGCGCGCGGTCCATCAGGCCATCGGCCGAGCGGTGCACCAGCGAGACGCCCTCGCGGATGATGTTCAGCGCCACCAGCATCGCGGCCAGCGGGTCCAGCCACAGCCAGCCGGTCAGTTGCACCGCGATCAGGCCGATCACCACGCCCACGGAGGTCCAGACGTCGGTGATCAGGTGCCGCGCATCGCCTTCCAGCGCGATCGAGTGGTGTTCGCGGGCGGCGCGCAGCATGCTCCAGGCCAGCGCACCATTGATGGCCGAGCTGGCCACCGACAGCGCCAGGCCCCAGTCCAGCCGCTCCAGCGGCTGCGGGTGCAGCCAGCGGTCCAGCGCGGCCAGCATGATGCCGGCCGCGGCGCCCAGGATCAGCACGCCCTCGAAGCCACTGGAGAAGTACTCGGCCTTGTGGTGGCCATAGGGGTGGTCTTCATCGGCCGGCTGCGCGGCGATCGTCACCATGGCCAGCGCAAAGGTGGCGCCGGCCAGGTTGACCAGCGACTCCAGCGCATCCGACAACAGGCTGACCGAGCCGGTCAGCCACCAGGCGCCGGCCTTCAGCGCAATGGTGGCCAGCGCCGCCACGACCGACAGGCGCAGGTAAGAACTCACTTGCATGCCGCGATTGTCGCCCGCAACAGGTCGTCACAAGGGGCTTGGCGAAATTCGTAACATTGAGCGGTCCACTGACTCTGATACACACCATGCGCCTCGCTCACCGCACCTTCACCCTGCTGCTGGCCTCCAGCCTCAGCTTCGCCGGTTTCATGCAACCCGCCCAGGCGGCTGGCATTGCGGCCGAGGCCGTGGCCGTCGACGAAGGCCTGGCGCTGCGCCCGGCCGCCGACGCCCGCGCGCTGATCGACGCCTCGCTGGCCCGCGCCGATGTGCAGGCCGGCCTGCAGGCCCGCGGCGTCGACCTCGACCAGGCCCGCGCCCGCGTGGCCGCGCTGAGCGACGCCGAGGCCCAGCAACTGGCCCGCACGATCGACAGCGCCCCGGCCGGCGCCAGCGACCTGGTCGGCGTGCTGGTCTTCATCTTCGTGCTGCTGCTGGTCACTGACATCCTGGGCCTGACCAAGGTCTTCCCGTTCACCCGCTCGGTGCGCTGAGTCGCCAGGCCCGATGCGCCGGCGTGACGCGCTGGCCGCTGGCCTGCTGGCGCCGGCGCTGAGCGGCTGCGCGACGCTGGCGCCTGCGCCGATGGGCGCGGCGCTGCGGGCGCAGTCGCCGCCGGGCCTGCCGCGCCGCCACTGGCTGGCGGACGCCCCCTTCGTGGCCGACGACGACGAGCTGTGCGGGCCCGCCGTGCTGTCGGCCGCGCTGGCGGCTGCCGGTCGGCCGGTGCCGCTCGAGACCCTGCGCGCGCAGGTCTACCTGCCTGGCCGCGGCGGCACGCTGCAGGCCGAGATGCTGGCCGCACCCCGCCGCCACGCCATGCTGTCGGTCGAGTTGCCGCCGCGGCTGGACGCGCTGCTGGCGCTGGTGGCCCAGGGCCACCCGGCCGCGCTGCTGCTGAACCTGTCGCTGCCGATCTGGCCGCGCTGGCACTATGTGCTGCTGACCGGCTACGACCTGGACGCCGGCACCGTGCGCCTGCACACCGGCACCCGGGCGCAGGCGCTGTGGGACCTGTCGCCGCTGGAGGCCACCTGGGCGCGCAGCGGCCACTGGGCCCTGGCGGTGCTGCCACCGGGCCATTGGCCCCCGCAGGTGGACGAGGCGCCGGCCGTGGCCGCGCTGCTGGGCCTGGACCGCGCCCAGGCCCCGGCCCGGGAGCGGGCTCGCGCCTGGGCCTCGGCCGCGGCGCGCTGGCCGCAGCGGCTGTCGATCAGCGTGGGTTGGGCGCAGGCCCTGGCCGATGCCGGCCGCGGCCCCGAGGCCGAGGCCGTGCTGCAGGCCTGGCTGGCCCAGGGCGACAGCGCGGTGGCCTGGAACAACCTGGCCCAGTTGCGGCTGATGCGCGGCGACATGGGTGCGGCGCATGACGCGGCTGAGCGCGCCGTGGCGCGCGCCCGGGCGGCCGAGCCGCAATGGCTGGCCCAGGCACAGGCGACGCTGCGCGCCGCCACGCCCGACCCGTGATCAGCGCTTGACGATGCCCAGCAGCTCGACGTCGAAGACCAGGGTCGAGTTCGGCGGGATCAGGTCGCCAATCGCCCGGCCGCCATAGGCGATCGCCGAGGGGCAGGTCAGCTTGGCCTTGCCGCCGGTCTTCATCAGCTGCAGGCCTTCGGTCCAGCAGGGGATCACGCGGCCCAGCGGGAACTCGGCGGGCTGGCCGCGGCTGTAGGAGCTGTCGAACTCCTTGCCGTCGGTCAGCGTGCCGCGGTAGTGCACGCGCACGGTGTCGGCCGCCACCGGGCTGCCGCCGGTGCCGTCCTTCAGGCTGCGGAACACCAGGCCACTGGCGGTGGTCTTGGCGCCGGGTTCCTTGGCCGCCGCGGCCAGCGCCGGGTTGGCGTCCTGGGCCTGGGCGGCGCCGAACAGGGTGAGGGCCAGCAGGGCGGCGGCAAGGGACTTCATCAAGGGGCTCCTGGTCAAACGGATCACGACAGTGTCACACGGGCGAACTTGCGCTTGCCGACCTGCAGCACCATGGTGCCGGCGTCGAGCTTCAGGCCCTTGTCCGAGACAACCGCGCCGTCGATGCGCACACCGCCCTGCTCGACCATGCGCAGGCCCTCGCTGGTGCTGGGCACCAGGTTGGCGGCCTTGAGCAGCGCGCCGATCGCCATCGGGGCGCCGCTGAGCGCCAGCTCGGGGATCTCGTCGGGAATGCCGCCCTTGGCGCGGTTGTTGAAGTCCTGCTCGGCCGCGTCGGCCGCCGCGGCGCTGTGGAAGCGCGCGGTGATCTCCTTGGCCAGCATCACCTTGGCGTCCTTGGGGTTGCGGCCCGCGGCGACCTCGGCCTTCAGCGCCTCGATCTCGCGCTCGAGGCGGAAGGACAGCAGCGTGAACCACTTCCACATCTGCTCGTCGCTGATCGACAGGATCTTGGCGAACATGGTGTTCGCCGGCTCGGTGATGCCCACGTAGTTGTTCTTGGACTTGGACATCTTCTCGATGCCGTCCAGGCCTTCGAGCAGCGGCATCGTCAGGATGCACTGCGGCTCCTGGCCGTACTCGCTCTGCAGCGCACGGCCCACCAGCAGGTTGAACTTCTGGTCGGTGCCGCCCAGCTCCAGGTCGCTCTTGAGCGCCACCGAGTCGTAGCCCTGCATCAGCGGGTAGAGCAGCTCGTGCACCGAGATCGGCGTGTTGCTCTGGAAGCGCTTGGTGAAGTCGTCGCGCTCGAGCATGCGCGCCACGGTGTACTTGGCGGCCAGCTCGATCATGCCGCGCGCGCCCAGCGGGTCGCTCCATTCGCTGTTGTAGCGGATCTCGGTCCTGGCCGGGTCCAGCACCAGGCTGGCCTGGGCGTAGTAGGTCTGGGCGTTGGCCTCGATCTGCTCGCGCGTCAGCGGCGGGCGGGTGGCGTTGCGGCCCGACGGATCGCCGATCATCGAGGTGAAGTCGCCGATCAGGAAGATCACCTGGTGACCCAGGTCCTGCAGCTGGCGCATCTTGTTGAGCACCACCGTGTGGCCCAGGTGGATGTCGGGCGCGGTGGGGTCCAGGCCCAGCTTGATGCGCAGCGGCTGGCCGCTGGCCTCCGACCGTTGCAGCTTCTTCAGCCAGTCGGCCTCGGGCAGCAGTTCGGCGCAGCCGCGGCGGCTGACGGCCAGCGCTTCGAGCACGCGCTCGCTGGGGTTCTGGGAATCGGGCTGGGACATCGGGGGCACCAAGGGATCACGACAATCCCCACGATCGTGGGGGTCGGTAGAATCGGGGAACTCTGCCGGGCCAGCGGGTCAGACCCGTGGCAAGCACCTGCCACCGCGCAGGCTGCTGCTTCCCGAGCAGCGCCGTGATTCTAAGGGCCGGCCTGCGCCGACCCTGCCGCCCCGGCGGCACCTCACACAACGACCTGATCGATGCCGCTGGGAACCGCTTTGCCTGAATTCGCCGCAGACCTGCTGGCCCGCGTGGGCCGCTGGACGCGCGCCCACCACCGCGGCCTGGCCCTGAGCACCCTGCTGGGCCTGGCCGGTTTCGGTGTCACCGCCTTCGGCATCGCGCCGCTGGCCCCTGACGCCGCGCAGCTGCCGCAGCGCCTGCTGCTCGAACCCATCGTGCCGCCCAGCCTGGACGGTCAGCTCGAGGCCCTGGCCGGCCTGCGCTTGCAGCTCACGCGCGGCGACGTCACCCGCGCCAGCGACACCGCCGACAGCCTGCTGCGCCGCCTGGGCGTGGAAGACGCCGCCGCGGCGCAGTGGATGCGCAGCGACGCGCTGGCCCGCCGCCTCATCGAAGGCCGCCCCGGCAAGCTGGTGCAGGCCCAGGTCGATGCCCAGGGCCGCCTGCTGTCCCTGGTCGCGCGCTTCCCGGTGGACGAGGCCGATTCGCCGGTGCCGCAGTTCTTTCACCGCTTCGAGATCACCCGCCAGGGCGAGCACTTCAGCAGCCGCGCCGAGCAGCGCCCGCTGGAACGCCTGCCGCGCCTGGCCAGCGGCCGCATCGACAGCTCGCTGTTCGCCGCCACCGACGAGGCCAACATCCCCGACGGCGTCGCGGTGCAGCTGGCCGAGGTCTTCTCCACCGACATCGACTTCCGCCGCGAGCTGCGCAAGGGCGACCGCTTCAGCCTGATCTACGAATCGCTCAGCGCCGACGGCGAGCCCGTGCCCTGGGGCAATGGCCGGCTGCTGGCCGCCGAGTTCGTCAACAACGGCAAGACCTACCAGGCCGCCTGGTTCGGCGAAGGCCGCGGTGGCTACTACGACCTCAAAGGCCAGAGCAAGCGGCGCGCCTTCCTGTCCAGCCCGCTGGCGTTCTCGCGCGTGACCTCGGGCTTCGCGATGCGCTTCCACCCGATCCACAAGACCTGGCGCGCCCACCTGGGCACCGACTATGGCGCCCCGACCGGCACGCCAGTGCGCAGCGTCGGCGACGGCAGCGTGGTCTTCAGCGGCTGGCAGAACGGCTATGGCAACGTGGTGCGCATCCAGCACAGCGGCGGCCGCGAAACGGTCTACGCCCACCTCAGCCGCATCGATGTGCGCAAGGGCCAGCGGGTCGGCCAGGGTGATCGCCTGGGTGCCGTGGGCGCCACCGGCTGGGCCACCGGCCCGCACCTGCACTTCGAGTTCCTGGTGGGCGGTCAGCACCAGGACCCGCAGGTCATCGCCAAGGCCTCCGAGGTGATCGAGCTCGACCCTGCGCAGCGCGGCCGTTTCGCCAGCCTAGCGCAGACCGTGTCCAGCCAGCTGGCGCTGGCCACCCGCATCGACGGCCACCCTGGCCAGTTCGAGTGATCGGCTGAACCGATGCGCTGCATCGGCTTGATGTCGGGCACCTCGCTCGACGGCATCGATGGTGTGCTGGCCCGGCTGTCACCGCAGCTGCAGGTCGAGGCCCATGTGCACCGGCCGATGCCGCCCGCATTGCGGGCCGAGCTGCTGGCGTTGAACACGTCCGGCCCCGACGAACTGCACCGCGCCGCCCTGGCGGCCAATGCCCTGGCCGAGGCGCAGGCCGAGGTGGTGCAGGCCCTGCTGGCGCACAGCGGTCTGAGCGCCGCCGACGTGCGCGCGGTGGGCTCGCATGGCCAGACCGTGCGCCACCGGCCCGGCGCGGTCGACGGCACCGGCTACACCTGGCAGCTCAACCAGCCCGCGCTGCTGGCCGAGCGCTGCGGCATTGACGTGGTGGCGGACTTCCGCAGCCGCGACGTGGCCGCCGGCGGCCAGGGGGCGCCGCTGGTGCCCGCCTTCCATGCCCAGGTCTTCGGGCGGACGGACCAGGCCCGCGCGGTGCTGAACCTCGGCGGCATCGGCAACCTGACGCTGCTGCCGGCGGGTGGGGCGCCGGTCTCGGGATTCGATTGCGGCCCGGGCAATGCCCTGCTGGACCTGTGGGTGCAGCAGCACCTCGGCCAGGATTTCGATGCCGATGGCCAGTGGGCCGCGAGTGGTCAGGTGCACGGGGCGCTGCTGGGCGGGCTGATGGCCGAGCCCTATCTGGCCGAGGCGCCGCCCAAGAGCACTGGGCGCGACCTGTTCCACGCCGATTGGCTGGTAGCGCAGTTGCAGCGCTGCGCGGGCGTGTCGCCCCAGGATGTGCAGGCCACGCTGGCCGAGTTCACCGCCCGGGCCGCCACCGAGGCGCTGCATCGCCACGCCCCGCAGACCACCGATCTGCTGGTCTGCGGTGGTGGCGCGCTCAACGCCGACCTGATGCAGCGCCTGACGCGGCTGCTGCCTGGCGTGCGCGTGCGCAGCACCGCGGCCGAGGGCCTGCCGCCGATGCAGGTCGAAGCCACCGCCTTTGCCTGGCTGGCCGGGGCGCACCTGATGCGCCAGCCCGCCAACCTGCCGGCGGTCACCGGGGCGCGCGGACCGCGCGTGCTGGGCGCGCTCTACCCGGCCTGATCGGTCCGGTCGCTGCAGGCGTGAAAAAGCCGCCCGTGGGCGGCTGGTCGGTGTCGGCCGCTCCGCAGCGGCCGGCGCACCCTCTCCTGAAGGGTGGCTGCGGAGCCCGCAGCCGGGTGCAGACACTTACACCGAGAAGCTCGAGCCGCAGCCGCAGGTGGTGGTGGCGTTCGGGTTGCGGATCACGAACTGCGCGCCCTGCAGGTCTTCCTTGTAGTCGATCTCGGCGCCGACCAGGTACTGCAGGCTCATCGCGTCGATCAGCAGCGTCACGCCGTTCTTGCTCATCTGCGTGTCGTCTTCGTTGACGACTTCGTCGAAGGTGAAGCCGTACTGGAAGCCCGAGCAGCCGCCGCCCTGCACGAAGACGCGCAGCTTCAGCTCGGGATTGCCCTCCTCGGCGACCAGATCGGCCACCTTGGCGGCGGCGCTGTCTGTGAAGACCAGCGGTGCGGGCATCTCGCCGGCGGCGGGGGCCAGGTTCTCGGTCACGGCGTTCATGGATCGGTCCTTTGAGGCAATGGAAGGGGTCAGTGGTCGTTCGACGCCGCCAGCTTGAGCGTCGGCTTGTCGTCAGTGGCGCTGGCGTGGCGCAGTTCGCCGTCGATCTTGGCGCCCTGGTGCATTTCCAGGGCGTGGTAGTGCACGTCGCCGACGATGCGCGCCTTGGGCTGCAGCTCCAGCAGCTCGCTCGAGGCCACCGGGCCGTGCACTTCGCCGTTGATGATCACATGGCCGGCGATCACCTTGCCCATGATGCGGGCATTCTCGGAGATCACCACCAGGCTGGCGCCGTCACCGGCGGCGATGACGTCGCCGATGACCTCGCCATCCACGCGCAGGCCTTCGCTGAAACGCAGCTCGCCATGCACGGCGGTGCCCTCGCCGATCAGGCTGCGGATCGGGGGTTGCTTCTTGCGGCTGAACCACATGGTGATCGTCTCCAGGTTCCCAACGTTGTTGTCACAGGCGAGCCGTCTGGCTGGCCAGCACGGCGCCGCGGGCGTCCAGCACCCGCAACTGCACGAGTTTTACCACCGCCGCAGGCGGATGGTCCAGATGGCCCTCCAGGCGCAGGTACTGGCGCAGCTGGAAGGGCTGCGGCCCGCCGGGCATGGGCTGCGTCCAGGGCTTGCCGTCCTGCGTGCCCGACAGCGTCAGCTCGTAGCGCCCCTCGCTGGGCGCGGCCACGCGCGCCGGACTCATCACCAGCACCTGGTAGTGCAGCTTGCCCGGGCCGTCGGCCTCGACCTGGAAGGCGCGCACCTGGGGCGCGTCGCCATTCTGGCCGGCGGCTGGGAGCAGGCGCTCGAAGAAGCCCAGGTCGGCCTTGAGCTGCAGGTTGTCGGCCTCGACCTGGCGCAACTGCACCGCCAGCCGCTCCTGCGCGACCTTCTCGGCCTTGAGCAGGCTCTCGGCCGTGTTGGCGATGGACTGCGCCTTGTCCTTGTCGTCACGCAGCGTGCGCACCTCGGCGCGCAGCTGCTCGAGCTCGACCTTGGCGTCCTTGTCCAGGCCCGCCAGGTCCTTGCCGAATTCGAAGGCCCACAGCGCGATCGCCGCCGAGAAGCCCAGCGCCAGCGCCGCCACCGCCCAGCGCAGCGGCCAGGGCAGGTGGCTGCGCACGATCATCCGCGGGGCGGAGATCGAGAAGCGGCGGCGAAGGAGCTTCCAGCGCATGGTGCGGCAGTGTGGCCCGAAGACGCGAAAGGCCGCTTGCGGCGGCCTTCCGTGGATACCCGCAAAAACCGGGTGATCGATCAGCGCTTGCTGAACTGCTTCCGACGACGGGCGCCGTGCAGACCGACCTTCTTGCGCTCGACTTCGCGGGCGTCACGGGTGACGTAGCCGGCGCTGCTCAGGGCGGGCTTGAGGGCCGCGTCGTAGTCGATCAGGGCGCGGGTGATGCCGTGGCGGACCGCACCGGCCTGGCCGGACTCGCCGCCGCCGTGCACGTTGACCTGCACGTCGAAGGCTTCGTTGTTCTCGGTCAGCACCAGGGGCTGACGGACCACCATGATGGAGGTCTGGCGGCCGAAGTACTTGTCGACGGGCTTGCCGTTGACGACGATCTGGCCGGTGCCCTTCTTCAGGAAGACCCGGGCGACCGACGACTTGCGACGGCCGGTGCCATAGTTCCAGTTACCGATCATTCAACCGCTCCTCAGATTTCCAGGGCCTTGGGGGCCTGGGCGGCGTGCGGGTGCTCGGCACCGGCGTACACCTTCAGCTTCTTGATCATGGCGTAGCCAAGCGGGCCCTTGGGCAGCATGCCCTTGACGGCCTTCTCCAGCGCGCGGCCGGGGTGCTTGGCTTGCATGTCCTTGAACTTCGTGGCGTAGATGCCGCCGGGGAAGCCCGAGTGACGGTAGTAGATCTTGTCGTTGGCCTTGTTGCCGGTGACACGGAGCTTGTCGGCGTTGACGATGACGATGAAGTCACCGGTATCGACGTGAGGCGTGTAGATGGCCTTGTGCTTGCCGCGCAGACGGAGTGCCACTTCGCTGGCGACACGTCCGAGCACCTTATCGGTGGCGTCAATCACAAACCACTCGTGCGTCACCTCGGCCGGCTTGGCGCTGAAGGTCTTCATGAGGGATCTCTTGAGTGAGAAGAAACGGCTGTGAACCGGGCTCCGGGCACCATCGGTGCTGCTTGCTGCAGCCTCTCAGGCCCCCCGGTGTGGCACCGGCATTCACGCCTGCAACCGCCCAAAAAGGCACCGCAGTTGTGAACCTCACCCCAGCCGAAAACGGGCGAAGCCGCGGATCATAACACAGGCACCGGAACCACACCAGGCGGTCATCTGACCGGAAATACAGGGTCTCCTCCTCACCGTGACGGGATGGATCTGTGTACAGTGCGGGTTATCCCTTAGTCACCGGAGCGCCCCTCCATGAGCGACCCCGTGTTTCCCCCGCCCGAGCCGGCCACCCGGCCCGAGGCCCACGCCCCGGCCTTCCGCTGGGTGCCGATCCGCTCGCTGTCCGAGCGGCAGCGGCCGCGCGTGCTGACCCACCTGCTGGGCCTGGAGGGACACGACCGCTACCTGCGCTTCGGCTACGCCGCCAACGACGCCCAGATCGGCCGCTATGTCGACCTGCTGGATTTCCGCCGCGACGAGGTCTTCGGC
Source organism: Ideonella alba (assembly GCF_018069845.1). NCBI lineage: Bacteria > Pseudomonadati > Pseudomonadota > Betaproteobacteria > Burkholderiales > Sphaerotilaceae > Ideonella > Ideonella alba. Next base: position 107,767 of record NZ_JAGQDD010000015.1, read on the forward strand.
GTCTTCAACCGCCGCCTCGAGTTGATCGCGATGGCCCACCTGGCCTACCTGCCCGACGTGCCGGGCGAGCGGCCGATGGCGGAGTTCGGCGTCTCGGTCTCGCCCCAGGCCCGCGGCCGCGGCTTCGGCGCGCGCCTCTTTGACCACGCGGTGCTGCACGCCCGCAACCGCCACATCGACACCCTGATCATCCACGCGCTGAGCGAGAACACCGCCATGCTGCGCATCGCCCGCAATGCCGGCGCCACGCTGGAGCGCGAGGGCGGCGAGGCCGAGGCGCGCCTGAAGCTGCCCTCCGAGACCGTGGGTTCGCACTTCGAGGAACTGATCGAGGAGCAGGCGGCCGAGCTGAACTACGGCCTGAAGCAGGGTGCTCGCACGGTGGATGCGCTGCTGGGCCTGATCCAGGACGTCAAGGACGGCATCGCCCGCGTGCGCCGCAGCACGATCGAGTAGCGCTGCGGACACGGGGCGTACCATGCCCCGATGACCGACGCCCCCTATGCGACGCTCGATCCCGCAGGGATCCTGCAGGCCCTGTTCCTGGCCGGCCTGGAGCCCGACGGCCGGCTGCTGCAGCTCAATTCCTACGAAAACCGCGTCGTCCAGGCCCATCTGGACGACGGCCGCGTCGTGGTCGCCAAGTTCTACCGCCCCGGCCGCTGGAGCGATGCCCAGATCGCCGAGGAGCATGCCTTCTGTGCCGAACTGGCCGAGGCCGACCTGCCGGTGGTGGCGCCGCTGCCCTTGCAGCCGCGCGACGGCGTGGCCGACGAGCTGCGCCTGTCCGCCCTGACCCCCACGCTGGCCCACTGGCGCTGCCCCGAGGGCGGCGAGTTCCGCCTGGCCGTGACCGAGCGCCGCGTGGGCCGCGCCCCCGAGCTGGAACACCCCGACACCCTGGCCTGGCTGGGCCGGCTGATGGGCCGGCTGCACACCGTGGGCCGGCGCGGGCACTTCGAGCACCGGCGCCGGCTGGATGTGCAGACCTTCGGCCACGCGCCGCGCCAGCGCCTGATCGACAGCGGCCTGGTCAGCCCCGAGACCGCCGGCCGCTGGATCCACAGCAGCGAGCGCGCGCTGGCCCTGGTGGACGCCGCCTTCGCGCGCCACGGCCCGCTGGCCACGCTGCGCCTGCATGGCGACTGCCACCCGGGCAACGTGCTGTGGCGCGACGAGGGCGCGTTCGCCGGCCCCAACTTCGTCGACTTCGACGACTGCTGCACCGGCCCGGCGATCCAGGACCTGTGGATGCTGCTGCCCGGCGAGCGCGACGCGGTGCAGGCGGCCCAGTGGGCGCTGCTGGACGCCTACGCCGACTTCGCTGACTTCGACGACCGCGAGCTGCGGCTGATCGAGCCGCTGCGCACGCTGCGCATGGTCCACCACAGCGCCTGGATCGCCGAGCGCTGGAACGACCCGGCCTTCCCGGCCGCCTTCCCCTGGTTCGCCTCGCCCAGCTACTGGGCCCAGCAGGCCACCGAGCTGGACGAGCAGATCGAGCGCATGCAGGGTGGCTGAGCAACTGGCACGGGCGGGCCCGCTTGTTTCGGTATATTGAACAGCGGCGCCCGTACTGCGCGGCGTCTGTCACACCACGATCACTCAGGGATCCAGAACATGCACAGCTGCACCCGACTCTTCGCCACGGCGTTCTTCGCGCTGACGACCATCGCCGTCCAGGCACAAACCGACACCTGCCAAGCCCTGGCCGGCCGGACCCAGTGCCTGACCTTGAATTTCAGCAATGGCTGGAGCAGTGTCAGCTACACCGCCACCTTCGGTCCCAATGGCGCCTTCACGCTGGCCGATGGCTCGGACACGACCGGTGGCCGCTATACCTGCTACGGCGCCGGCATGACCGATGTGCGGTTCCCATTGTTCGGCGTCGAGCCAATGTGCCTGTACGGCCTGGCTGGCAAGAATGGCAAGACGATCAAGGGTTATGGCAAGCAGTTGGATCTGCTCTACATGGTCACCTTCAGCACTCAGCCGGGCGCCTGTCCGGCGAACCTGTGATCCTGGCCTGAGGCCCGGCACCCTGGACGCGGGCGCCGGGCCGCCCGGTCACGCCGCGGCCAGCAGCGCCGTCACGCGCTTCACATAGGCCGCAGGATCGTCCAGCTGGCCGCCATCGGCCAGCACCGCCTGGTCGAACAGGATCTGCGCCAGGTCGTCAAAGCGCGGATCGGTGGCCAGCTGCTTGACCAGCGCATGCTCGGGGTTGACCTCAAGGATGGGCAGCGAGGCCGGCGCCGCCTGGCCCGCCTGCTTGAGCATGCGCGCCAGGTGGGCGCTCATGCCGCCCTCGTCGGCCACCACGCAGGCCGGTGAATCCACCAGGCGCGAGCTGACACGCACCTCCTTGGCCCGGTCCTTCAGCGCGGCCTGCAGGCGCTCCAGCGTGGGCTTGAAGGCTTCGGTGGCGGCCTCGACCTGCTTCTTTTCTTCCTCGTCCTGCAGTTCGCCCAGGTCCACCGCGCCCTTGGCCACGCTCTGGATCGGGTGGCCGTCGAACTCGTAGAGGTGGCTCAGCAGCCACTCGTCCACGCGGTCGGTCAGCAGCAGCACCTCGATGCCCTTCTTGCGGAAGACCTCCAGCTGCGGGCTGCTCTTGGCCGCGGCCAGGCTGTCGGCGGTGATCACGTAGATCGCCTTCTGGCCCTCCTTCATGCGGCCCACGTAGTCGGCAAACGACACGCCTTCATCGGCGTGGGTGGAGGCGAAGCGCAGCAGCTTGGCCAAGCGCTCCTGGTTGGCGAAGTCCTCGCCCACGCCCTCCTTCAGCACCGCGCCGAATTCCTTCCAGAAGTCGGCGTAGCGGGCCTTGTCGTCGGCGCTGTCGCTGTCGGCCAGCGACTCCAGCATGCCCAGCACGCGCTTGGTGCTGCCCTCGCGGATGGCCTTCACATCGCGGCTTTCCTGCAGCAGCTCGCGGCTGACGTTCAGCGGCAGGTCGGCCGAGTCGATCACGCCCTTGACGAAACGCAGGTAGGTGGGCATCAGCGCCTCGGCGTCGTCCATGATGAAGACGCGCTTGACGTAGAGCTTGACGCCGCCGCGCTTGTCGCGGTTCCACAGGTCGAACGGCGCCTTCTTCGGCACGTACAGCAGCTGGGTGTACTCGCTGCGGCCCTCCACGCGGTTGTGGGTGTAGGCCAGCGGCGCTTCGCTGTCGTAGCTGATCTGCTTGTAGAAGTCCTGGTACTCGGCGTCGGTGATGTCGCTCTTGGCGCGGGTCCACAGCGCAGCGGCCTTGTTGACCGTTTCCCAGTCGTCGCTGACCACCTGCTCGCCCTTCTCGGCGTCCCAGGTTTCCTTCTTCATCAGGATGGGCAGCGAGATGTGGTCGCTGTACTTGCCGATGATCGACTTGAGCTTCCAGACCGACAGGAACTCGGCGGCGTCCTCGTCGCGCAGGTGCAGGATCACGTCGGTGCCGCGCGCGGCGCGCTCGATGGTTTCCAGCTCGAACTCGCCGGTGCCCTCGCTGCTCCAGCGCACCGCCTGGTCGGCCGGGAGGCCCGCGCGGCGGCTTTCCACGGTGATGCGGTCGGCGACGATGAAGCCCGAGTAGAAGCCCACGCCGAACTGGCCGATCAGGTTGGCGTCCTTCTTCTGCTCGCCTTCGAGCTTGGCCATGAACTCGCGCGTGCCGCTGCGGGCGATCGTGCCCAGGTGCGAGGCGGCCTCTTCCGCCGACAGGCCGATGCCGTTGTCGCGGATGGTCAGGGTCTTGGCCTCCTTGTCGAAGAACACGCGCACTTCCAGCGTGGGCGCGTCCTCGTACAGCGCGGCGTTGTCCAGCGCCTCGAAGCGCAGCTTGTCGCAGGCGTCCGACGCGTTGGAGACCAGCTCGCGCAGGAAGATCTCCTTGTTGGAGTACAGCGAGTGGGTGACGAGGTGCAGGATCTGCTTGACTTCGGCCTGGAACGAATGGGTCTGCTTGCTCATGGTTCTTGCTGTGGAGAGAAGGTGGGGCGGGCGCCTGACGCGCCGTGCGGGGCGCATGTGGGGCCGCCTGGCCGGGTTTCAAGAGGGACTACGATGTGCCGCCATGAACACCCTGGCCCACCGCATTGTCGACGCCCTGGCGCAGGCCCTGGGCCCCGGCCCCCGTCCGCCGGTGCGCGCCCTGCACCTGCCGCCCACCCCCTGGAGCGGCAGCAAGGATGGCGAATTCGGCGCGCTGGAGCTGGTCGACGGCTCGCTGGGCCTGGCCTACCTGCTGCTGGACGATGCGCTGGCCCGGCTGGCCGGCGGTGAGGCCGGCGAGGGCCTGGCCGGGGCCGATCCGCTCACCATCGCCCACTGGTGGGTGGAACGCGGCGGCGCCGCCCGCACGCTGGGCTTTGCCGCCGTCAACGCCCTCACCCGCCACCTGTTCGACCGCCACGGCTGGGTGCCACCCGAGGCCCCCGACTCCATCGCCGGCCTGGACCCGCAGCCCGGCGAGTCCATCGGCATGGTGGGTTACTTCCCGCCGCTGCTGAAACAGGTGACCGCCCGCGGCGCGCGGCTGACCGTGCTGGAGCTGCGCGCCGACCTGGTGGGCGAGGCCGACGGCGTGCGCGTGACGCTGGACCCCGCCGAGCTGGCCGGCTGCACCAAGGTGCTGGCCACCAGCACCACGCTGCTCAACCACAGCCTGGAGGGCGTGCTGGCCGCCTGCCACGGCGCGCAGCAGGTGGCGCTGATCGGCCCCGGCGCGGGCCTGTGGCCGGCGCCGCTGTTCGCCGCCGGCGTGACCGCACTGGGCGGCAGCTGGATCGTTGATGGCCCGGGATTCGCCGCTGCACTGCGCCGTGGCGAGCCCTGGGGCAGCCACGCCCGCAAGACGCTGCTGGACGCCACCACCTGGGCCCGCTGGACGAACGTACCATCCGCCTGATGACCCCGCCTGACCCTGAACTGGTGCGTACCCAGACCCTGGACTGGCTGGACCAGGCCGTGATCGGCCTGAACCTGTGCCCCTTCGCCAAGAGCGTGCGCGTCAAGGGCCAGGTGCGCACCGTGATCTCCGACGCGACAGACACCGACACCCTGCTGACCGAGCTGCTGGCCGAGCTGCAGCACCTGGCCACGGTGGACCCCGAGCAGACCGACACCACGCTGCTGGTGCATCCGCGCGTGCTGAGCGATTTCCTGGACTTCAACGACTTCCTGGATGTGGCCGACATGGCGCTGCGCCAGCTGGGCCTGGAGGGCACGCTGCAGATCGCCAGCTTCCACCCGCGGTTCCAGTTCGCCGGCACCGACGCCGACGACATCACCAACTACACCAACCGCTCGCCCTGGCCGATGCTGCACCTGATCCGCGAGAGCAGCATCGACCGCGCCGTGGCCGCCTTCCCCGAGGCCGAGGCCATCTACGAGCGCAACATCGAGACGCTGGAGCGCCTGGGCCTGGACGGCTGGCGTCAGCTCTTCCCCGACTTCCCCACCCCCGACAAGCCATGAAGAAGTTGCTGTGGCGCGGCCTGCTGGGCCTGCTGTTCCTGATCGTGCTGGCCGTGGCGTTTGCCGTGTGGTTCATGCTGCAGCGCCTGCCGCAGCGCGAGGGCACGCTGCCGCTGAGCGGCCTGAGCGCCGAGGTCACGGTGCGCTACGACGAGTGGGGCGTGCCCCACCTCCAGGCCGCCAACGAGGCCGACCTGTACCGCGCGCTGGGCTGGGTGCACGCCCAGGACCGGCTGTTCCAGATGGAGATGATGCGCCGCCTGGCGCGTGGCGAGCTGGCCGAGATCCTGGGCCCCAAGCTGCTGCCCACCGACCGCCTGTTCCGCACCCTGGGCCTGCGCCAGCGCGCCGACGAGCAGACCGCCGCGCTGGACATGAGCCGCCCCGCCAACCAGGCGCTGCGCGCCTACCTGGACGGCATCAACCAGTACCAGGCCACGCGGCCGCTGCCGCTGGAGTTCGTGCTGCTGGGCATCCCGCGGCGCGACTTCACCCCCGCCGACACCTACGCGGTGGCCGGCTACATGGCCTACAGCTTTGCCGCCGCGTTCCGCACCGAGCCCATCCTCAGCCGCATCCGCGACCAGCTGGGCCCCGACTACCTGAAGATCTTTGATCTGGACTGGCACCCCGAAGGCGCGGCCGACCACGGCGCGCGCCTCACCCAGGCCGACTGGCAGGGCCTGACCAAGCTGGCCCTGCTGAGCCAGGACGCCGTGCAGCAGGCCGCGCTGCCGCTGCTGGAAGGCAGCAACGCCTGGGTGCTGTCGGGCGCACGCACCGCCAGCGGCAAGCCGCTGCTGGCCGGTGATCCGCACATCAGCTTCGCCGCGCCGGCCGTCTGGTACGAGGCGCACCTGAAGGCGCCGGGCTTCGAGCTCTACGGCCACTTCCAGGCGCTCAGCCCCGCCGCGCTGCTGGGCCACAACCAGCGCTTCGGCTGGAGCCTGACGATGTTCCAGAACGACGACATCGACCTGGTGGCCGAGCACACCGACGCCGACCACCCCGGCCAGGTGCTGATCAAGGGCCAGTGGGTGCCGCTGACCCAGCGCGAAGAAGCCATCGCCGTGAAGGGCGCGCCGGCCGAGCGCATCGTGCTGCAGCGCTCGCCCCACGGCGCCATCATCAACACCGTGCTGGGCCCCGACGCCGGTCCCACCCCCATCGCGATGTGGTGGACGCTGATGGACAGCGACAACCCGGTGCTGGAAGCCTTCTACCAACTGAACCGCGCCGACACCCTGGCCGCCGCGCGCAACGCGGTGAAGGGCATCCACGCCCCCGGCCTGAACGTGCTGTGGGCCAACGCCAGCGGCGACATCGCCTGGTGGGCCGCCGCCCGCCTGCCGCAGCGCCCCGCCGGCGTACACCCCAGCTTCCTGCTGGACGGCCGCACGGCGGAGGCCGACAAGCCCGGCTGGCTGCCCTTCGAGCGCAACCCGCAGGAGGAGAACCCCGCACGCGGCTGGATCATGTCGGCCAACCACCAGCCCGCCAGCGCCGAGCCCGTGCCCGGCTACTACAACCCCTGGGACCGCGCACTGCGCCTGCAGCAGCAGCTGCAGGCCACCCCCAGCGGCTGGACCGTGGAGCGCGCCCGTGCGCTGCAGCTGGACGTGCAGACGAACTTCGGCCCGCGCACCCTGGCGCCGGTGCTGGCCGAGCTGCGCGCCGCCGCCGCCAACGACGAGGAACGCCGCCTGATCGACCAGCTCGCCGCCTGGAAGGGCGACCACCGCATCGACCAGATCGAGCCCACGCTGTTCTGGCAATGGCTCAACGAGCTGACCCGCCAGGCGATGGGCGACGAGCTGGGCGATGAACCGGGCAGCAGCGGCGTGGAGGCCTTGCGCCGCACCCGCGCCATCGAACAGGCCCTGCCCCGCCTGCTGGCCGACCCCGCCTCACCCTGGTGGGACCGGCGCGACACCGCCGACAAGAAAGAGACCCGCGCCACCATCGTGGCCGCCGCCTGGCAGGCCGCGCTGCAGCACCTGCGCGGCCTGTACGGCGCCGACCCCGCCACCTGGACCTGGGGCCGCGCCCACACCATCACGCATGTGCACCCGTTGGGCCGCCAGGCCCCGCTGGACAAGGTTTTCAACATCGGCCCCTGGCCCGCCCCCGGCAGCCGCGAGGTCCCCAACAACCTGGCCCAGCCCTTCGGCCCGGCCCCCTGGGCCGTGACCTACGGCCCCAGCACCCGCCGCGTCATCGACTTCGCCCACCCCGACCAGGCCCAGGGCAGCAACCCCGTGGGCCAGAGCGGCGTGTGGGGCGACCCGCATTACCGCGATCAGGCGGAGATGTGGTTGCGGGGGGATGTGCGAACGGAGTACCTCAGCGAAGAGGATGTCGCGGCACATGTGAAGCAGGCGCTCAGGCTGACGCCCTAGCCTGATCAGGGGGCTGGGGCCTGGCGCGTCACCCGGCGCCCTGCGCGGACGCACACAGCGCCGCGGCCAGCACGTCATGCGACAGGCCCTTGCCCTGCCAGATCTCGCCGAAGTCGAAGTCGGCCTGGTTGCTGAACACCACGACCGAGATGCCGCGCGCCGGCACGATGATGTTGCGCGCCTGGATGCCCCCGACATAGCCGCGGCGCTCCACCAGGTCCAGCGGCTCGGCACAGCCGGCGATCGGCGCGGCGAAGGCCCACACCCCCAGGCCGGCATAGCCCCACTTCGGCTCACCGGTCCACATCGCCTGGCGCGATGACGCGCTGACCAGGCGCCCGGCCAACAGGGCGCGGTTGAAGGTCAGCAGGTCGCGCGCCGTGCCTTCCATTGCGCCGGCGGCGCCGTAGGTGGCCATCACCGGTTGCGGTACTGGTTGGCCCTTGGCATCCATGGCCACCGCCATCGCCCGCGTCCGGCCCTCGTTCAGCCGAAGGCTGGCCAGGCCCAGGGGCTTGGCCAGGCGCTGCTGGAGGAGCTGACGCAGGGGCTGCCCGGTGACCTGTTCGAGCAGACCGGCCAACACCAGCGTGTCGCAGTCGCCGTAGAGGAAGCGCTCGCCCGGCACGGCCTTCGCCGGCCCGGCGCAGAAGCGCAGCGCTTCGGGCTGCCAGGGTGGGCCCTTGCGGCGGTAGAAGGACCAGACGCCATCGGCGTCCCGGGGGCTGTCGTCGGTGTGCGCCAGGCCGGAGGTGTGCTGCATCAGGTGCCGCACGGTGATCTGCGCGGCCCCCGGCGCCTGGAACGCCGGCCAGCGCCTGGCGAGCGTGTCGTCCAGCGCCAGCCGACCGGCATCCACCTGTTGCATGGCCAGGGTCACCGTCACCTGCTTGCTCACCGACCCCCAGCGCCACACCGCGCCAGGCTGGTGCGCCACGTCGGGTTGGCGCCGGGCCAGTCCCACAGCCTGCTCGAACCACACGCTGTCGGCATCGGCCACCAGCACCTCGCCCGCGAAGCCTTGGGCCTGGGCCGTGTTCACCACCTGCCACAGGCGGGCCCGGGTGATCGGCGGCGCCGTGGACGAAGCCTGCGCCTGCACCGCCCCCGCCCAGGCGGTGATGCATGCCGACAACAACATGACACGGCCACCTGGGGTCATCAGCGGTTCCTGATTCAAGGCGCTTGCAGGACGGCAAGCGGGCCGAGTGTACGCAGCCCACCCGCAGCGCGTGCAGGCGTGAGCACGACCAGGGTGGACACAGCCTGCGCGCTCGGCGGATCCTGGCGCCAACAGCCCACCCTGCGGCTGACCCCGGCCGTCACGCCCCCGACACGCTCCCCCGCGACGATGCCCAGCGTCGTCACCAACGCCTTGAGGAGCAGGACATGAAGATCAGGACATGTGCATGGGCCGCCGCGATGCTGCTGGCCTGCGGCGCGCAGGCGCAGACCTTGACCGGCTGGGCGCTGATGCCCGCCGCCACCTTTGCCGATGGCCCCACCTCGGGCCAGTTTGCGGCGCCCAACCCCTATGGCACGTACCTGCCGCCCTATCTGGGGCAGCAGCCGGTGCAGGGCTTCTCGGGCGTGTTGCCGGGACCGCGCCGCAACAGCTTCCTGTTCCTGGTGGACAACGGCTTTGGCGCCAGGGCCAACTCGGCCGATGCGGTGCTGCGGGCCTACACGCTGAAGATCGACTGGAAGACGGCGCGCGGCGGCAGCGGCACAGCGCGCCCGGCGGATCTGGTCACGGGCCGCCCGCGCGAGGCCTTTGATGCCAGCACCCGCCTGTCATTCAATGACGCCCAGCACCAGGTGCCCTGGGCCATCCAGGCCGACTTCGAGCACTACTACAACGACCCGAACAAGCCGGCGGTGGATGCCACGGTGCGCGAGCGCCGGCTGCTGACCGGTGCCGATTTCGACATCGAATCCATCCGCCGGGACAGCCACGGGAACTACTGGCTGGGCGACGAGTTCGGGCCCTACCTGCTGAAGACCGACGCCCAGGGCACACTGCTGCGCGCGCCCATTCCGCTGCCGGGTGTTTACGCACCTGAGAACAACGAGGTGCTCAGCGGCCACGCCAGCGCCAACCTGCCGGCCAGCGGCGGCTTTGAGGGCCTGGCGCTGAACGCCAGCGGCACGCAGCTGTACACGCTGCTGGAGAAGACCGTGGCGGGTGACGCGGCCAAGACGCTGCGCATCGACCAGTTCGATCTGGCCACCGAGGCCTACACCGGCGTGCGCTACCACTACGTGCTGGAAGCCGCGGGCACCAACATCGGCGACATGGTGGCCATCGATGACCAGCGCTTCATCGTCATCGAGCGCAACGGCGCCACCGCCACCAGCGGCGGCACGCCGTTCAAGAAGCTCTTCCTGGTGGACCTGGCGGGCGTGGCGCCGGGCGGTGTTGTCCAGAAGACCGAGCTGGTCGACCTGATGAACCTGGCCGACCCGCATGACCTGAACGGCGACGGCAGCCAGGTCTTCACGCTGCCCTACGTGACGATCGAGAACGTCACGGTGATCGACGAGCGCACGCTGCTGGTGGCCAACGACAACAACTTCCCTTACGGCGGTGGCCGCGCGCTGACGGCCGATGACACCGAGTTCCTGCGGATCCGGTTGCCGGTGTCGCTGACCGGGCACTGAGCGCACCGACGGCCGGGCTGTCGGCCCGGCTGCTGTTCTCCGGCCGTTTCAGCACGGTGGAGTCGGCCGACCATCGGCGGGTGTTGTCACGCCTGCGCAGGGATGGGCCGGACCCCTTTGGCCGTGCCGACTGAGACGCTGCCGCACGCCGGCCACGACCTGCACCACGATGCCGCGGCGCGCGTGGTGCAGGCGCTGGAACAGCTGCAGGACGCGATCAGCGGCGCCACCGCTGGCACCCAAAGCATCGGCGCGGCGAACCGTGAAGAAGGCCCGGTACCAGGGCCTCAACTCCGGCCTCCGGCGGCCGATAAGGCCGGATTCATCGGACAAAGCCCCTCCTCGCCCGTTTTGCCGCGGGCGGGGTGATTCGCCGTGGGCAACGCCAGGCGCTGGAGACACGAATGTTGAACAAGCTGAAGATCACGACGCGCCTGACCGCGGCCTTTGCGCTGCTGGTGGTCCTCGTCATGGCACTGTCGGGCCTGGCGCTGTGGCAGATGAGCGCGATGCGCGCCTCCACCCACGAGATCACCGACAACTGGCTGCCCAGTGTCAAGCGGGTGAATGCGATGAACACCCTCACCTCGGACTTCCGCCTGGCCGAGGTCCGGCATGTGCTGAGCACCGACGACGCCGAGATGGCGCGCATCGAGAAGGAGATCGCCGCCATCAAGGCCGACTTCGACAAGAACCGCGACGCCTATGTGCCACTGATCAGCAGCGCCGAGGAGCAGAAGCTCTACGACAGCTTCGCTGCCGACTGGAAGGCCTACCAGGCGATGCACGAGACGCTGATCGCCACCTCACGCCGGAACGAGACCGACGCCGCCCGCCGGATGCTCGAGACCGACAGTCAACAGATCTTTGACCGTTCCGGCGACACGCTGATGAAACTGGTCGAACTGAACAACCAGGGCGCTGCCGACGAAAGCGCCAGGGCTGAGAAGGCCTATGCCGAGGCCCGCTTGTCGCTGGCGCTGGGGGTGCTGATGGCGTTGGGCGCGGCGGCGGTGTCCGGCCTGTGGCTGGTGCGTTCGATCGCCGCTCCGCTGGCGCATGCCGTCCAGGCGGCCGATCGCGTGGCGGCAGGCGACTTCAGCCAGCCGATCCAGGCTGACGGCCATGACGAGGCTGCGCAGGTGCTGAAAGCCCTGGCGCGCATGCAGGGCAACCTGTCGACGGTGGTGTCCGGCGTGCGCGCCAACGCCGAGAGCGTGGCCACCGCCAGCGCGCAGTTCGCCCAGGGCAATGCCGACCTGAGCCAGCGCACCGAGGAACAGGCCAGCGCGCTGCAGCAGACCGCGGCCACGATGGAAGAGCTCAGCTCCACGGTGCGCAACAACGCCGAGAGCGCCCGGCAGGCCAACCAGCTGGCACAGGGCGCCTCCGGCATCGCCGCCCAGGGGGGCGAGGTGGTCGGCCGGGTGGTCACCACGATGCAGGGCATCAGCGACAGCAGCCGCCAGATCGGCGACATCATCGGTGTGATCGACGGCATCGCCTTCCAGACCAATATCCTGGCGCTGAACGCCGCGGTGGAAGCCGCCCGCGCCGGCGAGGAGGGCCGAGGCTTCGCGGTGGTGGCCAGCGAGGTGCGCTCGCTGGCCCAGCGCAGCGCCGAGGCGGCCAAGGAGATCAAGAGCCTGATCGGCCGCAGCGTCGAGCAGGTCGAGCAAGGCACGGTGCTGGTGGACCGGGCCGGCAAGACGATGGACGAGATCGTCGGCTCGATCCGCCGTGTCAGCGACATCGTCGCCGAGATCTCGTCGGCCAGCGTGGAGCAGAGCTCGGGCATCGCCCAGGTGGGCAATGCCGTGGGCCAGATGGACCAGGCCACGCAGCAGAACGCCGCGCTGGTCGAGGAAAGCGCCGCCGCCGCGGAGAGCCTGAAGACGCAGGCGCAGCAGTTGGTGGAGACGGTGTCGGTGTTCAAGCTGGCGCACGACGTGGCGCCGCCCGCGGTCAACTCGAGCGCCGCGCGCGCGCCGGTGACTCGCCCGGCTGCGCTTCGCGCCACAGCCGCCCGGATCCCGCCGACCAAGCCGGCCGAACCGGCCGCGGTCGCCTCGGCGGACAAGGACTGGGCCACGTTCTGACCACCCAGGAAGGGGCGCCTCGCGACGCCCCTGGTGTCAATGTGATGACGCGAAGGATCAGCGCACCACCGCGATCTTGTCGCGCTTGCCAGCGCTGTCGGTGTACAGCGGCAGCGCGCCGGCCTTGACCACGGCGGCCATCGGTGCCCCATCGGGTCGACTTGACCGTCCCAATGCAGGAGGGTTTATGCTTGAGGTTCTGCGCCGTTCCCCTGTTTTGCTCTGGCCCGTGTCCTTGTGAAGTCGATTCGCGTCCTCGTGCTGCTGCTGGTGGCCCTGCTGCTCCCCATCCGGGGTGCGGTGGCGGTCACCATGGTGTGCGCGGAGATGGGCGGGGCGGGCCAACGGCCTGCCTCGACCGCGCACGTGCATCAGGCCCTTCACCTGGATGACGCGGACCCCGCGGTCGGTCATCACCACGGCGATGCGCAGGCCCATGCCGACCATCACGCCCACGGTGCACCGGAGCACGCAGCGACCGATGCAACTGACAGCACCACGAGCGACACCTGCCACATCTGCGCCAGTGGCTGTGGCGTGGCGGCGCTGCTGACGGCCTTCCCGTCCCCCTGGGTCGCCACGCCGGTGGCGCGGACCCTGTTCCCCAGCCTGTCCTTGCCCGCGCTGGATTTCCAGCTTGACGGCCAGGACCGGCCACCCCGAACCCTCTGACCCCACCCGGCCTGCGCCAGCAGGCCCGTCGGGACCCGTCCGCCTGCCGGACGGGTTGTCTGGCCGGGCGCCATGCCCCGGCCGCCAGATGCGTTCACGCCATGAAGACATCCGTCACCCGCTGGGTGGCGCCCCTGCTCGCCAGCATGCCGATGCTGGCCATTGGGCAGGCGCTCCAGCGCACCGAACCGGGCACCCTGCCCACCCCCACCGCGTTCACGAACTACCAGGCCTACCGCGACATCGAGCCGGGTGACTGGCGCCGCCTGAACGAGACTGTGGGCACGGCCGCCCTGAAGTCCGCCGCCCCGCCGGCCGCCGCGCCCGCTTCCAGCATGGCCTCGCCAGCCAGACCGGCGATGCCCATGCCCTCTGCGGCCCCCAAGGCCATGCCGCACCACATGCACCGCGGCGGTCACGACCAGATGCACGGAGGCCGGCCATGATGCGCCTCACCGCGGTGGCTGCCGCCAGCCTGCTGCTGGCCGGCTGCGCATCGTTCTCGCCGGACGGTGGGTTCAATGAGGTCGATGCACTGGCCAGGGAGCGCATCGGGCAGTCGCCGTCGCTGCAACGCAGCGCCGACGCGCAATCGGCCGCCGCGGCACGCGTGGCCCAGTTGGTCAAGCAGCCGCTGACAGCCGACAGCGCCGTCGAGCTGGCACTGCTGAACAACGCCGCGCTGCAGGCCAGCTATGCGGAGCTGGGCGTGGCCGAGGCCGACCTGGTCCGGGCAGGCCGATGGGCCAATCCCTCGTTCAGCTTCGGGCGCCAGAGCGGCCGTGGGTCGGTCGACATCGACCGGGCGGTGCTGTTCGATGTGCTGGGACTCTTCACGATGCCCGTGGCACGCCAGGTCGAACAGCGGCGCTTCGAGCAGGCCCAGATACAGGCGGCGCTCGACACCGTGGCCGTGGCCCAGGCGGCTCGCCAGGCCTACTTCGAAGCCGTCGCGGCGCAGCAGCTGGTGGGCTACTTCGGCCAGGTCAAGGAGGCCGCGGAGACCTCGAACGAACTGGCCCGTCGCATGGTGGCCGCGGGCAACTTCAGCCGGCTGGCCCAGATGCGCGAACAGTCGTTCTACGCCGACGCCACCGCCAACCTGGCACGCACGCAGCACCAGGCCGTGGCCGCGAAGGAACGCCTGGTCCGCGCCCTGGGCCTGACCCGCGACCAGCTGGGCATCCAGTTGCCGGAGCGCCTGCCGGACCTGCCGGCGGTGCCGCTCGAGCCGCGAGACGCCGAGCAGACGGCGATGGACCAACGGCTCGACGTGCGGCTGGCCAAACGCTCGGCCGAGGCCACCGCCCGGTCGCTGGGCCTGTCCCAGGCCACGCGCTTCGTCAATGTGCTGCATGCCGGCTACGCCAACGCCAGCGCCACGGGTGAGCGGCGCACCAACGGCTACGAGATCGAGCTGGCGCTGCCGCTGTTCGACTTCGGTTCGGCCCGCGTGGCCCGCACCGAGGCGATCTACCTGCAGGCGCTGAACCGCACGGCGGCCATCGCGGTGCAGGCCCAGTCCGAAGTGCGCGAGTCCTATTCGGCCTACCGCACGGCCTACGACCTGGCCAGGCACTACCGGGACGAGGTGGTGCCCCTGCGCAAGCGCATCTCCGAGGAGAACCTGCTGCGCTACAACGGCATGCTGACCAGCGTCTTCGATCTGCTGGCCGATGCCAAGGACCAGATCGCCGGCGTCGTGGGCGCCGTGGAGTCGCTGCGCGACTTCTGGGTGGCCCAGACCCACCTGCAGACCGCCCTGACCAGCGGCTCGCCCGGCACGCCCAGCGCGCCGGGCGCCGCCCGCACAGCCGCAGCCAGCCCGGCTGGCGGCCACTGACCCCCGACACCACCATGAGCAACCGCAGAACCTTCTTCAAGGCCGCTGGCGCCACCTTCCTGGGTGCCGCCGCCGTCAGCCGCGCCGGGGCGGCGCTGCTGCCCGAGGCGGTCGTCCAGACCTCGGCCGCCACCCAGTTGCCGCCGCCACCACCCAACGGTCGGCCCTACCAGCCCATCGTCACGCTCAACGGCTGGTCCCTGCCATGGCGCGTGAAGGACGGCGTCAAGGAGTTCCACCTGGTGGCCGAACCCGTGGTGCGCGAGATCGCCCCCGGCATGACGGCCAATCTCTGGGGCTACAACGGCTCCAGCCCCGGCCCGACCATCGAAGCCGTGGAGGGCGACCGCATCCGCATCTTCGTCACCAACAAGCTGCCGGAGGTCACCTCGGTGCACTGGCACGGCATCCTGCTGCCCTCGGGCATGGACGGCGTGTCCGGCCTGACCCAGCCGCCCATCCAGGTCGGCAAGACCTTCGTGTACGAGTTCGTGCTGCAGCGCGCCGGCACCTTCATGTACCACCCCCACGCTGACGAGATGGTGCAGATGGCCATGGGCATGATGGGCCTGTTCATCGTGCACCCCAAGGACCCGCGCCAGTTCAAGGTCGACCGCGACTTCGGCTTCATCCTGAACGCCTACGACATCGCGCCCGGCAGTGCGACCCCCCAGGTCAACACGATGCTCGACTTCAACCTCTGGACCTGGAACAGCCGCGCCTTCCCCGGCATCGATCCGTTCGTGGCCCGCACCGGCGACCGTGTGCGCATCCGCGTGGGCAACCTGACGATGACCAACCACCCCATCCACATGCACGGCCCGCATTTCGAGGTCACCGGCACCGATGGCGGCTGGGTGCCCAAGTCGGCCCGCTGGCCCGAGGTGACGACCGACATTGGCGTCGGCCAGATGCGTGCGATCGAGTTCGACGCGGTGGCCGGCGACTGGGCCATCCACTGCCACAAGAGCCACCACACGATGAACGCGATGGGCCACGGCGTGCCCACCATGATCGGCGTGGACCACCGCGACATCGCCAGGAAGATCTCCAACCTGGTGCCCGACTACATGGTGATGGGCGAGCGCGGCATGCACGACATGGCCGAGATGGAGATGCCGATTCCCGACAACACCCTGCCGATGATGACCGGCACCGGGCCGTTCGGCCCGGTGGGCATGGGCGGCATGTTCAGCGTGGTGAAGGTGCGCGACGACCTCGCACGCGGCGACTACAAGGACCCGGGCTGGTACCGGCACCCCGCGGGAACCCTCGCCACCGAGTACACCAGCGAAGCACCCGCCCTGCCCGCCGCGCCGCGGGCCTCGGCGCCGCCGTCAGACGCGGGCACCTTGCAGGTCCGCAAGCCCAGCGGCCATGCCAACCATTGAAGGACACCAATGAAGGTCATCCACACACTGACCGCGGCCAGCCTGGTGCTGGCCTGCCTGGGCGCGCAGTCGCACGGCGACGAGACCCACCCGATGAAGACGCACCGCTATGACCCCAGCCAGGTCGAGGAACGCGCCTTCGGCAGGGAGGGCGACCCGAGGAAGGTGTCGCGCACGGTCAGGCTCGAGATGAGCGATGCGATGCGCTTCACGCCCTCGGAGGTCGTCGTCCAGCGCGGACAGACGGTGAAGTTCATCGTCACCAACAGGGGCCGGCAGCTGCACGAAATGGTGCTGGGCACGCCGCAGGAATTGAAGGAGCACGCCGAGCTGATGAAGAAGTTCCCGACCATGGAGCATGCCGACGCGAACATGGCGCATGTGAAACCCGGCGCCAGCGGCGGCATCGTCTGGCAGTTCACCCAGGCGGGCGAGTACCAGTTTGCCTGCCTCATCCCGGGTCATTTCGAGGCCGGCATGGTCGGAAAGGTGGTGGTCCAGTGAAACGACGTGCATTCACGGCGCTGACCCTCGGCGCGGCGGCAACCTGGACCCGGCCCGCAAGCGCGCTCCAGGCACTGCCCCGGGTCGAGGTCTACAAGAACCCCAACTGTGGCTGCTGCGGCGCCTGGGTCGACCACATGCAGGCCGCCGGGTTTTCCGTGAAGGTGACCCTGGTGGACGACACCGCCGTCATGCGCCGCCGTGTCGGCCTGCCCGATCGGTTCGGAAGCTGCCACACGGCGCTGGTCGGTGGCTATGTGCTGGAGGGCCATGTGCCGGCCACCGAGGTCAAACGCCTGCTCGCCCAGCGGCCGGACGCCATCGGCCTGGCCGTTCCCGGCATGCCCGCGGGCTCACCCGGCATGGAGGTGGGGACCCGGAAGGATCCCTACCAGGTGCTGCTCATCGACAAGCGCGGGCGCGACACCGTGTTCGCGGCCTACCCCAAGGCCTGAAGGAGGTCCCCATGACATTCGCTCCCACCCTGGTTGCCACGCTGTTCGCCACGCTGGCTGTCACCGCGGCACCGGCCCAAGCCCAGACGCCCACCGACCCCTCGACCCGCCCCGCGCCAGCGGTCTCGGCAGCCCCGGAGCCCACCAGTGACGGCGAAGTCCGCAAGGTGGACAAGGCCCAGGGCAAGCTCACGCTCAAGCACGGCCCGATCAAGAACCTGGACATGCCCCCGATGACCATGGTCTTCAAGGTCAGTGACCCCCAGCTGCTCGAGGGCCTGAACCCGGGCGACAAGATCAGGTTCGCGGCCGACAACCTGAACGGTGCGATGACGGTGACCGCCGTGCAGGTGCTCAAGTAGCGCGAGCCGGCGGCCGTCTGGCGTTGAAGCCCGTGCTGGCTCCATCTGGCCAGGCCGTGGCGCGGCCCTGTCGCCAAGTTCGCATGAGCGAAGGCTCGTCTAACGACGCATCGTGACCCGCTGGCGGCGACCGTGTGTCGCCTCGACCGGGCAGGCTCCCAGGACGTGGACGGCGACTCGAGACTGAACTCAGACGGTTGCCTTGCGCCTCTGGCCGCCTGTTCTCGACCCTCAGCGATCCAAGACGGCCATCGAGACCGGTCGCTCACCTCACCATTGCGGCTCAGCTAGCAATCAGGGAAGCTGAATGGCCTTGGAGAGGTGCGCGTAAACGGCGCCCACTCTGCGCAGATGTCGTGCATCCGGATGCGTAAGCAGCCACAGCTCCGTCTCGCACTCCGGCAGCGGGTCGGTCAAGCGCACGAGATCTTTTCGACCTTCCGCAAGGAACAAGGGAACCACGCCGACACCCAGGCCCAAGGCTACGAGCTCCAACACGGACAGGATGCTGCCGACCTGATATCGAGGAGCCACCTTTGGAAAGTGGCGCTTGCGCCACACGACCGAAGGATGCTCGGGTAGGGCTTCGTCGGGCGCCACCCAGTCCAGGCTCCCCGCCTGGGCCGGCTCGAAGCTCCGAAGCCGAGCCCGGCGCGCCGCATACAGCGCCACGCGGATCGGCCCGATCTGCTTGCCGACGAGGTGAGCGGGTGGGCGCTTTGTCGCCCGAACCGCGATGTCCGCATCGCGCCGCGTGAGGCTCGCCAGTTCATTGCCAGTGTGCAGCTCGAAGGCCAGGTGGGGGTGCTCCTCTCGCAAGGAAGCCAGCGCTGGCGCGACCAGACCATGCAGGACGGTGTCGGTTGTCGTAATGCGAACTGTGCCCGAGATGTGGGACGGCGCCGACTCCACCGTGGCGCGCGCCGCCTCAAGCGCACTCTCGATGGATTCCGCCTGAACGGCCAGCTCCTGGGCGAGTTCAGTCGGCACGTAGCCCGTACGCGTTCGCTCGAACAGCGGTCGACCCAGGCCGCGTTCGATGCGCTGCAAGGCCCGAAACACCGTCGAGGCGTCGACCCCCAGCCGCTCTCCCGCGGCCGCCAAGGTCCCTGTGCGCGTCATGGCCAAGGTCATCTCCAGGTCGCCTGGCCCAATTCTGTATTGCGTTCGAGCAATCATCAATTTCCTTTCGGCCTATGGCGTTTGCCTTGGGGCAATCCTACATTGGCTTCGTCATTCACTTCCATCCCTGTCCCATGAATTCCGTTCCCGCCACCTCCTCCTCCGCTGCCTGGGGCATCGCGCTGCTGCGCGTGAGCCTCGGTGTCATGTGGATCGCCCACGCGCTGCTGAAGCTGTTCGTCTTCACCCTGCCGGGCACCGCACAGTTCTTCACCAGCATCGGGTTCCCCGGCTTCCTGGCGTACCCCGTCTTTGCAGTCGAACTGGTTGGCGGCCTCGCACTCCTGCTGGGAATCTATGCGCGCCAGGCCGCGCTGGCCCTCGTCCCCGTCATGGCAGTGGCTGCCTGGGTGCATGTGCCCAACGGCTGGGTTCACACCAGTGCCGGCGGCGGCTGGGAATACCCGGTGTTCCTGATCGTCGCCTCCATTGCGCTGTGGCTGCTGGGTGACGGGGCTGTTGCTCTAAAGCGTTCGTCAAAGTTCACCCCTCGCTTTGCCTGACCCACATCGGAGACTTTGATGAAGCAAGCATTGATCGCCATCGAGCAGATTCCGGAGTCCGGAGCAGTCACAGTGGACTTCTTCGGCCGCCCGGCACTTGCGTACCGGGCGGAGGGACAAGTCTGTGCCACCCTGGCAATCTGCCCTCACCTGGGTGGTCCGCTGGAGTGGAAGGACGGTGAACTCGTCTGCGGCTGGCACGGTCAGCGCCACGACGCATCCACAGGTGCCTGCCTGCGTGGTCCGGCTCCTGGGCAGCAGGCCATGCGGCTTCCCACACGCGTCGAAGACGGCGTCTTGCACTATGTCTGGGGCGAATGAAATGAGCGTCGCCGGACTGACCTTGGTCAGCCACGCGCTGTGTCCGTACGTGCAGCGCGCGGCCATCGTGCTGGCCGAGAAGGAGGTGCCATTCGAGCGGCGGGATATCGACCTGGCCCGCAAGCCCGACTGGTTCCTGCGTGTGTCGCCGCTGGGCAAGACGCCCGTGCTGCTCGTCGGCGACGAGGCCATCTTCGAGTCGGCCGTCATCTGCGAATTCCTGGACGACACGACGCTGCCTCGGCTGCACCCTGCCAATGCGCTCGAGCGAGCCCGTCACCGCTCGTGGATGGAGTTCGGCTCCAACGTGCTGAACCTCATCGGGGCCTTCTACAACGCCCCCGACGAGCAGACGCTGCAGGTACGGGCAGCGGACATCCGGGAGAGGCTTCAGCAACTGGAGGCCGCGCTCGGCTCGGGGCCGTTCTTCGCGGGCGCATCGTTCAGCATCGTCGACGCGGTCTTCGGGCCGGTGTTCCGGTACTTCGACGTGTTCGACACCATCGCCGACTTCGGGTTCTGGGACGACCTGCCAAAGGTGCGTCGGTGGCGTGAAGCGCTTGCACGACGGCCATCGATTCAGAAGGCCGCGAGTCCGCTATATCCAGCCTTGCTCATGGCGTTCGTGGTCAAGCGAGGCTCGGCTCTCAGCGCAATGTGTCGCGAAGGGGCCGCGACCTCGTCAACTTGAACTCTCGCGTGCGACTACTGCCGGGCCGATAGAACCAAGACCGCTCCTGGCCGATAGCAGGCGATGAGCGCCGCAGCATCGATCGACCGCCACCGCTGCTTGACCGCCGCCGCGCCACCAAGCAAAAAAGGGGCGCCTCGCGGCGCCCCTTGTGTCGTTGTGGTGACCCGAAGGATCAGCGCACCACGGCGATCTGGTCGCGATTGCCACCCTTGTAGGTGTACAGCGTCAGCGCG
>NZ_JAGQDD010000016.1:0-121802 GCF_018069845.1 Ideonella alba
CTCGATCGGGGCCTTGACCACCTCGACGATCTTGCGCGCCAGGCCGTTGACCAGCGCGTAGCCGACCACCACGTGCATCAGCGCCACGACGATCAGACCCACCGGGTGCTTGGTGGGGCTGCGCTGCGATTCAGCGAAATCCACTCGGTTCCTCCAGTCACCCCGTGTGGGTGCTGTACTTGTCGTTGAAAAGGGCCTCATGAGCCCCGGTAACCGGCACTATAGCCGTCATCCGGGCGTCGGCGGCACAGGCAATCACCCTATAGAAATGCGCCGGTGACCGCCTTGAATAGCTTAAGCAGGTTGCGTACCTGGGTCTGAGCCGAGTGGTTGCCAGTTTGTCAGTTTGGTGACTGGAGGCAAACTACAGCTTCTTGTCGATGAATGAAGTAGCAATACTACATCGACAGTGCGGGGCCGGGCCTCCGGACTTGCCCCAGTACCGGGCGCGGGGCTCGGAAATGACAAAGGGCTGCGACCCTGGGGTGCAGCCCTTGCGGTGACCGGCCCGCCCTGCGGGCCCGGTGGGGGTGTGATGGCTCAATGGTGGAGACGAGGAGGATCGAACTCCCGACCTTCGCATTGCGAACGCGACGCTCTCCCAGCTGAGCTACGTCCCCATGAGCAGCGCGCAGTATAGCATTGCCCATCGCCCCGACCGCGCCGGTCGACCCGCAGGAGATGCCGTTTGAACGCCTTCGATCCCGTCTGGCTGGACCAGCAGTACAACAACCGGGCCCGCATTCCCGACCACGCCGCGCTGTTCGAGCGCTGGCGGCAGGCCTCGGCGCTGGCCCGGCAGCAGCTGGACGGGCAGCATGATCTGGCCTACGGCGACGCCCCCTCGCAGACGCTGGACCTCTTCCGGACCGAGCGCCGTGACGCGCCTGTGCTGGTCTTCATCCATGGAGGCTACTGGCGCTCGCTGGACAAGTCCGACCACAGCTTCATCGCGCCGTCCTTCGTCGCCGACGGTGCGCATGTGGTGGTGCCGAACTACAGCCTGTGCCCCGGGGTGGGGATCGCCGACATCGCGCTGGAGATGACCCGCGTCATCGCCTGGATCGTGGCTCGGGCAGGCGAGCTGGGCATCGATCCCACCCGCCTCGCCCTGGTGGGGCACTCGGCCGGCGCGCACCTGGCGGCGATGCTGCTGTGCTGCCGCTGGAAGGACGTCGATCCGGCGCTGCCGCCGCAGCCGCTGGCTGGCGCCCTGGGCATTTCGGGCCTGTACGACCTGGAACCGTTGCGCCACGCGCCGTTCATCCGCGGCGATCTGCAGTTGAGCGAGCGCGACGCCTGGCGCCTGAGCCCGGCCTTCTACCCGCGACCGCGCAAGCCGCTCTACGCGGTGGCCGGCGGCGACGAATCCGAGGAATTCATCCGCCAGAACCGCCTGATCCGGGACCAGTGGGGCCCCAGCAGCGTGCCCGTCTGCGAGACGCTGGCACGCCACCATCACCTGGACATCCTGCACAACCTGGCCGACCCGGCCGGTCGGCTCCACGATCTGGCGCTGCGGCTGCTGGGTCTGCGCTGAGCCAGGCCCTGGGGATAACCCCCTCCAGCATAGTGCGGCGCTATGCCCGGCATTGACGGGATGCATTGGCCCCATTCGACGGGCCTGTGCTACCTTGGGCTGGCGCCTGCGGGATCATCAGGCCCCGGGCCGAGTCGTCAACCAACCAGGAGCGAGACATGGGCTTGAAGGGATCGAAGACCGAGCAGAACCTCAAGGACGCCTTCGCGGGCGAGTCGCAGGCCAACCGCCGCTACCTCTACTTCGCGAACAAGGCCGACGTCGAGGGCCAGAACGACGTGGCGGCGCTGTTCCGATCCACCGCCGAAGGCGAGACCGGCCATGCGCACGGTCACCTGGAATTCCTCGAGGCCGTGGGCGACCCGGCCACCGGCCTGCCGATCGGCTCCACGCGCCAGAACCTGGCCGCCGCCGTGGCCGGCGAAACCCACGAGTACACCGACATGTACCCGGGCATGGCGAAAACTGCGCGTGACGAGGGCTTCGACGAGATCGCCGACTGGTTCGAGACCCTGGCCAAGGCCGAGCGTTCGCACGCCAACCGCTACCAGAAGGCGCTCGACCAGCTGGTGGACTGAGCACGCTCGCCCGCAGGGCTTTCGCCGGGCGTGGGTGTCCGGCGGGCCCTGTCTTGCCGGTTCGTTCCCTGACGCCGCAGGAGCCGCCATGCCCCCCCGCGAAGGCAACCTCGAAGCGCCGACCCGACACCCCGTCCCCTGGCGTGAGGACTCGTTCTACGACGAAGCCGACTGCCAGCGCGAGATGGCGCGCGTGTTCGACATCTGCCACGGCTGCCGCCGCTGCGTCAGCCTGTGCCAGTCCTTCCCCACGCTGTTCGACCTGGTCGACGCCACCGACGACGGCGAACTGCACGGCGTGGACGCCAAGGACTACGCCAAGGTCGTCGACCAGTGCTACCTGTGCGACCTCTGCTACATGACCAAGTGCCCCTACGTGCCGCCGCACGAATGGGGCCTGGACTTCCCGCACCTGATGCTGCGTGCCAAGGCGATCAAGTTCAGGAAGGGCGAGGTCGGCCGCGGCGAGCGCCTGCTGGCCTCCACCGACACCCACGGCCAGTTCGCCGGGATCCCGGTGGTGGTGCAGGTGGTCAACGCCGTCAACCGCACCCAGCCGATGCGTCGCCTGCTGGACAAGACCCTGGGCGTGCACCCCGAGGCCTGGCTGCCCGAGCTGGCCAGCAGCCGGCTGCGCTGGAGCGCGCCCAGCCAGGGCGCTGCGCAGGTGGTCACCCGGGGTCAGCGCACCCCGGGCAAGGTGGCGGTCTTCGCCACCTGCTACGTCAACTACAACGAGCCCGGCATCGGCCATGACCTGCTGAAGGTGCTGGACCACAACGACATTCCCTGGACCCTGGTCGAGAAGGAGCGCTGCTGCGGCATGCCCAAGCTGGAGCTGGGCGATCTGCAGGGCGTGGCCGAACACAAGGCCGCCAACATCCCGGTGCTCGCCCGCTACGCCCGCGAGGGCTGGGCGATCGTCAGCGCCATCCCCAGCTGCACGCTGATGTTCAAGCAGGAGCTGCCGCTGCTGTTCCCCGAGGACGAGGACGTGCAGGCGGTGAAAGCCGCGATGTTCGACCCCTTCGAGTACCTGGTGGCGCGCCACAAGGACGGCCTGCTGAAGACCGACTTCAAGCAGGCGCTGGGCAAGGTCAGCTACCACATCCCCTGCCACGGCCGGGTGCAGAACATCGGCCGCAAGACCGAGGAGATGTTCAAGCTCATCGGCCAGTCGGTCACGGTGCAGCTGAACACGGTCGAGCGCTGCTCCGGCCACGCCGGCACCTATGGCGTCAAGACAGCCTTCCACCCGATGGCGATGAAGATCGGCAAGCCGGTCTTCAAGGCGATGGCCAAGGACGAGCCCGATGTCATCGCCAGCGACTGTGCGCTGGCCGGCCACCACATCGCCCAGGGCATGACCCAGGCCGGCACGCCGCCGAAAGCGCTGCAGCATCCGCTGACGCTGCTGCGCACCGCCTACGGACTCTGACCCGCATCACCCATGAGCATCACCCGCGACAGCCTGCTGACCCTGGAAGCCTATGCCCGCCAGCGCAAGACCTTGCGCGCCGAGGCCATCGCCCACCGCCGCCTGCGCAGCATCAGCCTGGGCGAGCACATGACGCTGCAGTTCGAGGACGAGCAGACCATCCGCCGCCAGATCCAGGAAATGCTGCACATCGAGAAGATCTTCGAGGACGAGGGCGTGCAGGCCGAGATCGACGCCTACGCCCCGCTGGTGCCCGATGGCCGCAACTGGAAGGCCACGGTGCTGCTGGAGTACCCCGACGTGCACGAGCGGCGGCGCGAGCTGGCGCGGCTGATCGGTGTCGAGGACCGGCTGTTTGTCGAGGTCGAAGGCCATGCCCGCGTGTACGCCATCGCCGACGAGGACCTGGATCGCGAAACCGCCGAGAAGACCTCGTCGGTGCATTTCGTGCGTTTCGAGCTGCCCGCCGCCGCACGCCAGGCGGTGCGCGCAGGCGCCCAGGTGCGCCTGGGCTGCGACCACACCAACTACCCGGCCCACCTGGCCATCCCGGCCGAGACGCTGGCCAGCCTGGCCGGCGACCTGCGCGACTGAGCGCCTGATCTGGCGGCCTGGGCGGCCGCTGATCTGCGGACCATGGCGCTGGCGCGCCGCCGACGGGCCTGTTCCAATCGGGGCAGCACACCACGGCATGAGCGCACAGACCGATTTCAGCGAGCTGGGGCCGGTGACCCCGCCAGCCCCCGAAGACTCGATCACCGCGGGTGACGAGACACTGGCGCGGCTGCTCGACAGGGTCTCGCGCCAGCCTGACTTTCCCTCGCTGGGCCAGGCCCTGTCGGGGGTGCGCCGCGTGGCCCGCTCGGAGAAGGCGCGGCTGCAGCACCTGACCGAGGCCTTGGTGCAGGACGTCGGCCTGTCGGCGCGCGTGCTGCGCATGGCCAACTCGGCGCATTACGGCTCGGTGGGTGCGGGCGAGATCGACACGCTGGAGCGGGCCATCGCCGTGATGGGCTTCATCGAGGTGGGGCGCCTGGCGCTGACCGCCCGGCTGGTCGATTCGCTGCGCAGCTCGGTGCCGGGGCTGGCGCTGCGCGAGCCTTTCCTGCGCGCGCTGCTGGCCGGCCAGATGGCCCATGAACTGGCCCACAGCCAGGCCGAAGACGGCACGCTGATCGCGGTGCTGCGCAACCTGGGGCGGCTGGTGGCCGCCATGCACCTGCCCGAGGAGGCCTTGGCGGTGCAGCAGGCCACGGCCGATGGGTCCCCCGAGACCGAGGCCTTGGTGGCCCGCCGCCTGCTGGGCACCGACTACCACCGCCTCGGACAGGCGGTCGCCGAGCGCTGGGGCTGGCCGCCGTCGCTGCGGCGCGCGATCGGCCATGGCGACGCGCCGCCGCGGCACTACCCGCACTCGCGCACCGAACAACTGCGCTGCATGGGCTGGCTGGCCAATGAGCTGACCGACGTGCTGCTCTACCAGCCCCCGACCCGGCACGACGAGGCGCTGGCCGCCCTGGCCGAGCGCTTCGGCGCCGCCACCGCGCACGACGGGCCCAGCATGGAAGCGGCACTGCAGCGCGTGCGCCCGGCGGTGGCGCCGCTGTGCGAACAGCTGGGCCTGCCGGTGGCAGCGCTGCCTCGCCAGCGGGCCACTGCCGAGGCTGTCGATGCGCTGCCCGTGCTGATCCGGCCACCGGCGCCGCCGACCTCCGCGCCCGCGCCCGCACCGGCCGACCCCTTGCCCCGTCGCGTGCTGCTGGGCCTGTTGCGCCTGACCGGTGCCCAGCGTGCCGTGCTGTGCTGGCGCCGCGGCCGCGCCGGCGAGCTGGTGGGCGAGCTGGGCCTGGCCGAGGGGATCGAGCCCGGCCACAGCCACTTCCTGGTGCCGCCCGACGACGACCAGGACCTGTTCTCGCTGCTGTGCCGCCGCGGCGCCGACACCTGCATCGCCGACGCCACCGATCCGGCGATCGCGCGCTTCCTGCCGCACTGGTGGCGCAGCCGCATCGGCGCGCGCAGCCTGCTGGTGCTGCCGATGCGCCGCGACGGCCAGGTGATGGGCCTGCTGTACGCCGATGCACCGCGCCCCGGGGGCCTGCGGCCCGACGAGGCCACGCTGGAACGGCTGCGCGCCTGGCGCGAGGAGCTGCTGCAGGAGCGCCTGGGGCCTGCCGCCCTCCCTTCCGGTCGTGTGAGCAGGCCCTAGGCTATCGTTCGGCCCCATGACGATTCTGCTGGCCCCGATGGAGGGGCTGCTCGACCACGACCTGCGCGAGGTGCTGACCCGGGTGCCAGGCATCGACCGCTGCGTCAGCGAGTTCATCCGCGTGACCGACCAGGTCCTGCCAGCCCGCGTGTTCCTGCGCATCTGCCCCGAGCTGGGCCGCGGCGGGCGCACCCGCTCGGGCGTGCCGGTGCGGCCCCAGTTGCTGGGCTCGGACCCCGCCTGCCTGGCCGACAACGCCGCGGTGCTGGCCACGCTGAACCCGCCGGGGATCGATCTGAACTTCGGCTGCCCGGCCAAGGTGGTCAACCGCCACGGCGGCGGCGCGATGCTGCTGGACGATCCCGAGGGCCTGACCCGCATCGTTGCCGCGGTGCGGCGGGCCGTGCCGGCGCACATCCCGGTGTCGGCCAAGATGCGCCTGGGCACCGACGACGACGCACGTGCTGTCGAATGCGCGCAGGCCCTGGCCGATGGCGGCGCGGCCGAGATCGTCGTGCATGCGCGCACCCGCGCCCAGGGCTACCGGCCGCCGGCGCACTGGTCGCGCATCGCCGACCTGCGCGCGGCCGTGACGGTGCCACTGGTCGCCAACGGCGAGATCTGGAGCGTCGAGGACGCGCAGGCCTGCCGCGAGGCGTCGGGTTGCCATGCCCTGATGATCGGACGCGGCCAGGTGGCGGACCCGTCACTGGCGCTGCGTCTGGCGCAGGGCAGCGACGCGCTGCTGGACAACGCCACGCTGGGCGAGTTGTTGCACCATTACTGGGCACAGGTGTCGCAGCGGGTGGAGCCGCGCCACCGCGCCGGGCGCATCAAGCAGTGGCTGAACTTCCTGCGCCGGCGCTATCCGCAGGCCGAGCAGGCCTACCAGGCGCTGCGGGCCCACAACGACGGCCGCCACTTCGGCCAGGCGCTGGCGCAGTGGTTTCCGCTCACCGGTGGTCACGAGGCGGCCGTCGCCCCCCGGTAGAATCGCCGGTTTTCTCCCTGCGGTGCCCTGGCAGCACCGGCTGACGATTCATGGCCGTTTCCTCCCGGGCCGGCGCCGCGGTGGCGCTTGAGCTCAAGAGCGCCACGCTGGACCTGCTGGCGCTGCCGCTGAAGACCCTCGACCTGGATGAACTCGACGCGGCGCTGTCGGCGCTGGTAGGCGATGGCCCCGGCGCCTTCGACAACGAGCCGGCCTGCCTGGACCTGTCGGCCCTGCCGGCCGGCTCGGCTGCGCCCGACATCCACGCGCTGACCGGGCTGCTCGCACGCCACGGCCTGCGCCTGGTGGCGGTGCGCGGCGGCGATGCGGCCCAGACCGCCGCGGCCGTGGCCGCCGGCCTGTTCGAGGCGGCCCCCCCCGCCACGCCGCGCGCCCCGGTCGCTGCGCCGACCCCCGCGCCCGTTGCCGCCCCTGTTGCCGCGCCCGAAGCCGCGGCCCCGCCGCCCGCCGTGCTGCCCGATCCGGCACCGGTGCCGGCGCTGATCATCGACAAGCCGCTGCGCTCTGGCCAGCAGGTCTATGCCCGCGGCGGCGACCTGATCGTGCTGGCGGTGGTGAGTTTCGGCGCCGAGGTGATTGCCGACGGCAGCATCCATGTCTACGCCCCGCTGCGCGGCCGCGCGATCGCGGGTGCGCGTGGCGACACCGGTGCGCGCGTCTTCGCCGCGCAGATGGAGCCGCAGCTGGTCTCGGTGGCCGGCATCTGGCGCAATTTCGACGCCGACCTGCCGCCCGAGGTGGCCGGCAAACCCGCCCAGGTGCGCCTGGAGGGCGAGTCGCTGCGCATCGAGCCCCTGAAGTTCTGATTTCCCAACGCATCTCCTGAAAGGACGAAGAGCGATGACCAAGATCGTCGTGGTGACCTCCGGCAAGGGTGGGGTCGGCAAGACCACCACCAGCGCCAGCTTCGCCTCCGGCCTCGCGCTGCGCGGCCACAAGACCGCCGTGATCGACTTCGACGTCGGCCTGCGCAACCTCGACCTGATCATGGGCTGCGAGCGCCGCGTGGTCTACGACCTGATCAACGTGATCCACGGCGAGGCCAACCTCAACCAGGCGTTGATCAAGGACAAGCAGTGCGAGCAGCTGTTCGTGCTGGCCGCCTCGCAGACGCGCGACAAGGACGCGCTGACGGTTGAAGGCGTCGAGAAGGTGCTCAACGACCTGGCCGCCATGGGCTTCGAGTACATCGTCTGCGACTCGCCCGCGGGCATCGAGACCGGCGCGCTGATGGCCATGCACTTCGCCGACGAGGCGCTGGTGGTGACCAACCCCGAGGTCTCGTCGGTGCGCGACTCCGACCGCATCCTGGGCATCCTGGCCAGCAAGACGCGCCGCGCCATCGAGGGCCGCGAGCCGGTCAAGGAACACCTGCTGATCACGCGCTACAACCCCAACCGCGTGGACACCGGCCAGATGCTGTCGATCGACGACATCCGCGAGATCCTGCGCATCGAGCTGATCGGTGTGATCCCCGAGAGCGAGAACGTGCTGGATGCCTCCAACCAGGGCCTGCCGGCGATCCACCTCAAGGGCACCGACGTGGCCGAGGCCTACGCTGACGTCATCGGCCGCTTCCTCGGCGAGGACCGCCCGATGCGCTTCACCGAGGCCGAGAAGCCCGGCTTCTTCAAGCGCCTGTTCGGCGGGAGGTGAGCGCCATGTCCTTCCTCTCCTTCCTGCTTGGCGAGAAGAAGACCACGGCCAGCGTGGCCAAGGAGCGCCTGCAGATCATCCTGGCGCATGAGCGCAGCGGCCGCAACCCCGGCCAGCCGGATTACCTGCCGCAGTTGCAGCGCGAACTGGTGGCGGTGATCTCGAAGTACGTGAAGATCAACCCGGACGACATCAAGGTCCATCTCGAGCGCCAGGACAACCTGGAAGTGCTCGAGGTGAAGATCGAGTTGCCGGAGCACGGCCGGCAGACGGCCTGAGCGGCGCCCGGCCTCGCTGGCCCGGCCTTGCCGGGCGCCACGGGTCGCGGCCTCAGGCCGCGTCCAGCAGCGTGCGCAGTTCGTCGTCCCAGGTCGCCAGTTCGTCCTCGTCGATCGCCAGCCAGCGCAACGCGGCGCCGTGGTGGGCCGACCAGTCGGCGTCCGGGTCCAGCCCCTCGTGGCGGCGCATCAGGTGCTCGGCCACCAGGCCGGCGGCCACCAGCGTGTGCACCTCGGACTCGGTGTCCTCCGAGCCCAGCATGTCCAGGTCGTGGTGGCGGCGGATCGCGGCCATCACCTCGGGCGCCAGGCGCCAGACCCGCGCCACCAGCGCCCCCACCACGGCGTGGTCGGTGCGGTGGTTGGCGTTCTCGGTGGCCACGTAGGGGCGGTCGATGCGGGCGGCCGCCTCGACCATGGTCGAGCCATAGCCCTTGAGGCTTTGCAGCATCACCGGCGTGCCGACGTGGCAGAACAGGCCGTAGGTGTGCGCCAGGTCGGCCGACATGCCGGGCAGGCGCCGGGCGATGAAACCCATCGCACTGGCCCGCTTGGCGGCGCGTTCCCAGAAGCGCTTCAGATGCGGTGAATTCGCCGGCAGGCTGCGCTGCAGCAGGAAGGCCGCCATCTCGGTGGCGGTGCGCTCCAGGCCCAGGCGGTTCATCGCCTGGCCGATGGTCTGCACCGGCTGGCCGGTCAGGTAGGCCGGCGAGTTGGCCACCTTGATCAGTGCGGCCGACATCGCCACGTCGCTGCCGACGATGCGACCCACCTCGGTCAGGTCGGGCTCGGCCTCGCCCATCGTGTCGCGCAGGCGCTGCAACAGGGCCGGGCAGGGCGGGATGACGATGGTCTTGAGCGGGCCGCCGTCACGCGCCTGGTCGAGTTCGACCTGGATCCGGCGCATGCCATGGCGGGGCGGGGCAGTGGTGAGGGTATCGGCCGGCATGCCGACAAGATACCCGGACCGGCTGGCGGCCGATCCCTGGAATTGCCGGTGGCCGGCCCCGGTTATCAGGCGCCGAGCAGCGCGGCGATGCCCGCCTTGGCGATCTGCGCGTCCTCGATCGACTTCACGCCGCTCACCCCCACCGCACCGGCCACCTGGCCGTCGACCACGATGGGCACGCCGCCTTCCAGGATGCCGTCCAGGTCGGGCGCGCTGAGGAAGGCGGTGCGGCCGTCGTTGATCATTTTCTCGAGCACGGCGGTTTCACGCTTGGCCAGTGCGGCGGTGCGCGCCTTGGCGGGCGCCATGCGGGCCGACATCGGCGGCGCGCCATCCAGGCGGTAGTGGCCCAGCAGGTGGCCGCCGTCGTCGCACACCGCGATGCTCACCGCCCAGGCGTTGGCCAGGGCCTCGGCCTTGGCGGCGTTCAGCACGGTGATCACGTCGTCGTGGGTGAGGCAGGGCTTGGTCTTCATGGTGGTGCAGGGCGGTTGGAGCAGACCGAGAGTATCGCGGCCCGGACGGCGCCGATTGCCCGCGTGCTGGTCAGGACTGAATCAACCGCCAGCCTACGCAGTTTCCACATCGCGGCTACGCGGTTCCCACAGCCCGTGGCATCAGGGTGAACCCTAGACTGCCGCCACCCTCCGACACCCACCCCGAAAGACACCGATGAGCCACGATCCCACCGCCACGGCGCCGCGTGCGCCGTTCTACCGCAGCCTGTATGCGCAGGTGCTGCTGGCGATCGCCGCCGGCATCCTGCTGGGCCACTTCATGCCCCAGCTGGGCGAGCAGATGAAGCCGCTGGGCGAGGGCTTCATCAAGCTGATCAAGATGATCATCGCGCCGATCATCTTCTGCACCGTGGTGCTGGGCATCGCCGGCATGGAGAACATGAAGAAGGTGGGCAAGACCGGCGGTCTGGCGCTGCTGTACTTCGAGGTGGTGTCCACGCTGGCGCTGATCATCGGCCTGGTGGTGGTGAACCTGGTGCAGCCGGGCGCCGGCATGCATGTCGACCCGAACAGCCTGGACACCAAGGCCATCGCCAAGTTCACCGAGCCGGGCAAGATGAAGAGCACGGTCGACTTCCTGCTGGATGTGATCCCCACCAGCGTGGTGGACGCCTTCGCCAAGGGCGAGATCCTGCAGGTGCTGCTGTTCTCGGTGATGTTCGGCTTCGCGCTGCAGAAGTTCGGCGGCCGCCACAACATGGTCTACACCTTCATCGACAAGCTCTCGCACGTGCTGTTCGCGGTGGTGGGCGCGATCATGAAGGTGGCCCCGATCGGCGCCTTCGGCGCGATGGCCTTCACGATCGGCAAGTACGGCGTGGGCACGCTGCTGCAGCTGGCCCAGCTGATGGGCTCGTTCTACGCCACCTGCCTGCTGTTCATCCTGGGTGTGCTGGGCCTGATCGCCCGCCTGCACGGCTTCTCGATCCTGAAGTTCATCCGCTTCATCAAGGAGGAACTGCTGATCGTGCTGGGCACCTCGTCGAGCGAATCGGTGCTGCCGCGCATGATGCGCAAGATGGAGCACGCTGGCGCCGAGAAGAGCGTGGTCGGCCTGGTGATCCCCACCGGGTATTCGTTCAACCTGGACGGCACCTCGATCTACCTCACCATGGCGGCGGTCTTCATCGCCCAGGCCACCGACACGCCGATGAGCCTGATGCAGCAGATCACGCTGCTGACCGTGCTGCTGCTGACCAGCAAGGGCGCGGCGGGCGTCACCGGCTCGGGCTTCATCGTGCTGGCGGCCACGCTCAGCGCGGTGGGCGGCGTGCCGGTGGCGGGCCTGGCGCTGATCCTGGGCATCGACCGCTTCATGAGCGAGGCCCGTGCGCTGACCAACCTGATCGGCAATGGCGTGGCGACGCTGGTGGTGGCCAAGTGGTGTGGCCAGCGCGACGACGCGCAGATGCAGGCCGCGCTGGACGGCGCGCCGATGCCGGCCGAACTGGGCCTGCAGCAGACCGCCGAGCAGGCTTTCGCTTCCGCCGGCCAGGCCCTGCCGCAGGCGGTGCACGAAGCGGCACCCGGGGCGCGCTGAGCCTCAGCCCGTCAGCAGCCGGTGCACCAGCTCCGGCGTGGTGCCGGCGCCCACCTTGCGCATCAGCCGCGCGCGGTAGACATCCACCGTGCGCGGGCTGATGCCCAGCTTCTTGCCGATCTGCTTGCTGGTGGCGCCGTCGATCAGCAGCGCGGCGATCTCGCGCTCGCGCGGCGTGAAATCCACCTTCAGCACGCGCCGGGCGGAGAGGTCCTCGAAGCTCCAGATGCCCGCGGCGTGCGGGTCGGCGGCTTCCAGTGCGCGGCCGCTGACGTGGCACCAGAACAGTTCGCCATCGACCCGCTTCATCACCCGGTCGTCGGCATAGCGGCCGTCGCGGTCCAGGCTGGCGACGATGCGCTCGCCAGTGCGCAGGTACTCCTCGGTGCTGGGGTAGAGCAACTCGAAGGATTGGCCGATCAGCTGCTCACGCTCGGCGCCGAACATCGCCAGCAGGCGCTGGTTGCAGTCCACCATCTGCCGATGGCGCGAGATCACCAGGCCCACCGGGGCGAGGTCGAAGGCGGTGCGGTAATCGAGGTCGATCATGGGTCGGCCTTAAGCAATCTGACGTACTGACTACGTAATGTGTTACGTAGTACCCTTCGTTCCCATCCGAACAAGCCCGGAGGCTTCTCTCATGAACAAGGTGTACCCGAGCGCGGCTGCTGCGCTGGACG
Organism: Ideonella alba; assembly: GCF_018069845.1. Lineage (NCBI taxonomy): Bacteria > Pseudomonadati > Pseudomonadota > Betaproteobacteria > Burkholderiales > Sphaerotilaceae > Ideonella > Ideonella alba. Next base: position 12,399 of record NZ_JAGQDD010000016.1, read on the forward strand.
GCATCGTCCACGACGGCCAGTTGATGGCGGTGGGCGGCTTCGGCCTGTGCGGCATCCCCGAGGCGCTGATCGACGCGCTGCAGGCCAGCGGCAAGAAGGACCTGACGGTCATCTCCAACAACGCCGGTGTCGACGGCTTCGGCCTGGGCAAGCTGCTGGCCACCCGGCAGATCAAGAAGATGATCTCCAGCTACGTGGGCGAGAACAAGGAGTTCGAGCGCCAGTACCTCAGCGGCGAGCTGGAGCTGGAGTTCACGCCCCAGGGCACGCTGGCCGAGAAGCTGCGCGCCGGCGGCGCCGGCATCCCGGCCTTCTTCACCAAGACCGGTGTGGGCACGATCGTCGCCGAGGGCAAGGAACTGCGCGAGTTCGACGGTGAGACCTATGTGATGGAGCGCTCCCTGGTGCCCGAGGTCTCGCTGGTCAAGGCCTTCCGGGCCGACAAGAGCGGCAATCTGCAGTTCCGCCGCACGGCGCGCAACTTCAATCCGAACGTGGCGATGGCTGGCCGCATCACCGTGGTCGAGGTCGAGGAGATCGTCGAGACCGGCGCGATCGACCCGGACCAGGTGCACCTGCCCGGCATCTTCGTGCACCGCATCGTGCTCAACACGACGCCGGAAAAGCGCATCGAGCAACGCACCGTCCGCAAGGCCTGAAGGAGAACACGACATGGCATGGACCCGCGATGAAATGGCCGCCCGCGCCGCCAAGGAACTGGCCGACGGCTTCTACGTGAACCTGGGCATCGGCCTGCCGACCCTGGTGGCCAACCACGTGCCCGAGGGCATGGAGGTCTGGCTGCAGTCCGAGAACGGCCTGCTGGGCATCGGCCCCTTCCCGACCGAGGACCAGGTGGATGCCGACATGATCAATGCCGGCAAGCAGACCGTCACCACGCTGCCGGGCAGCAGCATCTTCAGCAGCGCCGACAGCTTCGGCATGATCCGCGGCGGCAAGATCAACCTGGCCATCCTCGGCGCGATGCAGGTCTCCGAGAAGGGCGATCTGGCCAACTGGATGATCCCGGGCAAGATGGTCAAGGGCATGGGCGGCGCGATGGACCTGGTGGCCGGCGTGAAGAACGTGGTGGTCCTGATGGAGCACGTGGCCACCAAGAAGGACGGCACCACCGACATCAAGATCCTGCCGCACTGCACCCTGCCGCTGACCGGCGTGGGCGTGGTCGACCGCATCATCACCGACCTGTGCGTGCTGGACGTCACCCCGCACGGCCTGAAGATCGTCGAGCTGGCGCCGGGCGTCACGCGCGAGGAAGTGCAGGCCAAGACCGGCGTGCAGGTGCACTGACACCGGGCACGCCCCATCGCGGGGCCGTCCCGCGATCAAGGGCTTCCAGCGGGTGGGGTCGGGACGTTAGTCTCCGACCATGCCCCCGCCGGTGCCTTCCCAGCAGCAGATCCGCTTCACCCAGACCGCCGACGGGGTCCGTCTGGCGTTCTCGGTGGCCGGTCTCGGCGAGCCGGTGCTGATCAAGGCCGCCACCTGGCTGTCGCACCTGGAAGCCGACTGGGACAGCCCGGTCTGGCGCGGCCTGCTGCACGCGCTGGCCGAGCGCACGCGTCTGGTCCGCTACGACGAGCGCGGCTGCGGCTGGTCGGACTGGGACGTCGCCTCGCTGGGATTCGACGACTGGGTGGACGACCTCGAATGCGTCGTTGACGCGGTGGGTGCGCCGGAGCGCTTTGCGCTGCTGGGCATCTCGCAAGGGGCGGCGGTGGCCGTGGCCTATGCGGTGCGCCACCCGGAGCGCGTTTCGCACCTGGTGCTGCACGGCGGCTATGCACGGGGGCGCCTGGTGCGCGCCGACTCACCGCAGGCCCGTGACGAGGCCGAAATGATGTGCCGCCTGGCCGAACTGGGCTGGGGCAAGCAGGACCCGTCGTTCCGGCAGTTCTTCACCACCCAGTTCATCCCCGGCGGCACGCCCGAGCAGCACGCCTGGTTCAACGAGATGGAGAGGCTGTCCACCTCGCCAGCCAATGCCGCGCGCTTCATGCGCGTGTTCGCCGGCATCGACGTGCAGGCGCTGCTGCCGCAGGTGCGCTGTCCGACGCTGGTGCTGCACAGTCGCCATGACGTGCGCGTGCCGCTGGAAGAAGGGCGCCTGCTGGCCACCCAGATCCCCGGCGCGCAGTTCGTGGTGATCGAGAGCGGCAACCACCTGCTGCTGGAGACCGAACCTGGCTGGCAGGCCTGGTGGCAGGCGGTGGACGCCTTCCTGCCGCCGCGGCCGGGCCAGAGCAGCGGCACGGTCGACTTCGGCGGCTTGTCGCCGCGCCAGCGCGAGGTGCTGGAGCTGATGGCCCAGGGCCGCGACAACGCGCAGATCGCCGCGGCCCTGGGGCTGTCGGAGAAGACGGTGCGCAACCAGGTCACCGCCATCTTCGACAAGATCGGCGCCGACAACCGGGCGCGCGCCATCGTGCGCGCCCGCGATGCCGGCTTCGGCCGCGGCTGATCAGGCGCAGACCGCCACCACATGGAAGGCGCGCTGCACGCGCGTGCCGGCATCGTCAGTGGTCTGCACGAAGACCGCCGTCGGCACGCTCACGCGGCGCGCCGTGACCGCCTGCCCCGAGGCCGGCGTGCCCACGTCGATGCTGCCCAGCGTGGCCACATAGGTGCACTGGCTCACGTCCACCGGGAAATCGATCTGGTAGGCACCGGTGGTGTTCAGCGCCGAGGCGCCGGTCGCACCGCCGCGCTGCAGGACGCCGGTCTCGGAGACCACGGCGTCCCAGACGCGCGGGCGGCCAGCCCTGAAGGTGGGCTGCACGTCACCCTGGCTGGCGGCGGCGCGGTCGCGGGAGCTGCCATTGATGTCGGCCGCCTGGGCCGCGACGGTCAGGGTGCCCAGCAGCAGGGCGGCGGCGGCATGGGTGATCAGGGTCGTGTTCATGGTCGTTCCTTTCAGGGGATGAAGCCGGAGACCGGCAGGGGTGGAGGACGGGGCCCGATCGGGCCAGGAAGCACTCAGGGAATGAAGCGGCTCAGGTACACCATGTGCGCCTGCACGTCGGCGGTCGGATCGGTGCGGCTGAGTTGCAGCACCACGTAGGCCCCATGGGTGAAGAAGTTGATCGAGGCCGGCGTGAAGCTGGTGAGCGTGTTCTGCACGCCGGTGGCGTCGGCGCTGGTGACGGTGCCCAGCACCTCGATGGCGCCAGTCGTCTTGCTCTTGCGCACCAGCGTGGCCCGCACTGAGCCATTGACGCTGGCGTCCACGGCCTGGACCTCCAGCTGGTCCAGCACGTTGGTGCCGGTGAACTCGTAGTTGACCGGGCAGATCAGCGAGGCGCTGCCGGTCTTGGTGTCCTTGAAGCTGACGGCGCCGCTCTTGGTGCCGACGGTGATCAGCTTGGCCGAGCCGGGCGTGGGCACACAGCCGGAGGCGACCATCTGCCAGCCGTTGGCGGCCTGGGCGCCGGAGGCGCCGGCCAGCAGGGCAGTCAGGGCGGCGGCGGAAAGAAGGGTTCGTGCAGTCATCATCGAGGCTCCTGGTGGGTGGGCCGGGCCGTGGTGGCGCGGTGATGTCATCGTCCAGCGTGTGGATGGCGGCGTCGCGGGCTCGATGTCCCGTTGGCGACACCCATCGGTGGCCTCCATGGGGCAGCTGTCCCGACCCTCTCCCCAGGACACGGGGGGTTGGACGTAGCATCCGCCGCATGCACCGCCTGATCCGCCCCCGCACCCGCACCGTGGCCGCCCTGCTGCTGAGCGCGGTCGGCCTGCTGGCCTGTCAGGGCACGCCGCAGCGATGGGCGACCCCCGAGGTGGCAGGCATGGTGCAAGCCAAGTCCGGCTGGCAGCTGCAGCGACAAGGCGTGGCGGCCGCGCACCCGCTGGCGGCCGAGGCCGGGGCCCAGGTGCTGCGTGAGGGCGGCAACGCACTGGACGCGGCGATCGCCGCGCAACTGGTGCTCGCGCTGGTGGAGCCGCAGTCCAGCGGCATCGGCGGCGGGGCCTTCCTGCTGAGCTGGGACGGCCACCAGGTGCTGGCCTGGGACGGTCGCGAGACCGCACCGGCCGCGGTCACGCCGGCCCTGTTCCTGGGGGCCGATGGCCGGCCACTGCCGCTGCCGCAGGCCATCGCCAGTGGCCGCTCGGTGGGCGTGCCCGGCACGCTGCGCATGCTGGAGGCGGCCCATCGCCGCGGTGGCCATCTGCCCTGGGCGCGTCTGGTGCAACCGGCGATCGAGCTGGCCGAGCAGGGCTTTGCGGTCAGCCTGCGGCTGCACCAGTCGATCGCGGCCAGCGCGCAGCTGCGCGCCGACCCGGCTGCGCGGGCTTTCTATCTCGACCCGCAGGGCCAGCCCTGGCCGGTGGGCCATCGTCTGACCAACCCGGCGCTGGCCGCGGTGCTGCGCCGCGTGGCCAGTGAAGGCGCCGATGTGCTGCACCGTGGCCCGGTGGCCGCGGCCATCGTCGCGCGCGTGCGTCAACACCCGCAAGGTCCCGGCGCGATGACCGAGGCCGACCTGGCCGGCTATCGGCCGCTGCAGCGCGAGGCCATCTGCACCGACTGGCGCGACTGGCGCGTCTGCGGCATGCCGCCCCCCTCCAGCGGCCACCTGGCGGCGATGCAGATGCTAGGTCTGCTCGATGCGCTGCCCCCCACCACGGACCCGGCCGAGCGCGCCCACCGCTGGATCGAGGCGGCGCGCCTGGCCTACGCCGACCGTGCGCAGTACCTGGCTGATCCGGCCTTCGTCGACCCGCCCGGCGGTGACTGGCGCAGCCTGCTGGCGCCCACCTACCTGCGCCAGCGCGCTGCGCTGATCGGTCCGCGGACCATGGGCGAGGCGACACCCGGCCAGCCTGGCGGCGTGCGCCTGGCCTTCGCGCCGCAGGCGCCGCAGCCCGAGCACGGCACCAGCCACATCAGCGTGGTCGATGCCCAGGGCAACGCGGTGGCGCTGACCACGACGATCGAGGCCGGCTTCGGCAGCGGCCTGCTGTGCGACGGTGGCACCGGATGGCCTGGGGGCTTCCTGCTGAACAACGAGCTGACCGACTTTGCGCTGCAGCCCACTGGTGCCGACGGTCGGCCGGTGGCCAACCGCGCCGAGGGCGGCAAGCGGCCACGCTCGAGCATGGCGCCCACGCTGGTCTTCGACCGCCGCGATGGCCGCCTGCTGGCCACGCTGGGCTCACCGGGCGGTGGCGCGATCATCCATTTCGTGGCCGGCACGCTGCAGGGCCTGGCCGAGGGGCTGACGCCGCAGCAGGCGGCAGACGCACCGCACCTGCTGAACTTCAACACGTCGCTGAGCTGGCTGGAGCGCGGCCGCTGGTCGCCCGACGTGGTGCAGGGGCTGCGCGCGCGGGGCCAGCAGGTGCAGGAGGACGAGATCCCCAGCGGCATCCATGTGCTGCAGCGCGACCCGACCGGCCGAGGCTGGCTGGGCGGCGCGGACCCGCGCCGCGAAGGCGTGGTGGCCGGCGACTGATCAGCGCTTGAGCGCCTGGGCCGCTTCGCGCACCAGCGGCGAGCCGCGGTAGATCAGCCCGGTGTAGAGCTGCACCAGGTCGGCCCCGGCGGCGATCTTGCTGCGCGCATCCTCGCCGCTGAGCACGCCGCCCACGCCGATGATCGGGAAGCCCGCGCCCAGCTCGGCGCGCAGCAGGCAGATCACCCGGTTGCTGGGTTCCAGCACGGGGGCGCCTGACAGACCGCCGACTTCGTCGGCATGCGGCAGGCCCTGCACCGCGTCGCGGGCGATCGTGGTGTTGGTGGCGATCACGCCGTCCATGCCGTGCTTCTTCAGTGTGGCGGCGATCACCCGCACCTGGTCCTCGTCCAGATCGGGCGCGATCTTCAGGAACATCGGCACGCTGCGCCCCAGGCGCGCGGACAGCTGGGCCTTGCGCTCGACCAGCGCGCCTAGCAGGCCGTCGAGTGCCTCGTCGCTTTGCAGTGCGCGCAGGTTCTTGGTGTTGGGGCTGCTGATGTTGACGGTGACGTAGTCGGCGTGCGGGTAGACGCCGTCCAGGCAGCTCAGGTAGTCGGCGGTGGCGTGCTCGATCGGCGTGACGGCGTTCTTGCCGATGTTCAGGCCCAGGATGCCGCCGCCGGCGCGGAAGCTGCGCGCGCGCTGCACGTTGGCCAGGAAGGCGTCCAGGCCCTCGTTGTTGAAGCCCAGGCGATTGATCAGCGCGTTCTTCGCCGGCAGGCGGAACATGCGCGGCTTGGGGTTGCCGGGCTGGGCCTTGGGCGTGACCGTGCCCACCTCGATGAAGCCGAAGCCCATGGCGCCCAGGCCGTCGATCACGCGGCCGTTCTTGTCCAGGCCGGCGGCCATGCCCACGCGGTTGGGAAAGCGCAGGCCGGCCACGGTGACCGGGTCGTCCACGCGGGGCTGCGACCACAGGCATTGCAGCGGCGTGTTCTGGAAGCGCGCCATTTGCTCGAGCGTCAGCTCGTGCGCGGCTTCGGGGTCCATCCCGAACAGGATGGGGCGGGTGAGGGCGTACGGGATCAGGGCCATGGTGGCCGCGATTGTCTCAGGTCACTTCTTCGCGCCGGCCGCCGCCGTGGGCCGCCAGTCCCGGAAGACGTCGATGTCCACGCCGTCGGGGTAGTTGAAGTAGCCCGGCGCGTGGCCCTGGGTGTCGGTCACGCCGTACTGCCAGATGATGGCCTTGGTCTGGCGGTCGATCACCAGCACGCGGTTGCGCAGGTCGTCCACCACCAGGATGTCGCCGGTGTCGGGCAGTTCGCGGGCGATCGAGGGGTGGTCCAGCATCTTCTCGCCGCTGGTCTCGAAATACTCCCAGGTGGCCTTGCCGGTCTTGGGGTCGAAGATGATGATGCGGCCCGGCTTGGCGAAGTCGGCCACGATGACCTGCTGGCCGTCCACCGTGGGGAAGGCGTCGGAGGGGTAGCGCAGCTTGGGCGCGCGCACGCTCCACTTGACCTCGCCGCTGCGCGTGATGCGCGAGATCCAGGCGTCGGTGATTTCGCTGACCAGGATGTCGCCGTTGTCCATCGGCGTGGCGCCGTTGGGCCAGGCCAGCGTGTGCGGCGGGTTGTGCTTGCACTGGCCGGGGCGGCCCCACTGGGTGGTGATCTGGTCGGTCTTGGGGTTGACGATCAGCACCCGGCAGTTGCGGATGTCCGCGGTCAGGAACTGGCCGTCGTCCAGCAGGTGCGAGTCGTCCGGGTAGTTCATCAGCCGGCCGGTCTTGCCACGCCGGTCGGGGATGCCCCAGGTCCAGGTGACGGTTCGGCTGTCGTAGTCGACCAGATGGATGTCGAAGTTGTCTTCTTCGCTGACTGCCAGCGTCTTGCCGTCGGCCGAGAAGTTCACGTCCTCGTTGCCGCGGTAGAAGCTCAGGTCGGGCGAGGGCATCTCCCAGACGATGCGCTTGTCGGGCGCGATCTCGATCAGCCGGTTGTTGCGGCGGTCGGCCACGATGATCGGGTAGGGCAGCGGCTTGCCCCAGGACGCCACCGGCTGGCGGCGGCTGCCGGTGACCGGCGGGATCGGCGGCAGCTGGACACCGCTGGAGACGATGCCGGCGCCGGTCATCGCGGGCGTGACGGGCACAGCCACGCCCTCATCGGGCTTGGCAGGGAGGGCGGCGCCGGCCGTGTCGGCCAGCAGGATCAGGGCGGCCAGCGAGAGCGGCCGCAGGGCGGGGCAGGCAAAGGGCATGCCGCGACGATGCCCGCGGGTGAGGTCGCGGTGCTTGAGGCGGGTCAACCGCGCCGGCCGCCTTCAGCGGCACGTCAGCTGTCTGGGCCGGCTCAGGCCTTCTTGATGAACTCCGACTTCAGCTGCATCGGGCCGAAGCCGTCAATCTTGCAGTCGATGTCGTGGTCGCCCTCGATCAGGCGGATGTTCTTGACCTTGGTGCCCACCTTGATCACCGACGATGAGCCCTTGATCTTCAGGTCCTTGATCAGCGTGACGCTGTCGCCATCCTGCAGCAGGTTGCCATGGGCGTCCTTCCAGACCTTGGCGGCCGGCTCGGCGGTGGCGTCGGTCGGGTTCCACTCGTGGCCGCAGGAGGGGCAGACCAGCTGGCTGCCGTCCTCATAGGTGTAGTCGGCGGCGCAGGCGGGGCAGGCAGGCAAAGTGCTCATGGAAGGGTGTGGGCGGGCGGTCAACCGGCGATTGTCGCTGACCCGCCTCAGGAGGCGAGGACCGCGCGGCCGTTCGATGGTTGCACGGCGCGCGCATTCGGTGCCATCACCGCCCGCAGCGCGGACAGCTGCGCCGCAGACACCGTGGCCACCGCCTTCAGCACCAGCCAGACCACGCCCTCGGTGCAGGGCGCGCTGGTCAGCGAGCCCTCGTAGCGGTAGTAGGCCAGGTCGGTGGGCAGCCAGCGGCGGGGGTCGACGCTGGCGCCGTCCACCCGCTGCTCGGGTTGACCGGCCCGCGGCCAGGGCAGTGGCAGCTGCGCCAGGGCGGGGTGGGGTGCGCCCTCACGGCACAGCAGCACCAGCGTCACCAGCTGCCCCGAGGGGCTCTTGTGCGGGAAATGCAGTCCGAGCGGGAAGCTCTCGCCGCGGATGCGGTCGCCGCCGGGCAAGTGGAAGTGGAACTGCTGCAGCGTGTGCGGCACCGCGCCCACCCACAGCCGGCTGCCCGGGGCGCTGCGCACGCGCAGCGTGTGGCCATCGTGGACCCAGCGCAGCGGCGAGGGCTGCCAGTCGGCGCGCAGCGGCGGCAGCGGGACCTGCGCCGTGGGCACGATGTCGATCGGTGACTGGCGGCGGCCATCGCGGCACAGATCCGCCTGGGCTGTCAGCGGCAGCAGGCCGAGGCTGGCGAGCGCCTGCCGCCGGGTGAGGTGGTGCATCAGGCCAGCGTAACCGACAGCGATAATCGCCGCCATGACGCAAGACGAACTCAAGGCCCTTGTCGGCCAGGCCGCACTGGCCTATGTGGTGCCCGGCTCCATTGTGGGCGTGGGCACCGGCTCCACCGTCAACTGCTTCATCGACGCGCTGGCGACGATGAAGGACCAGATCCGCGGTGCGGTGTCCAGCTCGGTCAAGAGCACCGAGCGCCTGCAGGCGCTGGGCATCCCGGTGTTCGACGCCAACGAGGTCGAGTCCATCCCGGTCTACATCGACGGGGCCGACGAGATCGATCACAGCGGTTGCATGGTCAAGGGCGGCGGCGCGGCGCTGACGCGCGAGAAGATCGTGGCCGACCTGGCCGAGCGCTTCATCTGCATCGCCGACGAATCCAAGCTGGTGCCGGTGATGGGCCGCTTCCCGCTGCCGGTCGAGGTGATTCCGATGGCGGCAGCCCAGGTGGCGCGCCGCTTTGCCGCCACCTATGGCGGCACCGGCACGGTCCGCGAGGGCGTGGTGACCGACAACGGCAACCTGATCCTGGACGTGCGCGGCCTGCAGATCACCGACCCGCTGGCTATGGAGGCCGAGGTCAACCAGTGGCCCGGCGTGGTCACGGTGGGCATCTTCGGCCGCCACAAGGCCAAGGTCTGCTTGCTGGGCACGCCGCAGGGCGTGAAGACGCTGGCGTTCTAAGCCGGCTTGCGGGCGGCGCGGGCGACGAAGCGCGCCGGATCGATCGCATCGAGCAGGCTGGCCGCCAGCGGCACAGGCGCGCCGCAGATCCACGCTGCCAGCACCTCGCCCAGCAGCGGCGCCAGCGTCAGCCCGCGCGAGCCCAGCGCGGTGAGCAGGTACAGGCCCTCGACGCGTGGCACCTGGCGCGGCTGTTCCTGGCGCCGCGCACCGGCACGCGCGGGCGCATCGGCCGGCACCGGACCCACCAGGGGCAGCCGGTCGTCGGCGGCCAGGCGCCAGCCCACCTTGCCCTCCAGCGCCGGGTGCTCGGCCAGCAGCGGGTCCACCGGCTGGCCGGTGAGCTCGGCCATGCGGGCCAGGTTGCGCCGGTGGTCGTCCGTGCGCACGGCAGGGTCTGTGTCCCCGCGCTGCGAGGTGGCCCCGCACAGCAGGCCGCCGCCCAGTGCATCGGGCAGCGTGATCAGGTAGCCGCCGCTGGCCAGCGGCAGTGCGGGCTTCGGAAGGTCCGAGGCCAGCGACGGCGGCACGATGCTCACCTGGCCGCGCTGCTGGCCGAGGGGCCAGTCCGCGGCCTCCGGGTGCCACGGCACCAGCAACGCCAGGCCGTCCAGGGCGCCGGCCACCACCGCCACGTCGGCCACGGCCAGGACGCGGCCCTGCGCATCACTCGCCTGCCAGAGGCCGCCCTCGCGGACCAGCCGCGCGACATCGCTGTCGGGACGCAGCGCGATGCCCGGCGCGTCCAGCAGGTGGCGCACCAGGGCCGGCGGGCTGACCCAGCCGCCGCCGGGGTAGAACCACTGTGGCCGCGGCAGCGCCAGGCCGACCCGGCGCGAGGCCTCGTCGGCCGGCAGCGCCTGCACATAGCCGGCCGGCAGGCCCTGCCGATCGGCCAGCGCCTGCAGGACCTCGGCGGGATCGTCACCGCCGCCGCGCAGCAGACCCGCCACGGCGCCCGGCAAGGCCTGGGTGCCAAGCTGCCCCGCCAGTCGCTGCGCCGTGCGCAGCGCCGCCGCGCGCAGCAGCTGTGCATGCGCGCCGTCGTGCGGATGCAGCACGCCATGGAACAGCCCGGCGCGGTTGGACGAGGTCTCCTGCGCCGGCGCGCTGCGGCGTTCCAGCACCGTCACGGTCAGCCCTTCGCGGGCCAGTGCGTCGGCCGCCGCTGCGCCGGCCACACCGGCACCGATCACCAGCGCGCTGCGGGCCCGCGGCGCAGGGCGGCGCCCTGGCGGTGCTGCGGCACGTCGGTGGGCACCGATGAAGCGCGCCACGCTGATCTCGCGCTTGCCGCCCAGGCCGGGTTGGCGCTCGACGGTGAAGCCCGCCGACGCCAGACCGTCGCGCACATCGCGCGCCACGCTCCAGGTGGCGGCGGTGGCGTCTGCGGCGGCCAGGCGGGAGAGCGCAGGGTACAGGCGTGCGTCCCACATCGCCGCGTTCTTTGCCGGCGCAAAGCCATCCAGGTAGAAGGCATCGACCTCGGCCACCAGTTCCGGCAGCCAGTCGGCGATGTCGCCGAAGGCCAGCAGCAGCCGCACCTGGCCATGGTCGAATTCCAGCGTGTGCAGGTCAGGGGTCAGCGGCGGCCAGGCGGCGAGCAGATCACGCACCCGCTCCGGCGTCTGGCTGCCGGCATGAACCTGGGCCAGGTCCGCGGCGCGCAGCGGGTGCTTTTCGATCGAGACGAAGACCAGTTGCGCCGGTCGCTGCGGATCGTCGCGCCAGGCCTGCCAGGTGGCCAGGAAGTTGTTGCCCAGACCGAAGCCAGTCTCCAGCACCACGAAGCGCCGCCGGCCGCGCCAGCGCTGTGGCAGGCCGTTGCCGGCCAGGAACACATGGCGCGCCTGCGCAAAGGCGCCGGCGCGCGGGTGGTAGACGTCACCGAAGGCGGGTGCGTAGGGCAGGCCCTCGAACCCGGGCTGGTCCAGCCGCAGCGCGCCCGCCACGATGGGCGCGGTCTTCATGCGGCCGTGCGCGCGGCCAGCCAGCGCAGCAGCGGCTCGCGCACGCCGTCCAGCGCGCGGTAGGCCAGCACCGCAGGGCTCATGCTGGCCAGCGCGTCATGCAGGGCCTGCGCGCGCGCCGGCGTATCCACCGCCTCGGCCAGCGGGCGCACCTGCACACCGATCGTGAACACCGCCTGCTGCAGCGCGGGCAGCGGAATGAAGCACTGGTGCTCGGTGCGGAACCAGGCGTCGCCGGGGCGGCCGGGGTCCAGGTCGCGCGGCCAGGCATGCGGCGCGCGGTCGGGGTGGCCGTGCAGCCAGGGCGAATCGGTGACTGTCCAGACGAAGCGCTCCCAGGCGTCCGGGCCGCAGACCAGCTTCATCAGGTGGGCGCCAGCCTGTCGCACCCTGTCGGCATCGGCCACCGGCGCGTGGGCGTCGGCAAAGCGGCGGCCGATCTTGTCGCGCGGCGCCCAGTGCGAGGGCAGGCACACCGCCAGCCAGGCCAGGCTGCCGTCTCGGCCGTCGACCAGGGCCAGGTCCTCGGCGAAGGCCAGCGCCAGCAGCGCGCTGCGGCGCAGCGGGGCGGGCAGCGCGGCCAGGGCACGGGCGGGCTCGGCCCAGGCGCCGGGATCGGCCTGCAGCGTGCCATCGGGCGCGACCGTGCAGCCCAGCACCGGGGCGTGCCAGCGGCCATCGGGCTGGACCTGCCAGGCGCTTGGATGGGCCTGCGCGGCATGGGCGGCCAGGGCATCAAGCGCCGGTGTGGGGTCGGCGCCCGGGGCGCTCAGCAGCGCCTCGGTCGGCCAGCGCTGCAGCACCGCCACCTTCTCACGCAGGTGGCGCGAGCCGGCGGCGACCGGGGTCAGTTGGGGCGTGTCGGCCGCCAACCGCCGCAGCCCGGGCTGCATGCGGAACGGGGCCGTCACCGTGTGTTCGAAATCGAAGGACAGGGCCATGGTGGACAAGAAAAAGGGCACCTGAGAAGGTGCCCATGATGCCTGCCCGGACCGCGCCGGGCGCTGCGCCGCGTCAGGCGCGCTTGCGGTACTCGTGGGTGCGGGTGTCGATTTCGATCTTGTCGCCGTTTTCCACGAACAGCGGCACGGCGATCTCGAAACCGGTGCCGACGATGCGGGCGGGCTTCATGACCTTGCCCGAGGTGTCGCCCTTGACGGCCGGCTCGGTCTCGATCTCGCGCACGACGGTGGTGGGCATTTCGACCGAGATGGCCTTGCCGTCATAGAACACGACCTGCACCGGCATGTTGTCTTCCAGGTAGCTGACCGCGTCGCCCATGTTCTCGGCCTCGACCTCGAACTGGTTGTACTCGGCGTCCATGAAGACGTACATCGGGTCGGCGAAGTAGGTGTAGGTGCAGTCCTTGGTGTCCAGGACGATCTGCTCCATCTTGTCGTCGGCCTTGAAGACCACTTCGGCGCCGGCGCCGTTGAGCAGGTTCTTCATCTTCATGCGCACGGTGGCGGCGCCACGGCCGCCGCGGCTGTATTCGGTGCGCAGCACGACCATCGGGTCCTTGCCCTGCATGATCACGTTGCCGGCGCGGATTTCCTGAGCGAGTTTCATGGTGCTGTTCCAGCTGGGGGCCCGGGGCGTTGTTCAGCGTGCCGTCGCGGGGTATCCGCGGGGTGACCGGGGCCTGATTGAAATGAGTGGGTCGCGAAAAACCTGGCTTGCGCCCCAGGCTGTCCGGTGCAGGACCAGCCAGCCGTTTTTCGCAAAGCCTTGAATTTTAACGCCTTTCGGTGACAAAGGCGAGGAGCTGCGTTGTCAGGTCGACCTGGGTCAAGAGCCGGGAACGCCAGCGCCGGGTCAGCCCCTGCCAATCCGCCAGCGGCGGCAGCGGGTCGAGCCCGTCGGCGGCAAAGCCGTTCCAGGCCCGGAAGGCCTGGGCCACCGCACCGGCCAATGCCGGTGGCTGATCCTGCCGCAGGCGCTGGAGAAAGGCCTCCAGCTTGGCCTGGTGCACGCCGTCGTCCTGCACATAGATCTGCCACAGGAACGGGCGCGCGGCCCACTGGGCGCGCACGAAGCTGTCCTCGCCGCGCACCAGGTTCAGGTCGCACACGGCCAGCAACTGGTCGTAGGCGGTCTGCGGCAGCCAGGGCAGGGCGAGGCTGCGCAGGCCCGGCGGAAGCGCACGGCCCTGCAGCGCGGCGGTGGCTGCACCCGGGGTGGTGAGCAGCAGCGTCGGGGTGCCGGCCAGGGCCGCCAGCAGCCGGTCGACCGGCGCGCCGGCGTAGCAGAACAGGCTGACCAGGCGCTCGCCGGGGCGTGCCTGCAAGCCCCAGGCGGCCAGCCAGGCATCGCGCGCGCAGGTGTCCAGCGCCTCGATGCGGCCGGGCTCGCGCAGCAGGCCGCCGGTGGCGGGCGTGAAGCCGGGGTAGAAGAACCACTTGTCCAGGCCGGCGCCCGGGCCGCTCATCACCGGCGAGCGCAGGCCGTGGCTGCGCTCCACATAGGGCTCGGCGCTGAGGTACTCCAGGTTCAGCCACACCGGCGGGCGCTGCTCGGCGCGCATCGCGGCGACGAAGGCCGGAGGTGGGTCGCAGCCGAAAGCCTCGACCACCACCTCGCCCGGCGTGGGCAAGGCGTCCTCCTGCCAGCGCAGCACCTGCACGCCCGGGTGGCCCTGCGGCGCCATCCAGGCCAGCGCGGCGGCATCGTCCACCCACAGCCGCACCCGCTGGCCCCGTTCGGCCAGGTCCACGGCCAGACGCCAGCACACGCCGAGGTCGCCGTGGTTGTCGATCACGCGGCAGAACAGGTCCCAGAGCGGCGCAGCCATGGTGGGCATTATCGAAGGGCACAATGCGCGCCTGCATGGAAGTCCCCGAGCCGTCCCCCGTTCCTGCCCCGGCCAGCGAGGCCGCCGAGGCCCGCGCCCAGCAGGCGCTGGTCGAGGCGGCGGCGGCCGCCCGCGAGCGCCTGCTGGCCGAGGTGGCTGCGCTGCCCGGCCTGCCCGGCGTCTACCGCTACTTCGATGCGCGCGACAACGTGCTCTACGTGGGCAAGGCGCGCGACCTGAAGAAGCGCGTCTCCAGCTACTTCCAGAAGGACCATGGCGGCACCCGCATCGGCCTGATGGTGGCGCGCATCGCCCGCCTGGAGACCACGGTGGTGCGCACCGAGGCCGAGGCGCTGCTGCTGGAGAACAACCTGATCAAGGCGTTGAACCCCAAGTTCAACATCCTGTTCCGCGACGACAAGAGCTACCCCTACGTCAAGATCACCGGCGGCGGCTTCCCGCGCGTGGCCTACTACCGCGGCGCGGTGGACCGCAAGCACCGCTACTTCGGGCCCTACCCGGGTGCCGGTGCGGTGCGCGAGGCGATCCAGCTGATCCAGAAGGTCTTCCGCCTGCGCACCTGCGAGGACACCGTCTTCGCCAACCGCTCGCGGCCCTGCCTGCTCTACCAGATCCGGCGCTGCTCGGGCCCCTGCGTGGGCCTGGTCTCGGCCGAGGACTACGCCCGCGACGTGCGCGACACGGAGCGCTTCCTGCTGGGCGACGAGCAGCAGGTGGTGGCCGACCTGCAGGCGCAGATGATGGCTTTTGCCGACGCGCTGGAGTACGAAAAGGCCGCCGAGGTCCGCAACCGCCTGAGCGCACTGGCCAAGGTGCAGCACCAGCAGGCGGTGGACGAGAGCAGCCAGTCCTCGGCGGGCCGCGAGGTGGACGTGCTGGCGGTGAAGGTGGCCGGCGGTCGCGCCTGCGTCAACCTGGCGATGGTGCGTGGCGGCCGCCACCTGGGCGACCGCGCCTTCTTCCCCGCCCATGTGGAGGACGCCACCGCGCTGGCCGGCGGCGACGAGGACACGCGCAGCCCCGAGCAGCAGGTGCTGGACGCCTTCATCGCCCAGCACTACCTGCAGGGCACGCCGCCGCCGCTGCTGGTCACCAGCCACGCGGTGGACAAGGGCCTGCTGGCCACGCTGGCCGAGTCCACCGGCGTGAAGATCAGCGCCCAGCACCAGCCCCGCGAGCAGCGACGCATCTGGCTGGAGATGGCCCAGACCGGCGCCGACCTGGCGCTGGCGCGGCTGCTGGCCGAGGAGGGTTCGCAGCGTGAGCGCACCCGTGCGCTGATCGATGCGCTGGACCTGGCGATCGACGACCCGGATACGTTCCGTGTCGAATGTTTCGACATCAGCCACACGGCCGGCGAGGCGACCCAGGCATCCTGCGTGGTGTTCCAGGACCACAAGATGCAGAACGGCGAGTACCGGCGCTTCAACATCGACGGCATCACCCCGGGCGACGACTACGCGGCCATGCGCCAGGTGCTGACACGCCGCTACGCCAAGCTGGCCGAGCAGGTGGCGGCTGAAGGCGTGCCGCCCGCCACCGCCAAGGTCCGGCTGCCCGACATCGTGCTGGTGGACGGCGGCAAGGGGCAGGTGAGCATGGCGCGCGAGGTGTTCAGCGAACTGGGTCTGGACCTGGGCCTGATCGTCGGTGTCGAGAAGGGCGAGGGCCGCAAGGTCGGCCTGGAAGAGTTGGTGTTTGCCGACGGGCGCGAGAAGTTGTCACTGCCGCCGGATTCGGCGGCGCTGATGCTGGTGGCGCAGATCCGCGACGAGGCGCATCGTTTCGCGATCACCGGCATGCGCAGCAAGCGCGCCAGCGTGCGCACCGGCGGCAGCCGGCTGGAAGACATTGCCGGCGTGGGCCCCAAGAAACGCGCGAAACTGCTGCAGCGCTTCGGGGGCGTGCGCGGCGTGGCCGCCGCCAGCGTCGAGGACCTGCAAGGTGTCGAAGGCATATCACGAGAATTGGCATTGGAGATCTACCGTGCGCTTCACTGAACCCCACCCGATCGGCTACGCCTTCTGGTCGTCCTGGCGCGGCTGGGCGCTGCTGGCGGCCGTGGGCGGCTCGGCCTGGCTGTCGGGCTGCAAGACGCCGATGCCGGCGCCGGCGCCCGCCCCGGCCCCCAGCACCCGTCCGGCGCCCGCTCCGGCGCCCAGCACGCCCACCGCCCGCACCCCGGCCGAGTTCCGGCTGCAGGCGGCGCGCCGGCTGGTCGAGGCCAACCCGTCGATGACCTAC
Source organism: Ideonella alba (assembly GCF_018069845.1). Lineage (NCBI taxonomy): Bacteria > Pseudomonadati > Pseudomonadota > Betaproteobacteria > Burkholderiales > Sphaerotilaceae > Ideonella > Ideonella alba. Next base: position 28,957 of record NZ_JAGQDD010000016.1, read on the forward strand.
CTGGAGGACGCGCCCGAGCCGCTGCTGGCCATCCCGGTGCTGGAGGCCGAACTGGATGCCGACGGCCGCGTCCTGAAGATCAATGTGCTGCGCTACCCCTCGCAGGCCAAGGACACCACGCAGCTGGCGATCGACGCCATGAAGCGTGCCGCGCCCTATGGCGACATGCGCCGCCTGCCCAAGCCCTGGCGCTATTCCGAGGCCTTCCTGTTCGACGACAACCGGCGCTTCAAGCCGCGCACCCTGGACGAATGAGCCATACCGCCGCGCGCACAGGCAGAATCGCGGCATGTTCCTGACGATTCCCACGCTGCTCACCTGGGCGCGCATCGTGGCCATCCCGCTGATCATCGGGGTGTTCTACCTGCCGCTGGCCGAGCCGACGCGCAACCTGATCGCGACCGTGATGTTCGTGGTCTTTGCGCTGACCGACTGGCTCGACGGCTGGCTGGCCCGCAAGCTCAACCAGAGTTCGGCCTTCGGCGCCTTCCTGGACCCGGTGGCCGACAAGTTCCTGGTCTGCGCCTCGCTGCTGGTGCTGGTGCACCTGCAGCGGGTGGACGTGCTGATTGCGCTGATCATCATCGGCCGCGAGATCGCCATCTCCTCGCTGCGCGAGTGGATGGCGCAGATCGGTGCCTCGCGCAGCGTGGCGGTGCACATGCTGGGCAAGCTCAAGACCACGGTGCAGATGGTGGCCATCCCCTTCCTGCTGTATGACTCGCCGCTGTTCGGCCTGGTCGACACGCGCCTGTGGGGCCGCCTGCTGATCATCGCCGCGGCCGTGCTGACCATCTGGTCGATGGTCTACTACCTGCGCAAGGCGCTGCCCGAGATCCGGGCCAAGGCGCGCTGACGGTGACCGTGTCCGCCGCCCAGGCGCGCTGGCTGCGCGCCATGCCCGCCGTGTTCGTGCTGATCTGGAGCACCGGCTTCGTGGTGGCGCGATTCGGCATGCCGCATGCGCCCCCTTTCTCGTTCCTGTCGTGGCGCTACGCGCTGTCCTGCGGAGCCTTTGTGCTGTGGGTGCGCTGGGCCGGTGCGGCCTGGCCGCAGGGGCGGCAGCAATGGCTGCACCTGGCCGTCACTGGCGTGCTGATGCATGGCGGCTACCTGGGTGGCGTGTGGTCGGCGGTCAAGCTGGGGTTGGGCGCCGGCACGGCCTCGCTGATCGTGGGACTGCAGCCGGTGCTGACCGCGCTGTGGGTGTCGGCCACCGGCAGTGAGCACCGGGTGTCGGCGCGGCAGTGGCTGGGTCTGCTGCTGGGGCTGGGCGGGCTGGCGCTGGTGGTGTGGCACCGCCTGGGGATGGGCGAGGCCAGCGGGCCTTCGCTGACCTGGGCCGTGCTGGCGCTGCTGAGCATCACCGCGGGCACGCTGTACCAGAAGCGCCATGTGCAGCCCTGCGATGTGCGCACCGCCAACCTGATCCAGCTGGCGGCGGCGCTGACCGTGTCACTGCCGCTGGCGCTGCTCGAGCCGCAGGCCATGGACTGGACCGGCGAGCTCGTCGGCGCGATGGCCTGGTCGGTGCTGGCGCTCACGCTGGGCGGCAGCTCGCTGCTGTACCTGCTGATCCAGCGCGGTGCCGCCACCCAGGTGGCCAGCCTGATGTACCTGGTGCCACCCTGCACGGCCGTGCTGGCCTGGGCGCTGTTCGGCGAGGCCCTGGGGCTGCGGGTGCTGGCCGGCATCGGCCTGACGGTGGCCGGCGTGGCCCTGGTGACACGCTCGCGCTGAGCACCTGATCACGCGGCGTTGCGGCGGCGCGTCCGGCCCCCCAACGATTAACAACTAGAATGATTTTTCAAGCTTGACACTGCTCAGCGCCACGGCTGTAATCGTTTTTCCGCCGTCAGAAGCGGCGCCGAAATCCACCCACGCTCACTGACCTTACTACTGTCCTTACAAGAGGGGGCTTCTTCGTGAACAAGTCTGAACTGATCGACCACATCGCCACCAAGGCCGACATCTCCAAGGCCGCTGCCGGCCGCGCGCTGGACGCGCTCATCGGCGGCGTCAAGACGACGCTGAAGAAGGGTGGCACCGTGTCGATCGTCGGTTTTGGCACCTTCGCCGTGACCAAGCGCGCCGCCCGCACCGGCCGCAACCCGCGCACCGGCGCCGCCATCAAGATCAAGGCCGCCAAGGTGCCGAAGTTCCGTCCGGGCAAGGCCCTGAAGGACGCGCTCTGATCGGCTGAATGCCGGGTGCTTAGCTCAGTTGGTAGAGCGGCGCCCTTACAAGGCGTAGGTCGGCGGTTCGAGCCCGTCAGCACCCACCACCACCGGGACCTCCGGCGACCTGGCTAGACACTTGGCTAGAATCGCGCGCGACTCGCGCTGGACCCGATCACAAGGCGAACTCCGGTTCGCCTTTGTCGTTTCAAGCGCCGCGCGCCGCGCGCTCTCCTCTTGCAAGGTCATTCATGTTCGATTTCGTCCGCACGCACACCCGACTGCTGCAGTTCCTGCTGGTGCTGCTGATCTTCCCGTCGTTCATCTTCTTCGGTGTCCAGGGCTACTCCAGCTTTGTCGACGGCAGCAACAAGACCGTGGCCGAGGTCAATGGCGCGGCGATCAAGTCGGGCGAATTCGACGCTGCCCACAAGCAGCAGATCGAGCGCATGACCCAGCAGATGCCCGGCGTCGACGTGAAGCTGCTCGACACGCCCGAGATGCGCAAGCGCTCGCTGGAGGGTCTGGTGCAGCAGCGCGTGCTGGCGGTGGCCTCTACCAAGGACCGGCTGCTGATCTCCGACGAGCGCCTCAAGCGCCTGTTCGCCAGCGACCCGCAGTACGCCTCGCTGCGCCGCCCCGACGGCAGCGTCAACGCCGAGATGCTGGCGGCGCAGGGCATGAGCTCCGAGGTCTTCGCCGAGCGGCTGCGCCAGGACTACATGCTGCGCCAGGTGCTGGGCGGGGTGGGTGACAGCAGCTTCGCCTCCACCGCGGTCAGCCAGGCTGGCGTGGCAGCCCTGCTGGAGCGGCGCGAGATTGCGGTGCAGAAGCTCGACGCCAAGGACTACCTGTCCAAGGTCCAGCCCACTGACGCCGACACCGAGGCCTACTACAAGGCCCACCCGGCCTTCTACAAGACCCCCGAGAGCGCGCAGATCGAGTACGTGGTGCTGGACCTGGACATGCTGAAGAAGCAGCTCAGCCTCAGCGACGACGACCTCAGGAAGTACTACGAGGAAAACGCCAGCCGCTACACCGCGGCCGAGGAGCGCCGGGCCAGCCACATCCTGGTCAACGCCCCCAAGGACGCGCCGGCGGCCGACCGCGAAAAGGCCAAGGCCAAGGCGCAGTCGCTGCTGGAGCAGGCGCGCAAGAACCCGGGCGGCTTCGCCGAGCTGGCGAAGAAGAACTCGGACGACCCGGGCTCGGCCGCCCAGGGCGGCGACCTGGAGTTCTTCGGCAAGGGCGCGATGACCAAGCCCTTCGAGGACGCGGTGTTCTCGATGAAGGACGGCGAGATCGTCGGCCCGGTGGAGACCGAGTTCGGCTACCACATCATCAAGCTGACCGGCGTGCGCGGCGGCACCAAGAAGCCGTTCGAGGCGGTGCGCGCCGAGATCGTCGATGAGGTCGGCCGCCAGATGGCGCAGAAGAAGTTTGCCGAGGCGGCCGAACAGTTCGGCAACCTGGTCTACGAACAGTCCGACAGCCTGCAGCCGGTCGTCGACAAGCTGCGGCTGACGCTGTCCACCGGCGTGGTGGGCCGCGAGGCGGCGCCGGGGGCCAGCGGTCCGCTGGCTTCGCCCAAGCTGCTGGCGGCGATCTTCGGCAACGAGGTGCTGAACAACAAGCGCAACACCGAGGCGATCGAGACGGGCCCGAACCAGCTGGTCTCGGCCCGCATCGTCAAGCACCAGCCCGAGGTGCTGCTGCCGCTGGACGCGGTCAAGGACCGGGTGCTGCAGCGCGTGCGCACCGGGCAGGCCGCCGCCGCGGCCCGCAAGGATGGCCAGGCCCGCGTCGAGGCGCTGAAGGCCAAGGCGGGCGAGCCGCAGGGCGCGGCGGTGGCGGTGTCGCGCACCCAGCCGGCGGGTCAGCCTCGGCAGGTGGTCGAGGCCGCGCTGCGCGCCGACCTCAGCAAGGGCGCCACCGTGGTGGGCGTGGACCTGGGCGAGCAGGGCTTTGCCGTGGTGCAGGTGCTCAAGGTGGTGGACCGTGGCGCCAATGACCCCGATGTCCCACGCGCCCAGCCCTTCGTGGCCCAGGCCCTGGCCGAGGCCGAGACCCTGGCCTACTACGAGGCCCTGAAGCGCCGCTTCAAGACCCGCATCGTGGAGACGCCGTCCGCGGCCGCCTCGGCGGCCAAATGAGTTGAGCGACGCCACGCGGCAGATGCCCTGATTTCAGGGCTATAATGCGTGGCTCTGCAGTGGTGGCTGTAGCTCAGTTGGTAGAGTCCCAGATTGTGATTCTGGTCGTCGTGGGTTCGAGTCCCATCAGCCACCCCATCCCAGCGTTTCATCAGGTCCCATGCCGGACCGAACTTCCCGCTAAATCAACGACTTAGACAGTCGCTTGAGTCAGGAAGGCTCCTGCCGTCCCACGGCAGCGCAGCGAAGTTGGGGGAACATCTGGGGGAACAAATGGCGTGTTCGCAGCCATTTGACGTTTTGTTCCCCCATGCTCACCGACAAGCAGTGCAAGAACGCGAGTTGCGACGCGGGTAGGCCCCGCGTGCGCCTGGCCGATTCCGGTGGTCTGTACCTGGAGGTCTCGCCCTCTGGGTCCAAGCGCTGGTTCTGGAAGTACCGCTTCGACGGGAAGGAGAAGCGCCTTGCCCTCGGGGGCTATCCAGATCTGGGTCTGAAGGAGGCCAGGGTCGCACGTGATGATGCGCGCAAGCAACATCAGTCGGGTGCAGATCCGGTGCTCACGCGGCAGGTGGAGCGCCTCAGTTCCCGGTTCGACGCCAACGCCAGCTTCGAGGTGACCGCGCGCGAGTTCCACACGACCAAGAAGGTCGGCTGGAGCGATCACTACGCCAAGCGCTGGATGGAGCGCCTCGAGAAGGACATCTTCCCCTGGCTGGGCAAGCTTCCGCTGTCCCAGATCGGCGCACCGATGCTGCTGCAGACGCTGCGGCGCGTCGAGGCACGTGGCACGCGCGAACTGCCTCACTCTCTGCTGGAAGCCTGCGGGCAGGTGTTTCGATACGGCGTTGCCACCGGACGTTGTGAGCGCAGCCCTGCTTCGGATCTGCGCGGCGCACTGAAGCCGGTGCTGACCAGACACGTCTCGGCGATCGTCGAACCGGATCAGGTCGGCGACTTGATGCGCGCGATCGACGGCTACCATGGTCACCCCGTCACCCGGGCGGCACTGCTTCTCTCGGCGCTGCTCTTCCAGCGGCCAGGGAACATCCGGCAGATGGAGTGGGCCGAGCTGGATCTCGATGCAAGGATGTGGGCGATACCCTCCGCCAAGATGAAGCGGACAAAGCGGGAGAAGATCAACGGAAGGCCGCACCTGGTTCCGCTCGCCACCCAGGCTGTGGACGCTCTGAAGGACCTGATGCCGCTGACCGGCCGAGGGCGATACGTGTTTCCGTCCCTGATCAGTGCCAAGCGGCCGATGAGCGAGAACACGGTCCGCGTTGCCCTGCGCCGGCTAGGCTTCGACAACGAGACGATGACTCCCCATGGATTCCGGGCGATGGCCCGTACCGTGATGGTGGAGCGGCTCAACGTGGCGCCGGACGTGATCGAGGCCCAGCTGGCACATGGGAAGTCCGGCCCGCTGGGCGCTGCCTACGACAGGGCAGAGTTCATCGAACAGCGGCGCGACATGATGAAGGCTTGGGCGGACTATTTGGACGAACTCAAGACCAAGCCACTAGGCAGACCTCGCGAGAAGGATCGGACTGCAGACGAGATGTATCGAACAGAAGGTCGCGCCACCTGTGTGAAGGCGCCTGCGTCGGCTGCGTAGCGGTTTTGGTCCTGGAACAGCCTGTAGCCGCTTCTCGCGATCACGTAGTTCACACTGTGCGTCCTGCAATTGACGTTTGTGAGGAGACCATGAGACGCCTCCTTCTCTTGTTGGTCGTTGCTGCGTTTGCAGCAGTCGGCTGGACGTCTGGGGCTGACAGCGGAGTGGGAACGCAGGTCGTGCTGGCAGGCGTTGCTGCACTGTTTGGGATCGCAATAGGTGGCCCGCTGTTCCGGCGTAAGGAGCGAGAGACCCGAAACCATGTCGATACTGGTCACGACGTTCCTGGGATGGGAACGTCTACGGCCGACATCGCAGCCAACTACTGGCGGGACAGGGGCCACCCGCCGCTCATGAAGCCACAATCTCCGCCGCCGGATCAGCACATCCACGATCCGGACCGGCTGGCCTGACTACCTTCGCTTCAGCAGGTCCTTCACTGCGTCGGCAGCGCCCTCGGCGGACTCCTTGGCATCCGCAGCTACTTGCTTGGCGGCGCGCTTGAGCAGTGATTGGCCTGCGACCAAGGTCCCATCCTCGCTTCGCACCGCGTTGACAGCCGAGCTCAATGCGCCGTTCTGTTGCTGAACGCCTTCGCGGATCGCTTGGCCGCGCCGTGAAACTGCGTCACGGACTGTGCCGGGCACGATCGGTGGAGGTACAGCGCCAGCTGGCAGACCGGGCTGGCGAGCGACTGCAGCATCGCCAGCGCGTTTCACGCTCTCGATATCTGGGCCCTCGGCCAGCTGATTGGCCTGCCGCGCATGTTGGGTCCTGAGGGACTCAAATGACAGCGGCACGGCAGTACCGTCAGAGAGGGTCCGGTTCGGTCCAAGTGACTGCCTGGCAAGCTCGGCCTCCATCAGTGCACGGGCGGCGGCACTCGTGCCACCGTACTGCTCGGCGTACCGTGTGAACATGGCGAGGTTGTGCGGGTCCTGGGCAATGTCGAGCGCGATCACCTCACCCCGTTCATAGGCTGCGCTCACGCGCTCCGCATAGGCGCTCCGATCTGAGAGACCGGCCTCGGCGCGCGAACTCCGGGTAGAGCTTGAGTTCAAGCGTGAAGACAGTTCACGTGCCTCGCGGGCGTCAGATGCGACAACCGACGCGAAGCTCGAGTCGCGGGACACTCGGTCGCCGAACTGCTTGAACTCGGCCAACTGCTCCGAGGTCAAGGCGCCCAGTACCCTCTGCTGGTCTGCCGAAAGCCCCGCCAGGTATCCCTTCTCCGCGTTGGCAGTTGCTCGAGCGCCGGCAACTGGTGTGGAGACACCGAGATGACCAGCGGCACCGAAAGCGATTCGTGCGACTTGCGACTGGCTCATCCCCGTGCTGTCGGCGACGCTCCTCGTGATCTGGTCCAACCGGTTCAGCGTCTGCCCCAACTGCTCGAAGCTGCTGGATGTCGACCCTGTGCTGCTTCGCGACGACTTCAGCTTTGCCAATCCCTTGGTGAATGCCTCGGACAGCACCGCCGAACGTTCGGTGCTGGCAGCGACTGCCTCGCTGCGGGCCGCGTCGACCTGGCGGCTGGCGTCCTGCACGTCCTGCTCGCTCACGCGCATCGATACGACCCGCGACGCGTAGCCCTGGTTGCGCAGCAGGCTCACGGCGGTCCGGCCGGTCAGCATATTCGACGAGAAGGTGTTGCCGCTGATGTCGTTCTGCCAGTTGCTCATGAACGCGGACGTCCGGTTCGGCGCGAGCCGGATCTGGTCCATCGAGACATTGCCCATGCTCAGATTGCCCGCGGCGGCACCTGCCGTGGCGCCGGCCACCATCGACTGCAGGCCCGAGAGACCGCCCACCAGCGCGGTGCCGAAGGTCTCCATCCGCTTGAGTGCCGCCCAGGCGATGAACGGGATGCTGATGGCGAGGTAGCCGACCACGGCCTCGCCGGAGATCGCCCGCGAGTAGATCGTCGATGCAGTCTGCAGCGACAGGGCCTTGGCGCCGCTGCCCAGGTCGGCCGCAGCCGCCAGGTCGTAGGCGGCGTAGATCGATGCCATGTAGTTGAGCACTGCATACAGCGGCGGCCAGAGCTGGATCCAGATCAGCACCGCGGCGTAGCCCTTGAAGGCCAGCATGGTCTCGCGCCCGCTGGTCAGCAGCATCAGCAGTACGAGGAGAGGGAACAGCGCGTAGGTGATGGCCTCGATCACGTTGCGGAACACCGGCAGCGCCTGCTCGGCCACCTTGCCTGCGTTCAGCCAGGCCGCGTTCTGCTGCGCCACGGACTGCGCCCGCCCGACGGCCAGCACCATGGCAGCCGGGTCGTTCACCTTCTGACCGATGATGCTGCTGGTGTCGTTGATCGCATTCAGCACCGCGTTCTGGCGGATCAGGTCGGCCGCCGTCGCGGCCGCGGTCGCGATGCTGTTCTTCAGGTAGGCCTGCTGGATTTGCCCGGCGATGACGGCATTGGCGGCCGCAGCCGGCAGCGTCGGATTCAGCTGGAAGGCGAGCTTGCCCTGGATGCGGGTCAGCTGTGCCGGCAGCCGGCCGTTGAGGTTCGTGTAGGCGTTCGGGCAGGTGTCGACGGTGATCGAGCCGCCGGCGCTGGTCAGGGTCGTGAAGCGTGCCGGGTTGGGCGATGCCATCAACGCCCACACGTCGTCCGAACTCGAGAACGTGCCCGGATCGACCGTGCCGTCGATCAGGTCGTACATCGTGCAGTTGTGGATGAAGTTGACCAGGTCCGTGCGGAAGTTCGGATCCTGGAAGGCGACGCATCCGGTCTCCCGGATTAGGCGGTTGCCGAACATCAGGCCGTTCTTCTCGTAACTCAGTTCGCTCGGCAGGGCGCCGACACCCGGGATGACCTGGAAGGCCGTCTCGAACAGGCCAGTGAGCGTGTGCCCGACCGTGCTGGTGACGCTGCCGAGGAAGGCCACGCCGAACGGGACGTTGGCCACAACCTTCACGGCGGATCCGCCGGTCTTGTCGACGACGCCCACAGTCACCCGCGGCACGATGAGGACGGAGAACACCAGCAGCACGGTGGCCAGCCACTTCCACCCCTGCAGCTTCTCGGGCGCGAAGGCGTAGGCCACCAGCGCCGCGATGAACCCGCAGAAGGCCACCGCGGCGACCGCCGCCATGTAGTCGCCGGAGCCGTGGATGGCTGCCGCGGCGTTGAAGATGCCGAACAGACTGTCGGCGTTCTGGTAGGCATATATCTCCCACATGCGTCGCTCCTGGGGACTGGTCCGCATCCAGGTTGCTGGAGCGGTGCCCGCGGAAGACGGCCCTGCCGACCGCCGTGTCAGCGGGCCTGGAAGGCCGCCTGCTGGCCCAGCATGTCCATCACGTGCTGGGGCATGCTCGAACGCAGCTGGCGCTCGAGCTGCTCCAGGTGACTGGATACCGCCCGGAACGAGCCGACCTTCTGGTACAGCAGGTTCTTCTCCTGCGACAACTGCAGCAGCATGGCCTGGGCCCGCTGCCTCACCAGGTTGGCGCGATCCCGCTGGGTCTGCTGCAGGGTGTAGTCCTTGTCGAGGGCTGCGATGCCCACGCGCAGGTTCCGCTCCAGGAAGACGTAGGCGTAGTCGGCCGCGATCACGTCGCGGTACTGCGCGATCAGGCTGTCGGACAGCCCCGAGCCGGGGATCGTCGCGCCGATCGAGAGCATCTTGTAGACCGGCTCAGTGGTCTGGTTGACGAAGCCGACCTCGGCCGAGTTGTTCGGGATCGCCGTGCGCGTGGCGATCTTGTCGGCGATCGAGCGCATCATGGTCTCGACACGAGCGGTGAAGGGCGTGTGGGTGTAGCTGGTGTTCAGCGTCACCACGTCGCAGTCGGTGTAGTTGTTGCACCGGAGCAGGTGCTGCGTCACGTTGGTGCCGGTGCCCGCTGCCTGGCCGTACAGCAGCTGGCTGATCGAGGTGATCGTCGGCGCCACGGGTTCGGGGTCGCGCGCGGCATCCTCGGCGTAGAAGATCACCGTGCCGACGATGCTCATGATGAGCTCGCGCTCCTGGTCGTCGAGGTAGGTGCCGGTGCGCTGCAGCGCCTTCCAGGTCAGATTGCCGACGAAGGGCGCCTTGTTGCGGATGTTGGCGTCCCCTGAGGATCGGGCCGAGGCAAGGATGCTGGGGCGGTCGGTCGCGCAGCGGCGGCGCGCGGCATCCCGATCGGTCTCCAGGCCCATCTCGATCGCCAGATCGGAACAGGCCTCCTGCGAGCTGAAGCCCGCCGCCTCGGCGGCCGTGCTGACGATGGCCTTTGCGGTCTCGCAGGAGTTGATGCGCGCGTTGTTGATCCAGGTCTCCAGGCCCTTGGCCCACTTGGTCAGCCCGCCCAGCAGCGGCGAGACCGACTCCAGCGCCAGCTGGAAGGCGATGCCCGGCAGCGCGGCCGTGATGTTGCGCAGCATGTTCTTGAACTCGGCCGCCGAGATGTGAGAGAAGGAGCCGCCGAAGACGTCGATGCCGCCGCAGCCGGCGCGGGCGCTCGGAAACTGGATCGCCGCGAGCTGGTAGACCTTGTTCGGCGCCCGCATGAACAGGCTGCCCCCGGTGTAGGTGTTGAAGGTCTGGCCGCGGAACGCCCCCGGTGCGGTGTAGTTGCCGATGGCGCCCAGGCTGTTGAACATATTGTTGACCTCGGTGTTCAGGTCGCCGGCCCGGAGTGGCGCTGGGCCTACGGCGAGGGCGGAGCAGCACAGGGCGACCACCACAGCGCGGTGCAGGGATCGATCGGCGTCGGTACGCTTCATCGGGGGCTCCTTTGGACTTCTGTCTGCGCCGGTGCGGGCTCACCGCCTCAGCGCTGGTGGGTCAAGCGGGCATGGGCCTGCAGGCCGCCCGTCGCGCCGAGGAACGGTGTGGCGGCGCTGTCGGGTGAGGCCGTGACCATCGAGATGCGTTCCACCAGTTGCGACTCGGACAGCACGCCGAAGCCGATCGGGGTGATCTTTCCGGTGAAGGGCTGGGCGAGGTAGACGGCGGGAACCTGGCTCACCCGCAGCGTGGTGGCGATCCCGTTGTCCCGCCGGGCGTCCGCGAAGCCGGGGATCGGGCCACCGTCGACGCTGATCGCGACCACCTTGATGCCGTGCCGGGCCTGGAAGGCCTCGAGTGTCGGCGCGAAGGCATGGCAGTAGGGGCAGTCGCTGCGAAAGAAGAAGAACAGGACATGGTCGCGGCCCAGGGCGCTGATGGACTGGCTGCGCCGGGCCGTCTGAAGCTGGTCGAACACCTCCAGAGCCTTCGCGTTCACCGGGCGTCCCTGGAGCGTGGGGTCGAGCTCGGGGCTGGCCCATGCGATGCGCTGCGCCACGTCGGCGAAGGTGGATGCGCGCGACACCACCTGGGCCTCCAGCTCCATGTAGCGGCGTACGTTGGCTTCGGTCGGCCGCATGATGGCGATGTGCCGGCGCTCCTCGAGGGCCTTCTGCAGGCGCTCGAACTCGACGATCTCGGGGGGCTTTGCGGGCAAACGCCGGGGTGCAGTGGCGGCGCTCGATGCCGGTGCGGCCTGCCGCGGTGCGGAAGCCGGTGGTTCGGGCGGCGGGACCTCCGGCTCCTCGTAGAAGTGCCATCCGCGCCAGTTGTCGGACCAGTACGGCCGTCCGGAGTCCTGCGGCAGCGCAAGGACGATCGTCCCGCTGCCGAGCGTGACAACGAGGCAGAGTGCGAGCCGAGCTTGGCGCGAGGCAGGGCGGCGCAGCGTCATGGGCGCCGCCTCATGTCCATCAAGACGGGCGACCGCGGCGGCTGGCCGTCGCGGCAGTAGTTGATGCCGAAGTCGATGGTCTGCCGCCGGGGTGCCTGCACGCCGCCAGCGCCGTAGTTGGGCAGCTGCACGCCGTCTTGCCAGAAGCGCACGTTGAGGCGACTGCAGCCTGGCTGGGCGTAACGCTTCTCGGTGCTGACGTCGATGTAGATCGGCGTCGTGGCGTTGAAGCGCTTCGAGATCGCCTCGGCGACCTCGCCAACCAGGACCCCGTGGGCCTTGCCGTCGGGCGCGTCCAGGGCCGACAGCATCAGCTGCTTGGCATCGCGGACGGGCAGTCGTTCCTGAGCCGTGGAAGTGCTGGCGATCAAGGCGCATGCGGCGCCGACCAGAACGGTGATGGCCTTCATTGGCACTTCCCCTGGCCGTAGTAGCAGGTGGGCACGCGGCTGGCGCTGCCGGCCTGCAGCGCGTTGACGTTCGGCAGGGTCGGTACCAGCGACGCATAGAACTCCGTCAGGTCCATCGCCGCGAAGTTGAGGGTCTGCAGCTGCGCGACGGTGAAGCCGGAGCAGTCGGCGTTCTGCGCGCCGCCCCAGCCCTTGCCGATCTGCGCGCGGCCCTGTTCATTGACGATGCGCGCCAGCATCGAGTTGAAGCAGCACTTCGAGGTGGTGTGCTCGACGCAGGACACGCACACGCCCAGGACCCGGAAGCACGATGAGCACCAGGTGCCGATCGTGTGGCACAGCCTGGCGCCTTCCTTCATCGCCAGCTTCCCCTCGTCCTCGTTGCAGGACATCATCGAGAGGACGATGTAGATGATCACCGCGATGGCCAGCGTCCACGGGTCGAAGGCCACGACCAGGCTGTCCCCGGCATACACGGCCACCGATCCGGCGGGCAGGGCGGCGCCGTTGACCGCCACCGTCACGCCGTAGGTCGTGAACGTGCCGCTGAAGCCGCCGCCCATCAGCAGCGCCGAGATGCCCTGGTAGATGAACTGCTGGTTCTGCGAGTTCATCAGCACGTCGAACACAAGGCGCGAGCCACCTCCGAAGATGCTCTGGTTCGTCATGCCGGCGCCGGCGCCGTCGGCGTAGCAGCAGTTCTTCAGCAGGCGGTCGCGGCAGCGGTTCTCCTCGCCCTTGAAGACCTGCATGCGGTCGGCGTCCAGGTAGATGCCCGCCTCGCGCCCGGCCTCGAGCATCGACATGCTGCGCGCGAAGTCGGGGTCGTTCGGCGCGCCGATGTCGAAGCAGTTGCCGCTCAGGCAGAAGACGTTGGTCGGGCAGTTGCTGCTGGTGGTGACGGTCTGGGCGGGCACGGGGCAGCTGTAGCCGTCCTCGAACACCTCGCACACGCCGGTGACGGCGTTGGTCTGCCGGCAGGTCGACGACTGCGGCGTGCAGCCTGTTGCCACCAGCGGTGCGCACTGGTCGGCCGATGCGCCACCGCTGCACGACATGGTGCTCCGGTACTCCCAGCAGTCGCGGGTGACGGCCACGCCGTCGACGACCTTGGTCGCCGGGCCATCGGTGCAGACGGCGGGCGAGGTCGTGGTGCAGCGACCACCGGCGTCCAGGGTCGGGCACTGGTCGTCCCAGCGGTCGGTCTCGGTGACGGTGGTGGCTGGCCGCGTATAGGACAGCCGCATCGTCGGAATCGGGCCGAAGGCGGGGTTGGGCGCCCAGCCGATCACGGCCCGGTCGGCGTCGATGTTCCAGTAGGTACCGGCCACGGTGCCCGTGATGTCGATGCCGGCGTAGGGCGTCCAGCCGGGAGCGGGCGCGTAGCACCTGGTGCCGTCCAGCGCGGAGGTGGTGCAGCCGCTGTCGCCCTGGCAGACGGTGTCCTGGATGTTGTCGCCGCTCTGCGTGCCGGCGCGGCAGGCGGCGTAGACCTTGAGGAAGGGCTCGACGCTGGTGCAGCTGTAGCCGGAGTCGCCGCCACCGGTGCAGACCTCGGCACGCTCCGGGGCCACCATCGCAGTCAGGCTGCAGGTCGATCCGCTGCAGCTCTTGTCGGCCACCCAGACGGCCGTGCGGATGGGCTGGCCGTCGATCATCGAGTAGGTGGTGTCGAGAACCGACACGATCTGTGGGAAGACGACCGGCGTCGTCATGTCCACGTCGAAGAAGCTGAACGGATTGCCGTCCTGGGTGACGCGGAAGTGCTGCGCGGTGACGGAGCGGTCAGGCAGGCACTGCACGTCCAGACCCGTGCGGCCGGAGGCGGCGTGGGCGAACCAGTCGCCCGGGCCGCAGCTGGTAGTCCACGTCGTGCTGACGGTCAGGCTTCGGCTGCAGCTGTAGTTGCCGACGCCGACGTAGCGCAGGCAGCTGCGTGGCTGCATGCCGGCGGGCACCGGGGTGACCGTGGTGGTGCACCCGCTGTAGTAGGCGGCCAGGCTGCCCAGCTCGGCCGATGGCGTGCGGCCGATTGCGCGCGCGGAGGCAACGGCAGGGTCATCGACACCGATCGTCGGGCGCGGTGTGTTGGCCGAGGAGAAGGCGCCGCGCTGCGCCTGGCAGAGCGGGTCGCTCGGGGTCAAAGTACAGGCAGACAGCCTCGCGCTGCCCTGCGATGAGAGATTGGGCTGGCGGTAGTAGCTGCGCTCAGGAGGGGTGGTCGTGTAGCCCGGGACCACGGCGGTGGCGCCCGGGGTGGTGACGTTGCCGCGGGCCACTGGGTTCGCGGCCTGGCCGGCGGCGACACCTTCCTCGTGCGGGCCGGCCACGGCGGCGGTCTGCGTTGTCAGGAAGCAGGCGGCGGTGATGCAGGCGACGAGGCGGCGCCAAGGCGAGGCGCCGCTCGCCGTGGATGGCGGCGAGGCAGGGAGGTGGCTATCGGGGCCTAGCGGGGTCGGTGGAAGCACGCCCCATGGTCAGGGGCGGTCCGGTCGGTGTCGCGGTGAAACGGCGACTGAGAGAGAGGGGTTTCGATGCTGGGCAAGCGTTTGGGGAACGGCTGTTCGGCAGCGGGAGCGGTCGTCTGTCGAGAGCGGCCGAAGGGCTGATCACCGCCGGGGATCGGGCGTTCGCCGGACTGCCAACCAGGTGCGCCCGACCCTGAGCGCCAGCGGGGGTTCTTACCCCTTGCTCCCTTCCTACCTTCACGCTGATGGTGCGCCGTCGGATCAGGCGCGCAGCGTCACGGCTTCCACGCGCCGACGACAAGCGTCATCCATCTTCACCATGTATCTAGCGACGCTTCGTGTACGAGCCACTCTCGTTGTAGCGTCGAATACCGACGTTCGGATCGAAGCGCGCGTCCAGCATCGGAGACGAGAGGTACAGAAGTACCAGAACCTCTCCCGCCTTGCCCGGGATGCACTCCTCGGTAACCTCGTAGTTCTCGGCGTCGTCATTCTCGAACCAGACCTCGCCCGGTTGCTTGCGTGCCGATGCGACGCGTGTTCCGGCGGTCAAGAGACCGTGAGCAAATGAGTCGTCGTCCAAGCGGCTGCGCAGCCACCAGCGGCGTGGCACGTGCTTGGCGGGCTTGCTCCACTTGAGCCCTTGGGCCGAGTAGCAGGCGACGATCACTGGCAGCGTATCGATGTCGGCCAAGCGGATTGCCGTTGCCAAGAGGCTGGTCTCGTAGTCGTTCGATAGGCCATCGAGCTCCTTGAACCCGGGCTTCCCCAGCGCCTTCACAGCAGGCCCGAAGAACACTGCTGGCATGAGCAGGTGCGCTGAATACTCGTCGGCCTCGCGCTCGCGCGGCTTGTCCGACGTCAGGTTACGGTCGGGGTCGTCGGCGCGGCACGCGAACGACTTTCCTCGGTGTAGTTCCCAGTGCCCGAGTTCATGCCCCACCGAGAATCTCTCCCGACCTCGGACGCTCGAGGGCCGAATCGTCGCGATAGCGCGGTCACCGGCGCCGACCAGCATGGCTTCGCAGCCCTCGAGTGCCTCGTACTCCACCAGCATTCGGGCGTCGAAGGCGATCGCGTCGACGTCAATGTCGCGCGGGTCGCTGATGCCGAGCTCCGCTATTCGGGCCTCGGCGCGCTCGCCAGGGGTCATCGGGAATCATCCCCAGCCCCGGGCGGGACGACGCCAAGACGAACAAACTTGCTGTACAGGGCGAGCGCAGCCTGGTCCGACAACTCATCGAGCTGGCGCGCCGCCATGGTGTACCGGCCGGTGTTGGCCGCCTCGCGGAGAAAGGCCTTGGCCTCGGTGGCGCTCACCGACCCGCTGCCGCGGATACGCGAGAGAGCCCGCGCTCCAGCCAGGCCTGCCTTGGCGGCGGCCAGTCTCCGCTTGGCGGCCTCCTGTTTCGCCGCGCTCAGCAGAGTCAGCCCACGTGCCTGGATGGCGGCCGGACCATCGCCGTCGAGGACCTGCTCGTCGCTCATGCCCATCAACTCGGCAAGCAGTGCGTCCAGCAAGACGCTCAGGTCATCCTGCAGCTTTTGAGGCGCAGTCATTTCAGTTTCCTCGCTGCAGCGGCCGGCTTGAGCTTTCGCAGCAAGCGCTGTCGTGCCGCATCAAATTGTTTGGCGTCGAGACCGGTTTCCTGCCGAGCCTCGGCGCCGCTGTAGCCCATGGCCCACGCCATCAGAACCAGCTCGGCCTGGTCGTCGCCCTTGACGAGTTGCTCGATCGCGGCCAGTTGTTGGCGCCCTTCCACGGTGTCCTGCGGGCCAAGACGCTGGACAGCGTGCACTGGTGCCGGTCGGCCCTCCTCGGGCGCCTCTTCTTCGCCCGTCGACACGACGGCGTACTGATCGATCGGGGCGTTTTCGACCCTCTTCTGCGCGTTGCTGGCAACGCTGTGCATTGCCACCTTGAGCGTGACGAGCGGGTGGACACCGCGCCGCCAGGTCCGATCCTCACCGAGGAGATCGACCAGGGTCTCCTGCAGCAGATCTTCCGGGGTCATGTCGGTCAGTCCGTACGCAGCCACGCGCGCGAGGCTTTCGGCGCGGGCCCAGTCGCCGGGCGACATAGCGCCCAGCAACGCCTCGCGCTCGGCCTTGGACAGTGGCTCTTCGTCTGGTGGCTTGGGTTGTTCCATGGTTCGGCTTCCGACCCGTATGACTCCTGGTGATCGCGATCTGGACGCGCGGCGGATCTTTTTTTCTGCCGTCCTCGGCTGGGCCGGTGGAGAGTCCTACAGGGGGGCGAAACCACAAGGAGCACCCAGTATGAACACCGAAACGGAAGAAGCCAACTCGGAGCGCCGGAGCTTTGAGATCGTCATTAACGGCGAACAGCACGTGGTGCCGCGTCGCCGCCTGACCTTCGAGGACGTCGTCCGGCTGGCCTTCGACGACGCCACCTTCAACGACGACATCGTCTACACGGTCACTTACAAGCGCGGTCCCGAGCAGAACCGGGAAGGCTCGCTGGTCGCCGGCGAGGCAGTGTTCGTAACCAACGGGATGATCTTCAATGCAAAGCGCACTGATAAGTCGTAGTCCTGACCTACTCAGGCTGCGCGACGAGGGCTACGAGCTCGAAATCCGCTCTGGGCACCTGCTGGTGCACAGGGTGCCCTACGTCAACGCCGCCGGCGCCATCGGCTACGGCGTGCTGGTGTCGGACCTGACACTGGCGGGCGACGCCACGGTGCGGCCGGGCAACCACGTGGCGTGGTTCGTCGGCGAGCACCCGTGCGACCGCGCCGGTCGCGCGATCACTGCGATCCGCCACGGCACGGCGAAGTTCGATCTGGCGCCGGACATCACGGCGCAGCACGCCTTCTCGAACAAGCCGCCGGCCGGGTATCCGGACTACCACGCCAAGATGACGCGCTACATCGAGATCATCAGCGCGCCGGCGCAGTCGCTGCAACCGGGCCTGACGGCGCGCACCCACCGCCCGATGGCGGCCGATGAGGCCGAGTCCGTGTTCCGCTACATCGACTCGGCCTCGAGCCGCGCCGGCATCATGGCCGTCACGGCCAAGTTGTCGGGGGCGCGCATCGCCATCATCGGTCTGGGCGGCACG
Source organism: Ideonella alba (assembly GCF_018069845.1). NCBI lineage: Bacteria > Pseudomonadati > Pseudomonadota > Betaproteobacteria > Burkholderiales > Sphaerotilaceae > Ideonella > Ideonella alba. The sequence continues at coordinate 46,550 of NZ_JAGQDD010000016.1, forward strand.
GGCTCGTACCTGCTGGATCTCGTCGCCAAGACGCCAGTCCTGGAGATCCATCTCTACGACGGCGACCTCTTCCAGCAGCACAACGCGTTCCGGGCACCGTCTGCCGCCTCCCTGGAAGAACTGCACGCGAAGCCCACGAAGGTGGCCTACCTGGCGGCGCTCTACGGCAAGATGCGCCGCGGCATCGTGCCGCACGAGGTCTTCATCGACGAGACGAACATGGGCGAGCTCGTGGGGTACGACTTCGTGTTCCTGTGCATGGACAGCGGGCCGGCCAAGCGCCTGATCATCGAGACGTTGCAGGCCGCCGGGCGCTCGTTCATCGACACCGGCATCGGCGTCGAGCTGAAGCAGGCCAGGCTGCAGCTCTGGGGCATCTGCCGGGTGACTACCAGCACCCCGGACCAGCAGAACCACGTCGCGCAACGCGTGTCCTGCGCCGCGAACGACGACGACGACCTCTACGCCCGCAACATCCAGCTCGCCGAGCTGAACTCGCTGTGCGCCGTGATGGCCGTGATCAAGTGGAAGAAGCTCTGCGGCTTCTACATCGACGACGACCGGGAGCACGACTCGACCTACACGACGAACACCAACCTCCTGACGAGCGACGTGACGCCGTGAAGCGCCAGACCTACACCTTCCGGTTCGTCGAGTTCATGCCGAAGGTGCTCGACGAGGGCGCGCTCTACGTGTCGATGACCTACGCGACGGCGAGTCACCGATGCTTCTGCGGCTGCGGCATGAAGGTGGTGACACCGCTGTCGCCTACCGACTGGCGGCTCACCTTCGACGGCGACTCGCTGTCGCTTTACCCGTCGATTGGCAACTGGAGCTACCCGTGCCGGTCGCACTACATCCTGCGCGGCAACCGCGTCGTCTGGGCGGGACCGATGTCAGACACGGATGTTCGCGCGGTGCGGGATGCCGATGTTCGCGACAAGCGGCGCTACTACCACCAACGGCTCGATCCGCAGGCGGCTCCAGTGCCGTCCGCCGTACTACCGTCTGCACACGCCAGCGCGCGCCCGCCACGCTGGTGGCGGCGCATGCTGGACTGGTTCAGATGAGATGGTGCCCGAGCGTGGACCCAGCGCTAGCGCCTGCCTGACGAAGGATAGAACGTATCTGCCATGACAAGCAGTCGCTCGAGTCGACGTCATGCTGAGCGACCGCTCCGCACGGAAGCGGTCGCCTACTGGGCGGGCGGCGAGTAGCCGATTTCAGTCTGCTGCCTACGGGCGAGAGGCACAGTGGGAGTGGCGCCTACCGCTGTGGACGAACTGAAGCTCCGGCGCTCTGGTTCAGGTATCGCATCGCGTAGTCCAGGGTCACATCTCCCGCGACCTTGACAGACTGTGGCAACGTGCCACATACGCGGGATGCACAGGCCTCGGTGCCGGCGCCGTCCGTGACTAGGACGAATGTCGGAGTCCTTGTGATCCCATGGCGATCGAACGCTTCCGGATCGATCTGGATGTCAACGCGGCGGCTGCCGATCAGCGCCTGCATGCGAGTCACCGTCTCGCGGATCGATCCATTGATCAATCCCCGCAGCACGAGCGTCGCGCCCGCCCGCGCTGCCTGGTCGACCAAGCGCTGTAGCGTCGGCTCCGGCATCGCGAAGCTCACGAAGATCAACACCTTCGGCCCTGCCTTGCCAGGCCTCATCGCAGCTGCCTGCGCGCCGTTCTGCAGGTCGAAGCCCTTGGAGATTGCCTCGAGATCGATGGGCATGCGGGTCACCGGCTGCGGAAGGTTCTCGATGCGCGGTGTACCCGGAACTGGCACCTTCGCCAGCTCGGCCTCGGTCGGCATTCGATGCTGCTGGCGTGCGCGCTCGATGTCGGCGTCGGTCACGACGGGTGGCGTCGCCGGGGCACCCAGCACGCTGCCGGCAAGAAGGAGCGCAGCGATTCCCGCGCCGAGCGTCCGTCCGATGGGCGATGCCGCGTCAGTAGCCCACACAGCAGTTCCTCTTCCGAAACAGCATGAACGCGAAGTCCTCGCCGCGCACCGGGTACTCCTTGCCGGCGCCCCAGACGATGGTGCTGCGGCCGAAGGGCTGGCAGCAGCGCCCGCCGTCCTTGGCGGTGTTGGCCACCGGATAGGTCAGCTGGGTCTTGTAGGCGGTCTTGTCCATGGCCGGCAGGAAGTAGGGCCCGCACAGGCCCGGGCGGCCATGCCAGCCCCAGGCCAGCAGCTCGCGGTGCATCTTGGCGGTCAGCCGCTGCGCGATGAGGGCCGCCGTTCGCACGCCGCCCATGTGGTACGGCACGTGGCCATCGAAGGGGTAGATGCCGCCCTGGCAGCCGGCGCACCAGAACATCTCGGCGATGCCGAAGCCCGCGGTCGCGGCCACGCAATCGGCCGCGCAGGCCGCCACCGCCACCGGGTTGGCGAACAGCACGGCCTCGGGGTTGAGGATGAGGGTGAGCTCGTCGTCGTTCCACAGCGGGTCCACCTCGGTCAGATAGGCCAGGTCGAACGAGCCCCGCTCCAGGCACGGGAAGTCGGTCACCACCTCCAGCCAGTACAGCACCGGGTTCACGTAGAAGTGCGCCTGGTAGAAGCTGCCGCCGTCGCCGTCGCCTTCGGGGCGCGTGAACCGTGCTGCCGCCGGCGCCGGGATGCCGGGGTCGAGGTCGATGCCGCCCAGCGACGCCAGGCAGAACGGCTTGCGCACGGCCTCCACGTGCCGGGCCGGCTCCCAGAACCCGATCGACAGTCCGATGGTGGGGTTCACGCCGCAGCTGCAGACCGGGTTGGACGGGTTGGGGATGTCCTCCTGCCCATCGAAATTGGCGATGGTGGCGCTGCCGATGCTGATCGGCAGGATGCAGCTCCAGCAGATCTCGGTGATCGGGTTGGGGAAGCGGCCGGTGCAGGTCAGGCTGTCGGCGGCCTGCGCAGGCGCCACCCAGGGCAGGGCGGCGAGCAGCACCGCGCGGGCAAGCACGTGGTCGGCCCATCGGCGAAGCGCGGGCATCCTCAGTGCGGCAAGCCAGCGGATCAGGGCGGGCAGGGTGGTCATTGCACGAGCACCTCGTCGACGCGCAGGCGCATGCCTTCCTGCGAGACCAGGGCGGGCACCTGCCTGATGCCGAAGCGGCGGGTCAGCGTCCCCTGCTGGTCGTAGTACACCGGCACACGCCAGGCCTTCATCAGGTCCAGATACGAGCCACCTGTCAGGATGGGCTTGACCTTGCCGTCGTAGCGCGCGATCAGCTCGCGGGCCCGAGCGACCTGCCGTCCGTCACGGGCATCGAAGAACAGCAGCCGCTTGGACAGCGACACCACCTCCAGCGGGTTCTTGCGCGTCCCGGCCGGGAACAGCAGCCGGCCCTGCGCATCGACGATGTTGCGGTCGAGCGTGAAGGTCGGATCGATGGTCCAGGACCGTGCCGTCTCGGTGCTTCGTATGCCCTCGACCGGAGCGGGCTGGCGTACGGCGGCCACACTGCGGTTGCGGGCCTCTTCGATCAGACGCTGCAGTTCGCCCGTGCGTTCCTTGTCGCGCAGGCGCTGCTGTATGAACTCCAGCAGGTGGGGCTCGGCAATGCCATAGGTCGGGCCGATGGTCCCCAGGTCCACGGCGTGGGCGGCCGTGCTCAGGATCGAGGCGACGGCCACCAGCAGCGACCGAATGACGCGTGCCGCCGGGCTGGTGCAACCTGCCCGAGGCAGTGGCATTTCGAACTTCATCTTGCCGCCTTTCGGGTGCAAGAGACCTGCTCGCCAAGCCGCGTCAGACCTGGTCCGTCCTGGAGGTGGCTGGCCCGGATCATCGCCATCAGCAGCGGATCGCCGTCTCCTTCCGCCATTGCCTGTCGCAACTCGCGGCTCGAAAGACTCCGGCGGCACCGGCGCTCGTGCGCCTGGAGATAGGCCTGCGCCCCTTGGTGCGCCGCAGGGGAGATCTGCTGGAGCAGAGCTAGGTAGTCGGCCATCGGCACGTCGCCCGTGACAGCCGGCTCGGACGGTGTCTGCGCCAGCGCCGGCAAGGCTGTGGCGAGCGCGGTCAGGGCGACGAGGGACGCCAAATATGCCCGGGAGGTCGATCGGGCCACGTGACGGGGCACCGGCCAACGCAGCATCAGGTGCGTATACACGGCAGTCCCTTAGAACAGTGGCACCACGGTGCCCAGCACCTGCTCGGCCCGCACGAGCCCGCTGCTGCGGTAGCGCGAGTCGAACGAATCCGGGCCCGTGCCCTGCACGTAGTAGTGGCCCGGCGGGATCACCGTCGGCGCGATCGGCTCCAGCGGGCGCCGGTCGAAGGCCTGGGCCTTGGCCGTGCCGACGACGACACCGTTGACCGACACCGTGCGGCCGGACACCGTCACCACGTCGCCCGGCAGGCCGCGCACGACCTTGAAGAACGGCTGACCGTCCAGTCCGGGGTAGGCGGCTCGCGCCTCGCCCGCAAACGAGAAGATGACGAATTCGCCGCGCTGCAGCGGATGCTCGCCGTGCTGCAGCCAGGCCACCCGGTACGGCAGGCTGCCCGTCCAGTTGAAGAGGACCGGCACGCGCGGCGTCGGGTCGATGAAGAGCCGCGTGTAGGCGAAGGCCCAGATCGCGAAGACGGGCAGGTAGAGATACCAGCGTCGCCGCATGTGCATCGCAAAGTCGATGGCCTGGGTGCGAAGGCTGCGCTTCATCGGGCCTCCTCGGGGTCGTTCCTGTGAGGTGTCTGGGGATGGCCCAGCTTCTGCTGCAGCAGTGCCGTCAGATCGACGGTCCGCGGTGTCCGGCCGGCCACGGCGCTCTTCAGCACCACCAGGCAGGCGCAGTCGCGCGGCAGTTCCTCGAGAGCGGCCGGCAGCCGCTGCGAGAAGCTCCGGGCCAGCGCAAACGCCTTCTCGCGGTCGGCGTCGGTGGTGGCGCGGGTCAGGAGCTGGGTGAACTCGGCCTCCTTCTGCCGGTACACCTCGCCGACATCGACGACGCCGACGCGCTGGGCCGGGCGCACCACCACGCGGTCGTAGGCGGCCAGCGTGCCCAGCACGATCAGCAGCGCGAATGTCGCGTGGAGAAGGATGGGCGTCATGCCCACAGGCCCGGCAACGGGCTGGTGAGGATTGGCGCTGGCGTCGACGTCCATGGGGGCCTCGCCAGGGTCACACCGCGTGCCCGCGCCGCCGCAGCAGCTCGGTGATCGCGTCGTCGATGCTCAGGCCCTGCGCCCGCAGCTCGTCGATCGGGGCGTTGTCCTCCAGCTTGTTGGAGAACAGCAGGTGGGTCGCCGGGTCGAGGATGTTCCGCGCCACGCCTTCGCCCACCGGCGAGGAGATGTAGACCTCCGAGAACACGCCCGGCTCCGTGCGCAGCGAGTTGAGCAGCCGCTTCTTGGGCTCGTCCATCGACAGCCGCCCCTTGCGGTCGAGCATCTCGATCGACTCGGGCTTCTGCCGCAGCAGGAACACCCAGTCCGAACAGTTGAAGGCCGCCTCCATCTGGGCCGAGCCGTAGTAGTCGTCGGCACTCTGCGTGGCCGTGCCGAGCGATCCGCCGTACTTGCGGGCGCGACGCGCGGCTTCCTCGACCACGGCCGCCTTCACGGGGTCGTCGGCGCCGATGTCGCCCAGCTGCTGCTTCAGCTCGTCGATGAAGAGCACCTTGCGCCGGTTGCGCGTCAGGTACATCTCGCCGGTGATCTGGTGCAGCAGCAGGATGTTGACGACCGCATGCAGATCGGGCCTGCGCTTGAGCTCCTCGTTCTCGATGACGACGAAGTCGTTGCCGAAGTCGATGTTGTTGCGCCCCTCGAAGAAGCGCTCGTACTGGCCGCCGCGCGAGTAGGGGTTCAGCATCACGGCCAAGTCGCGGATACGCGGGTCCTCGCGCACGCCCAGCTCCTCGATGGTGCCGGCCTTGAAGGCGTCGCGCAGCGCGGTCACCGTGAGCGCGTTACCGTGCTCGCGGAACAGCTTGAGGACCATCGCCGAGATGGCCTTGTACTGGACCTCGTCCAGCGGCCGGGACATCGAGGCCATCTTGGAGATGGCCGGCACCAGCATGTCGATGTCCTCGTTGATGTCGACGATGTGCGTGAAGGGGTTGAGGCAGATGTCGACGTCGAGCCGGAACTCGATGTACGTGCCCTTGGCCTTGCGGCACAGCTTCTCGAACGACCGGCCGAGGTCGAGCATCCACACCTTGGCGTCGATGGCCCGGTAGGACCATGCCATCTCGTTCATCAGCACCGACTTGCCGGACCCGGGCGCACCGATGATCGCGAAGTTGTAGTTGCCCAGATCGTTGTCGAAGATGTCCAGCGTCATCAGCTGGCCGCGCCGGCCCCCGAAGACCAGGGCCGGCGTGCGCGTGCCGCGCCACTCTGCGATCAGCGGTGCCAGGTGGATGGCATTGGCCATCGTCTTGCGCGAGACGCGGCGCATCTTGGCCAGGTCCTTGTGGAAGGCCTCCGACAGCGTCATCGGCAGGCTGGCCAGCAGCGCTTGCCGGTGCATGTAGACATCGGCGTTGAGCTGGAAGCCCCGGCCGCGCCAGATCGCGTTGGCGGTCTCCTGGGCGGACACGGCCTTCTCGGGCGGCGAGAAGATCGCCAGCTGGTGGTACAGGCTCACCAGGCTGCTGCCCACGTCGATGGCGTTGGCCGCCGCCGTCCAGTCCTGCAGCTTCTTGCCCACATCGGGCATCACCTCGGCCATCTTGCTGCGCGCGTTCTGGGTCGCGCGCACGTGGTTAGCCGTGACCACGGACTTCATGACGTTGGGGTCGAGCACGTGCACGCCCATGGTCAACAGGAAGGGCGCGCTGTACTGCAGCGCCGGCTGCATCAGGTCGCCGATCAGTGAGCCCATCTGCCACAGTGCAAAGCGCTCGGGGAAGGACTTGATCGAGTAGAAGCGTGCTTCCAACGATCCCTCGTGGCCCTCCTTCCAGAGGGTCAGGCCGGCAGGATGCGGGTCCTGGATGGTGTCGAAGTCGACGATCTGGTCGCGGATCTCGCGGCCGTCGTCGTAGTGGAGGTTGGGGGCGTCGGTCTGGGAGACCCGGTCCGGGTTGGTGAACAGCGCACACCAGTTGATCAGGTCCGCGGCGTCGCAGACACGGCTGGGCAGCGACGCCGAGCGCAGCGTGGACGCCATGGACTCGCGCAGCGCGACCAGCTCGTCGCGCCGGGTCAGGTCGCCGGCCTGCTCCACGCCGCCGGGCACCGACACGCTCATCATCAGCCGAAAGTCGCGGATCGTGTAGTGGAAGCCGGTGGTCAGCGACTGCTGCGCACCGTGCAGCAGGTGCCCCACACGCTGCCGAGCAAGGCGGTGGAACAGGTTGTCGTTGCGCGCCGGGCGACCCCAGTGCTTGGCCTTGTCGGCCTGGTCGGCATCCTCGACGCGCAGGTTGGCATAGCGGCGCAGCTGCTCGCGGATGTGCGGCGAGGCAAACAGGTGGAACTGGATCCCGGTGGCTGGCGGGCAGGTCGAGTACAGCGAGATCAGCACCTCGGCCATGCGGTCGTCGGCACCCGACTGCGGCATCAGCTCGAGCATGAAGCCCAGGCTGTCGCGGTTGACGAAGAGCTTCTCGTCGGCGAGGTAGGCCGAGTACGGCAGCCAGGACGCGAACTGCTCGGCCGGCGTGTCCGGAGGCGAGCCCAGGCCCAGCCAGCCCAGGCTCCCGTGGCGGGGGCGGCTGCCGCCGGGAGAGGCGGCGGATCGGGTCGAAGCGGTCGGGGCGAACGGAGTGAGCATGGAGCGTGCCTCGCAGGGATGGCCGGATGCGGTGTCAGGTCAGTCGTTTGGTTCGTTGCCACGCGGATCGGCGGGCATCTGCGGCCGGCCCGCCGGAGGTGTCAGGGCGGGTAGGGACAGCGAACCACTCGGTTGATCTGTCCGACCGGACTGGTTCGATGTCCTGGGGTCGCGCGATTCGGTGGCGCCGCCGGCAGAACGTGCGGTTGCGGGCGGCGGAGGCCGCAGCGGCGCGTAGGCATCGCGGATCTGCCGCTGCGCGTGCTCGACGAGCCACTGGCCATCGTCGACGCGGACGTAGACGTAGCCCTGGTCGTGGAGGTCGCGATCGGCGTCTTCCCAGGGCTTGAACCACAGCCGCAGGATGCGGGCCGAGGACCGGAGCGGCATGGCCGTGGGCGCGGGCGGCGCCGATGACGAGACGGCGATGCGGGAGGCTGCCGCGCCTGCAGCGCCCGCTGCGGCTGCGGCTGCGATGCCCTCCGTCGCGCGCGGAGCTTGCGGCGTGCCTGGGCTGGCACCGGCCGTTCGCCGCTGACTCGGCAGGTTGTTCTGCACGGCATTGGCGTAGGTGCCGGAGACGGAGTCGCAGGTCACGCCGTCCGGGGCCTTGCAGGCATAGCTGGAGCTGCCGCTGAGACCGCTCATGCTCATGCAGCCGCCCAGCATCCAGGCCAGCAGGACCGACGCCGCGGCCAGTCCGGTGGCTGGGGCAGCACGCGATGTCGGAGCCGCGGGGAACTCGACGGCGGACTGCTTCATGGCTTGCCCCCCGCCACCTGCGACACCTGCTGGAGGCGAGCGAGCAGCACGGTCCGGTCGACGTAGCCGTCGGTTCGAGTGCCATCCGCCCAGACCAGGGTGGGCGTGCCCTGGACGGCGAGGCGTTGCGCCAGCGCGAGGTTGCGGTCGAGCGGGTTGTCGCACTCCGGAGCCCGCGAAGCTGCCGGGTCGCCCGCTGGCCTGAGCAGCGAGGTGTCGCCCTGCAGCATGAACTGGTGCCAGGCCTTCTCGCGGTCCGCTGCGCACCAGATCGAGACCGGGCGCGCGCGGCCCTGGAAGGGCACGAGGAAGGTGTAGATCGTCACGTCGTCCAGGCCGGCGAGCTCGGGCTCGAGCCGGCGGCAGAACGAGCAACCCGGGTCGCTGAAGACGGCGATGCGACGGTGCTCGTTGCCGCCGCTGCCGCGCACGGTCTTGATCGCGTCCGCCAGCGGCAGCTGGTCGAAGGCGATGGGCGGCTCAGGTGCCGGCATCCTGTCGGCCTGCGCCGAGGGAACGCCCGCGCCGGGCGCCTGCCCGGCCTGCGCTGCGCTGGCGGCCGCGCGTGCCAGTCTGGGGCCGGTGAGGTCCTGCATCGTCTGGGTGTCGAAGACCCGGCCGAAGATGAAGTAGCGCGGATTCCGCGGCGACACGTAGGCCACGTTGCTGTTCATCCAGACCTCGTACAGGCCGGCCACGGGCGAGCGCTGCACCTGCGTGAACTGGGTGCCGGGGTGCGCCTTGCGCAGCGCAGCCAGCAGCCGCGCCTCATCGGCGGCGGCGGCGCCGGCGTGGCCTGCGGCAAGGGCCGCCAGACCGGCCATGAACCAGGCCGCGGGCCGGAGATGCCAGCCGGGAGCACGGGGGGCGGGGGAGGTAAAGGCGAACCCTGGCGAGGGCTTGTCAGTCGTTGGCATCGTCGGGGACCTCCGGGTTGCTCGGTCGGACTGCAAGGGGCGCGGCGGCAGCGGCGCTCATCGGCACGTCGATGCGGACGCCCTTGGTGATGACGACATCGATCTCGCGGCCGGCGTCGACCTCGATCACAGGGAAGGTGTTCTCGGCCAGCTTGATGTAGTACTGGGCGAGCCGGTCGAGGGCGCGGCCGACGCCAGTGCCGAGCCCGGCCCGGTAGGCTTCGGCACCCGAGGCGCTGGTGATCGTGCCGAGCGGCGACGTGCTGACGTTGGTGGACGAGGTGGCCAGGCCCTGGCCGATGCCGCTGACCACGCCGGCCAGCAGGGCGTTGGCCAGCATCTGGCCCTGCTTGGTGACCAGTCGCCCGCGCATGCCGACCTTGCCGTCCTCGCCGTAGACGCTGCCCTGGATCTTCACTTCCAGGGTCGCGCCGTCGGCGCGGACACACGAGAGGTTCTCGGTGCGGAGGTAGGCCCGCTCGGAGCTGATGTCGCCGTAGCCAGCCGCGATGACGAAGCACTCGCGGTACTCGCCACGGAAGCGGTTGGGCAGCACCGCGTTGTCCGACAGGCGGATCAGCACCGGGTGGGGGTTGGATTGCGCCTGCCCGCCGGTGGGTGCGTCCAGTCCGCCAAGCAGCGTGCCGCGCGTGAAGCTCACGGGCAGCCAGGTCGACACCGTCCGAGGCTCGGCCGCCGGTGTGCCGGTACGCTCCGAAGCGCTGCCGCTCGTGCCGGCGACGCCTTGCATGCTGCGATCGACCAGCGTGACGCGGCTGATCGCAGGTGCCACCGGTGCCGCCGGTACGGGGTCGGCCGTCGGCAGCCCCGGCATGCCCGCCGGCAGCTGTCGGCCGGCCGTGCCCGGGCCGTAGGTCGAAGGGAGCGGCAGGCTGGCCGCCGGCGGCAGCCCGGTCGGCGTCGTGCCGGCCGAGACCGACGGCACGGCGGGTGGGAGTGGTGCAGGCACGGGCGGAACCGGGGCTGCAGCGGGCGCCGGAGCGGCGGCGCCCTGGGCCGCCTGCGTCGCCGAGGTCAGGCGCTGTTCCAGTTCCGCGAATCGCTGCATCGTGCGGGCCTCGAAGGCCTGGCGGTCGCGGTTGAGCCGGGTCTGCTCCTCGCGCTCGCTCTCGTATTGAGCAAGCTTGCTGCCTGCGGTGCCGACCCACTGGTCCACCGGGTTGACCTGCTGGCCGGGCGGCATGACGCCGATGTTGGTCACCGGCCCCGGCGCGCCGGCGGCGGGCTTGCGCCCACCGGATGACGAGCCGGTGTCCGTGGACGCGAAGATCAGCCACAGCAGGCCCACGCCGGCGGCCACGATCACGCCCAGCAGCGCGAACTGGCGCTGGCGCGGCGTCATCCGCTCGGCCAGTTGCGCGCCGAGGCGGGTGGCCGACTGGCGAAGGGCGGCTGCGGAGGGGGGCAGGGGCGACACCATCACTGGCCTCCGCGGCGGATGACGAAGACGTTGGTGGTCTCGCCCGGACGCAGGTTGTGGTGCTCGACAGCCACGGCGAGCACCTGTCCACCCGTGGGGCTGTCGGGTCGGTCGAACTCCTGCTCCGCCAGCACCATCACGGCCTGGCTCACGTTCTGCAGCAGGTACTTCTCACCCACCAGACCCCGGCCCTCGAAGCGGCGCATCAGCGAGAACCTGGCTTCCGCCCACAGCTGGATCGGCTGGTTGAGCTCGTCCACACGGATGTCGGGCGGTACGCGGTCGGACGCCATCGCCAGGAGCAGCGTCTTCATCCCCCGGATGTGGTTGGGGGCGGTGCCCAGCTGTGTCTGCGAGCCCGCGGTGCCGGTCGGGGACTGCATCGCCTGCAGGGCCCGTTGGCCGGGGTCGCGGATGACGATGGTGTCGGCCGGGGTGTCTGCCTTGCGCAGCACCAGCGTGTAGGTGGCGTGCGCCGACGAGATGAACAGGTTGACCGGCTTGGGCGAGTCGCCGACCGGGCGGATGTAGATCTCGCCCTTGTCGCGGTCGCACTCCAGGACGATCTCGCCCGCTGGATTCACGGCTGGCAACGCAGCAGCGGGTGGCGCCCCGTTGCTACCGCTGGAAGACGGCGCGGCGGGGCTGCAGTTGCTGGAGTGGATCTTGCCGAACACGTCCGTGATCGGCGCGCCGTCGATGCGGATGCGCGTGGGCTCCTTGATCGACAGCACGGCCTCGACGGCCACGCCGTCGCGGGCGTCCAGCACCTGCAGCGCGTTGGCCGGCGCTGCGGCTGCGAGCAGGCTTGTCACGGCCGCCCATGCGGCGACCGAGCGGAACCAGCGGGGAGTCAGGCAACCGCACGCCGTGAACACCACCGCTGCCGGGGCAGCGTGGCGACGGCGCTGCGGCCGGGAGTCACGGCGCGGCATGGGTCACCTCCTTGAAGGTCTTCAGGTGCATCCGGCCGCCGCTGTACGCGAAGCCCACCTCGTAGGCCTTGGCGTCGTTGGCCGTTTCCAGGCCGTTGACCAGCGTGCGCAGCCGGCCGCGGACGACGACGGTCTGTGTGTCCTCGCTGGGCACCAGCTGCTGCGGCATGAAGAAGGTGCTGGCATTGATGCGCTTCAGCCGCGCCGCCTCCAGCTCCTGGCGGGTCTTGAGCTCGCCGTGCTGGTCGGGCTCGACATAGCCGAGCAGGATGTCCTTCTTCCAGTCGATGGAGGCCGGCGTCACGTCCAGCACGAGCCAGGCGATGAAGGCGCCCATCTGCTCGAGGTACTCGCCGCTGGCCTTGTCGCGCGAGACCCAGAAGGACTTGTTAATGGACGGCGGCACGACGACGGTGCGCACCGTGCCCAGCAGGTTGAGGATCACCACCAGGGCCAGCACATGTGCGCCTGCCAGCAGGCCCACGGTGAGCGCCAGACCGCGGTTGCGGCGGCGCATCTCCTTGATGTCCCCGTTCAGGCGTTCGAAGTCCATGTCAGTCCCGCCCGGCCGTCCGAAGGGACTGAGCAGCCCCTCGGGGGCCGCGAACGAAGTGGGCTTGGGGCTTCATCTCTTGGCCTTGGGGTCAACCGACCATGCGCCGGATGTGCGACGGCGGCGTGGCGCGCATCGCCGTCAGCGGGCTGGTGGGCAGGTGCCAGTACAGCCAGTGCACCGCGAAGGCCGGGTGCTTGTCGGCCTTGATGCGGGCGATGGCGCGCGAGGTGAGGAAGCCGGCAGCCAGGCACAGCGCGAAGGAGAATTTCGAGCCGGACATATAGCCCATGAACAGCCCGAAGAGCAGGGGCGCGGCGACGTCGACGTCCCAGAACCCGATCTTCCACTGGTCGTCCAGGCGGCGCGGGATGTAGGTGTCGGCGTGCATGCGGGCCTCCTGCTCGTCGGCTGCGCTTGCGTCAGATCACCGCACCCATGATCGCGCCCGCGATCACGAGGCCGACCGCGGCGAAGATGGCCAGCCCGACATAGAACAGCACCGGGCCGAAGTTGCGCAGCGCGGCCAGCGAGATGAGAGCGACCACGAAGCCGACGAAACCGACCAGGGCCTTGATGCCGGGCCCCAGGCTCGCGATCTGCGTCAGCGCCGAGGTGAGCGGGCCGGTGATGCCGGTGAAGGCGACCAGGTCGAGGGCGTAGCCGGGAAAGGCGACGCACAGTCCGAGCGCCATCAGCACGAGGAGCGAGGCCGGCGACAGCAGGCGCTTCGAGCGGCGGTTGCCGGCGAAGTGGGCCGTAGCGGGGTCGTCGGCGCCGTCGGTTGTCAGGGAGCCCGTGGCACGGGCGGGATGCACAGTGGCGAGAGCGGTGTTCATGGGAGTCCTCCGAGGGTTCAGGGCTGGGAGACGAAGGTGGATGGCGGTGGCGGTCGGGTCGGGTGCGGGTGGTCAGCGGGTCGGTGGCAGAGTTCAGGCCAGTGCAGATAGGGCCGGGTGTGCGGATGAGGGTCAGGCGACTGCAGGCGCACTACAGGTCGGAGGAAACACGCCAGAAGGCGATCTCGACCCGCCGGTTGCGCGCACGGCCTTCCGGGGTGTCGTTCTCCGTGGCGTAGCAGCAGACGCCGCGTCCATCGACCTTCACCTCCGCGCCAGCCAGGTGCGGGTGACGCGCCCGCAGGTACTGCGCGACCGCAGCAGCGCGCTGGCGGGCCAACAGGTCGTTGGCAGCCGCAGATCCGACGTTGTCGGTGCGGCCCCGGATGTCGATGCGCCCGATACCGTCGCCCTTTGCCGCGGCGTCGATCGAGGCGCGGGCGGCGGCCGTGAGCACCGCGCTCCCGAACGAAAAGCTCACGACGATCTCAGACACCAGCGGTTCGCCCGCGTCCTTGGGCCCGATCGCGGTTCGATGCGCAGGGGGCAGCGGTGCCTGCTGACCGGCGATCACCAAGGTCTCACCGGGGCTCAGCGACTGTGCAATGACCGCATCCGAGCCCGGGGTGGAATCGGCTCGCGCTTCACCCGCTGCTGCACGCGGCGGATCGACGGCCAGCGTCTTCGGCGTGACGACGGGGCAGGCGGGCGGTGCGCACGCGGCGAACCGAGCCTGGCGGCCGTGGTCCAACTGGGCGATCGACAGTCCAGCTGCGGCGCGCGCCGAAGTGGAGGGCGGTCGAGCGGCCTCTGGCCGCGAAGGGGGGGCGCCAGTTCGGGGGGCGCTGCACGACGACGCGGCGCCAACGGCCGTCACCGCGAGCACAGGCACGGCCAAGAGCCGAAGCGCACGTCGCGTCATGGCGCCACCCTCGCAGCCAGGAGGATGGGCGCCGGTTGCGCCGCCTGCACAGACCGCTGCGAAGTCGCCGCAACGGGACGTGCAGCCGCGCCGCTGGCGGAAGGCAGCCGGCGGTAGACCTTCCAGGCGTAGCTGGCACGCGCCGCCGTGCAGGCCTCGCCCTTGAGCTGGCTGCAGGCGGCGTTGTAGGCGCCGACGGCGTTCCACGAGGCACCGTGCCGCGCGAAAGCGTCGGCCAGCAGCCACGCGCCGACGTGGATGTTCGTGCACGGGTCGTAGAGCTGCGCCTCGCTGATGCCATGCCGCGCCAGCGTCGGAAGGTGCGAGCTGTTGATCTGCATGAGCCCGATGTCGTAGGAGCCCGTGCGCTGCAGATGCGATCGGTTGACGGCACGTGGGTCGAGGTTGGACTCCACACGGGCCACCGCGACCAGCAGGTGGGGCGACAGCCCGTAGCGCTGCGCCGCCTGATCCCAGCAGGCCTGGGCCTGCAACGGCGTCCAGCCGGTGGCGAGCGCTGCCAGCAGCCAGGGTCCTGGCATCGGCCGGATCGGCGACCGTCGCGCGGGGAACAACAGCGGCACCTGCATGGATCGACCCGTGACGTCTTGGTGGACAGGGCGACGCCGTTCCAGTCGGCCAGGCCTGGTCGACTGCTGGGCGTCGAGCGACGGGTGAGGACCGGCGAAGCGGTCAGGGTAGGAAGCGGGTGTGGAGCGGGTATTGAACGGGTTTACGGGGAGGTGACCTGCGGCGCGTCTGGGACGAAACCCCAGCACCACCGCGTCGTCACCTCTCGCCTCATCCGGTGCGGGACGGGCGCCCGCGCGCGGCTCGGTCGGCCATGTTCAGCCGGGCCTGGCGCAGCACCAGCGTGTCGGCGCCCTCGTGCTGGCAGCACAGGGCCACGCAGGCCGTGGTCAGCTGGTCGAGCTGGAACTTGGGGTTGGGGTGGCGGTTGGCCGGCGAGCGCTGCACGGCCAGCAGCAGCTCGTACTGCGGGCGCCACATCGACTCGCGACGCCTGGGCGTCAGCGGCGGGCGCAGCACCAACTGCGTGCCCAGGAAATCGAAGATCCGCGCTGGCGCGTCATCGTGCAGGAAGACCAGCGACACGCAGGCGCTGATGAGGTCCGGGAAGCGGAAGGTCGGAGAGACGTTGCCCTCGCTGCGCAGCACCGTGAACAGCCAGTCGTGCTCCTCGAGCCAGAGCCGGGTCTCGATGGTCTCCGGGTGTTCGCCGTCGTGGGCGCCGGAGCCGGTCTGGCCAGCCTGGGGGGCGGCGTCGCAGCGGGCAGCGGGCAATGCAGAGTACATGGCGCGGTCCTCGTTCGGTGGCTTCAGGATCTGAAGGCCGTGCTCTGTCGAGCGCGTGACCGAAAGGGTAGGAGCCGGCTGCCGCCGCGGCGCCGCGGAATGGCGCGTTTGCGAGGGGGGTTTCGACGCCGAGCTGAGTGCGACCTATGTGCCGACGTGTAGCCAACTCCCGTCGTGGCTTACCTAGCCGACCACTGCCAGCTGTGGCTCGATGACCTTGCTCAGATGGTTGACGGTATGCGTGATGTGGGTGTTTTGGTCGATCGTCACCCAGGTCTCCAAGGCACCGTAAGTCTTGCGACCGGCCGCGGCCGTAGTGATGTACTCCCCACCCCAGCAGTCGGCACCGCGAAACTCTGACTTACCTTGGAGAACCTGAGACAGGCGGTGGTGCTGAGACGTGTTGTCGGCCCAGCGAGAACCCTTCACGATGAGCCACTCGCGATCAGTCGAGTACCGAATTTTCGCGGATGGTTTGATGACGCGAGGGTCCAGATCGATGTAGTCAGGGTGGACGACGCCATAGTCAGAGTAGTCGACGCTAGGCGCGACCTTGGCAATCGCCTGCCAGACCAAGTAGTCGGTCCGGGGGACGCGGTTGAAGCTGTCCTTCTTGTAGTTCCCCATGTTGGGGACCATGGCCGAGGCGGCGAAAACCACTCGAGCGGCGCCGACCTTCGAGAGTTCGAGGTAGGCCTTCAGGAATTGCGCTCGAACAACATCCGGGCTTTGACCAGCAACAGATCGGAAGTCGCAGAAGATGTGGATCGGGATTGCCGCGGCGCTCAGCTCGCCTACAAGCTGCTTCACTCTCGCAGCAAGTACGCTCGTGAGCTGGATATCTTCTGCTTCGAGTCGAATCGCAAGGGCTTCTGCGCCGTTGGCGACCACGGCACGTATGGACAGCTTGTACTGGACATCGCGTTCGAGGCCGATCACCGGAATGGCACGAACCTGCTCGGCAGCAAGTCGGTTGTGCACGATCGTCACGGGATGCTTTCCCTCAAGCCCACGGGCCAGCGGATTGATGTCAAAGAGGTCCACGTAGCAGATCCCCTGCTGCTTCCAGCCTGACGCAACCGTGAGTGCCTGCTTGATCAGGTGAGCCTCAACCTCGCTGCCGTTCTGGGTTCCTGGCTTCAGAGCCAGGATGTCGAAGAACGGGATGATCCTCGCCTTGACAGGTGCCGCAAGATGTTGGAGCGACTTTGCCTCACCTCGTTTGCTCTTGAGGATCGGCGAATAGATCACGCGCTTCATTCTTCATCTCCCTGGGTGGATACCTGGAAAAGCTTGCCGATGCCGCTGACTCCGGACAGTTCCTTCAGGATCCTGTAGTTGGAGGTTTCGCGCTGAATGCGGCCGGCAACAATGGCTGGATGAATCATCAACGTATCAGCTAACTGAATGACAGCTTCGTGCTTCCGAGTTCGGTAGGCATCACTGCTCTTCCAGATCTGTCGCGGAATGAAGGCTTCTGCAGCATAGATGTTGGCCTCCAGTTCTTTCTCCTCGTCGTTGGACATTTCGTCCTGATCGACAAAGGTGGCGTGTTGCCTACCTAGATGGCGTTGGACATGAATGAGTTCATGCATAAGCGTGAACCAAAAGTAATCTACGCGATCGTACCGAAGCGTGAGGCCAATCACGGGCGCACCATCGTCCAGTATCGCGGCACCGTCAAGTCTCGTTTTGGGCAAGTGCGGTTCAACAACCAGCGTAACGCCTTTCATCGCGAGAAACTCGCGAGCCAACAATGGCCCATCGGGCGAGCGGCTGAGCTTGGCGATTTGCCGCAAGAATTCATCGGTGATAGAGCCTTGAACATACCGTACGTCAACCTTGCGTAGGTCCCGAGCGCGTACCAGCACCCTTGCCACCCAGGCATAAATCGCGTAGCGGCTCTCTTCGTTCTGAACGCCGGTCAGCGTCTTGCGTAAGAGAACCGGTGCGTGATGCGCTGAGGTTCGAGCAAAGAACGAACGGATCAAATCTTCCCCAGTCTTGCCCTGTGCAAGATCGGAGTCCAGCCAGCCACGCTTCTTCATCTCGCGGACGGGAAACTTGCTCCAATCCAAATCTTCAGGATCAACATCCCGATCGCGAGGATGGGCGATCAGCAACTCGGCAGGAATCTTCAGATGTTCATGGATGGCACGAATCATCTCAATAGTCAGACCGCGCTTTCTCGCGAGGATCTCTGATGCTCGACTCCGACTTCCTACTATCGTTGCAAAGTCCTTTTGCTTCAAGCCAAGCTCGGCCAACCTGTACAGAATTGCATCAATCGGGTCGGGTGTTTCGAGCTTGAAGCGTTCCTCCTCATACTTCTCAAGAAGCACGGAAATAATGGCGAGGCGTTCGGCTTCTTCGCTGTCGGGCGAAGGGTCCGAGATCGCAAGCTCCTTGGCCTGCTCAAGTAGAGCGGCATACTGCAAGTCGTCTCTAATGACGCGGAGCTTCATGCTATTTTTCTTGGGCGGAGATTGGGACGGACTTACGACCCTGCGATGCGGCAAGTACGATCAAGAGTCCGGAGTTGAAGGCGATCTGGGCAGTCAATACTGAATCGACCCCTACTAGGTAAAACGAGGCCAGAGTCGGCGTCACGAAAGTCGTGGCAGGAAAACACTCGATGACATCGGCCTTTGACTGCCAAGTCGATCGGTTGGTGATTGCGAGCCACATCGAAACAGCTGTCCGGGCCGCCGGGTACTGCTGCGTGTGCGTGAGGAGGAGCTCTCGGCCCAACAGGATCATGCGAGCAAGTCTAGCACAGTTCCCAAAATGGGAACAATGTTCCCGTGCTGGGATGGATGCCGCTCCACTGCTGGCGGGCCCTCGCCGCATGCTCGGGCGTGACCTGCGAAGGCCGGTCCTGCGCATTTCTGGTGCCCGGCAGCCAACGGAGCGCCGCTCTACGCTCGCCTGTGAAAGCTTGAGAGCGCAGCGGCGCCAAGGAGAGCGATTGCCACGATCACCGTTGGCAGCGTCAATGGAGGCACCGTAGTCGGCAAGACGAAGGTGACGGCGGCGGTGCAGGCCAGAACGATCGCTGCGGAGACCGCAAGGGCAAAGACCTCGGGATCGTGGTGCAGAAACTCCTTCGACTTGATCACTCGGCTGATGGCACCGTCCGCCGTTGCTGCAACAAGGAACGCCGCCATCCAAGGCAGCCACTCCAGCATCGCCGACAGCCTGAAGGCGGCCAGCAGCACGAGCGCGTCGATCGCGCGGAAGTAGCTGTTTCCGAACAGCCGCCGGTTGACGGAAGCCATCTCCCGCGCCACGGCACCGTCCACGCCGCTGGCCGCCGATGCGCTGGCGATTGGGGGCACAGGCGTGGCCTCCCGTGCCGCACCCTGAAGGCCCAGTGCTCGGTCGAGGATCCGTAGCGCCGGCGCCTCGCCCCAAAGCTCTTCCATAGCCTGGTGCTCGCTTCGAATCTGCGCCAGGAACCGCTCTGGCGGATGCGCCGATGGCAGGTAGAGCACCAGCACCAGCAGGCTCAGCAGGGCGGCGATGCTGACGATACGGATCACGACGGCTGCCCCGTCATCGCACCTGGAGTCCGGATCGCCTTCGGTGGCGCCGAACCTGTTGCTTTGGGCTCATCCGCATCCGGGTCAAGGATCGGAAACCGACCCTTGATGATCCGCCCGCCCGACACCGAGGCGAAGTACTGCAGGTTCGGCAGCTTTCCCAGCACGTCGGCCGGCACCATCTCCTCGAAGCTCTCGGTGAGCTGCGTCGAGTAGCTCGACGAGAAGTCGCCCAGGTGTGCGTCGGCGCCGCTGCTCAGGCCCACGCGCACCGAGTGGATCGCGGTCTTGCCGAAGGTCTCGACCACGAAGTCCTGCGTCGGCCGGTCCTTGGATCGCAGCGCGATCAGGTTGTTCAGGTTGCCCAGCGCCATGCGCGCCGCGTCTTCACTGCCCAGCCGCTTGGCCAGGTCGGCCAGCGTCTGCATCGCGCAGGTGGTGAAGATGCCACCCTCGGCACCCTTGTTCAGGATCTCGATCAGCGGCTGGTTGATGACGTTCGACACCTCGTCCACGAACAGCGAGATGCGCCGGTAGCCGCCCAGGTTGTAGCGCATGCCCGCACGGGCGGCCAGGTCGGCCAGGGCCAGTGCGCCGATGGCGGTAGCCACCGACGGGTCGGGCAGGGAATCGAGGCACATGTACAACACATGGCCCGCGCGCTCTATCTTCTCGAAGTTCATGATCGGCCTCGCATCACCGGCGTCGAAGGGGTCGGGCGACAGGCTGCGGCCCAGGTCGCCCGAGGTCAGCATCGAGAGCACCGGCAGCAGGTTGGCGGTGATCTTCTGGTAGTGCTCGCGGTTGTGGCGGAAGGTGCGCACCTGGGCGTCGAGCACCTTGTTGCGCTGCGACTGCGGGACGTGGTGCTCGTAGAAGGCGACCAGGGCCAGCAGGTCCGCACTGGCCGCCTCCGACGGGCGCTTCATGTTGCCGCGGTGCGCGTCGTGCAGCAGCTTCTTCATTTCCGGCTGGTCGCGCCAGCTGGCGCCGAGCAGCCGCTCGTAGAAGCGGCGCAGCGTCGCTTCTAGCACGGGCTCGATACCGCCCTCGATGTACTTGGTGAGCTTGACCAGATTCGGCCGCTCCTCCAGTTCGACCAAGCCCTGCACGACCACATTCACGGCGTCCCAGCCGAAGGCGGAGAAGGCGCCGGCCGTGTCCGGCGGCATGATCGACTGGATCCGCGACGCGATCTCGGTGGGCTTCTGCCAGTTGAAGGTGAAGTCCAGGCGCACGCCGGCTTCAGGGAAGGCGGGGTGGAACTCGAGGAAGGTGTCGGGGTCGCGCCAGTCCTCGCAGGCGCGCTGGGTGACACGCTTCAGGCGGCGGCTGTTCTTGGGGTCGATGACGATGACCACGTCGCCGCGACGCACGGCCTGCGTCACCAGGTTGGCCAGCGCCACGCCCTTGCCGGACTGGGTGGTGCCCACCAGCAAGGTGCCGCCTTCGAAGTTCTGCAGCGGCCGGTGCAGGGCCACCTCGCGTGGCTCGACGCCATGGATGTAGGGCAGGCCGATCTCTGCATCGGGTTGCGGGCGTGCGTCGTAGCCCAGCACCTGAAGCAGGCGGGGCGACACGGTGAACTCGCGGTAGTCGACCTTGGCCAGTTCGTAGAGACGCTGCGAGTGGACGGGCCTCCACTCGAAGCCAAAGCCCAGGAACACCGCGTCAGGCTTCTCCGTCCAGCGGGCGACGGCCCGTGTGCTCAGCACCTGGATGCCGCGGCCGGAGAGCGAGGCGCGCAGCACCAGGGTGTGAACGCCCTGCGCCAGCCGCAGGACGCCCATCGCCAGGCAGAAAGCGGCGAGCGGGAGTGCGAGCTGTCGCGGGAGGAGGCCCAGTCCGCCGGTGACTGCGAAGAACAGCAGGGCGGATGCCCAGACGGCGGCGGCGTACACCTCGTAGGCGCGCCGCCAGGGCATCTCGTAGCGGCGCATCAGCATGTCAGGGCTCCTCGTGCGCGGCCGGCTCGAAGGCGGCAGGGTCGAAACCATCGATGCAGGCTGGGGCAACGACCAGCCCGATGGTCGGCTCGCCGCGGAAGTCGGCCGTGACGGTGGCCGGGCCATCCCGTCCGGCATGTACCAGCAGGCCGACATCGGCCAGCGCCCGACCCGCCAGCGCGGGCTGCACGCCACGCCGTTCCAGTTCAGCCAGCGGCACGAACAGGCCGGCCGCGACAGGTGCGGCGGCCGCAGCGCTGCCGGGCCCATTGAGGGTGCTGACGATGGCCGCGAGGGCATCGCGCACGGCCGGGTTCAGGCGCATGGGCGCGTTCAGCTTTAAGGTGGGCGCCGCGGCCTGCGACGGGGAGGGCGGAGGGGAGGGCGGAGGGGGCGGCGACTGGACTGCGAGGTCGGCGACGACAGCGGAGGGCGGTGCCGGGGTCTGCGAGGCTGGCGGCGGGGACGTGCGAGCTGCCGGTGAAGTGGCCACATCGGTGGCGTCGAGCAATGAGAACTGGGTGCCGGGCGGCGGTACGGGGGCTGGCGCCGGTGCAGTCGCTGGCGTCTTCTGTGTGGTCCGCATGGCGCCAGGTGGGCAGACCAACGAGATGGTCAATGGCTCGGCCGGCGGCGTGACACCGTTCAGCAGGATCGCCGGCGATGCCAGCTTCACAGCCTCCGCGGCGGTCTTCAACTCAGGCGGCAGGACGAACCAAGTCGAGGCACCGTCCGGCTGCTGCACGAAGACCCCGGCCTCCAGAAGCAGATCGAGCATCGTCTCAGGCGCCTTCGGGATGCCGGCCAGCTGATCGGCTTCGAGGAGTGCCTGGACATCGTGGGCCGCCTGCGGCCACAGCAGGAACAGCCCATCGGACCCCAGCCAGGCGCGCGACTTCTCCCGATTCGGGAACCAGCTGGGACTGCCGGATGCCAGGCGACGCATGGCGTCGACCAGGTACCGCTCAAGGTGCGAGCCGAACTGAGGCACACCGTAGCGATCGGCGTTGGCCTGCAGGTTCCGGTCGACCACCAGCGCGAGCGATCGACGCACCAGAGCGTCGAGGACGTTGTGGTCACGGTATACCGGCTGCCCGCTGATGCTGGACAGGAGGTGCGGGACGATGATGCTGTTGTCCTGCGCCAGGTACTGGAGCGTGGCTCCCGGGATGACCAGGGGCAGTGCGAACACGCCCAGGCCGCGCGACTCGGTGGCGTTCGGCCGCCAGCGAACGAAGTAGCGAGTAGCACTGCGCGATGCCAGCCAGTCGCCCAGGGGGACGAGGAACTGCGGCCACTCGCCACCCGCCTCGTCGGTCACGATCAGGTGGCTGAGCACCCGGTGCAGTTCGCAGCACAGGCCACCGATGAAGGTGGCCAGGCGCCAGCGCGGTTCAAGCTGGCGGCGCGCCGAGATCGTCGATCGTCCGGAGAAGATGTGCGCGTCGGTGCCTTGCAGGCTGTAGAACGCGACCTCCAGCCCGAGGTTCAGCAGGCCAGCAGGTGAGCTGAAGTAGTTGTCGGCGGTGGCCGGCAGCAGGTGGACGTAGCCGGCATAGCGCTGAAGCAGCGGCTGCACCTCGGCGTCGAAGGTGTCGCGGGACAGGCCGAAGCACAGGCGGATGCGGCTGACGAGGCCGTCGGCCGATGCCAGCACGTCAGGGACGGGCAGGGCGGCGAAGCCCGGGTCGGACGCTGGAAAGGCTCCGTGGGAAGCTGACGAAAGCATGGCGATTGCAGGCGTGCACCCGCGGCCATGTTGATGGACACGGTTGAACGCCGTCACCTGAAAGGATCACTCTCGGGCACGGCTTTCGACACCAGGCGTCGGCGGCAGGCCTGATCCGACATCGCTGGCGGTCGACATCGGGCGTGCGTCGTCCGCGTTCATACACCGCCATGGCGGGCTGCTGTCGGGCAGCTGTCGTGGTCAGCGCCGTCGGTGCTTTCGATACTGCATGCCATCGATGTCCTACCATGGAGAACCTTGTGATTGACACCGCCGAAAGAGTGACGACCGCTCGCCTGCTGACCCCGGCCGAACTCGGCCTGTGCGTGCGGCTCTTCCGGGAGATGCGCCAGTGGTCTCAGGAGCAGTTGGCTGAAATCTCCGGGCTCAACGTCCGCACGATCCAGCGGGTCGAACAGGGCCTGGCGGCCAGCCTGGACACGCGAAGGGCTCTGGCCGGTGCGTTCGAGTTCGAGGATCTGGATGTACTGAACAAGCCTTTCGCGATCCCGACGGAAGAGGAGCTCAAGGCACAGAAGGCAAAGTTCGATCGCGAACACGTCACCTTGACTGCACTCCCGCTGACGACGGGGAAGCAGTTGGCCAAGCTCACCGAAGCTCACATGATGGATCTGTCGGAGCCTGGGTGCGAGCTCGAGCGGGAGGCGGACGAGGCGTTCGCCGGATTGGTGGACTACTTCAGGGAGTACCGTGACTGCGCGGACCTCTACACCGAGTCGACCAAGTTCGAGGTGTACGACGAACTGCAGTCCCGCATCGATGGCCTGAAGGCGCTCGGCGTGTCATTGCGCTATGCCGAACGCAAGATGCAGGTGAAGTGGGGAACCGACCCCGATGCCAAGCCGATGCCGGTAAGCGTTCTGTACGTTGTCGCTTTCCCGCTGGGCAAGGAGCCGGACCAGTTTGCGACACCGAAGTCCGGCGGCATCCGCTTCTGATGCAAGTAGGACGCTGTGCCGTCCACGCCAGATCGGAATTGCTTCCTCTGTATCTCGCATCGCCATCCGACAGGGAAGGTCCTGCTGCGAACCGATTGGCTCACGGCTGGCTTTCGCTCGCCGAGGACGTTCCAGCCTGCCCCGTCGACGAGCCAAAGGAACGCTGCAGCAGGATGAGCATCCCCAGCTGCTCCGCACTCGGCGCAGCCAGCGGCTGCACCGGAAACGCCCCCTGCACCCGCGGGTCCGTGCCGTACCGCTGCACCAGCTTGCAGAACGGGCAGTGGTCGTTCGACCGCGCCACGGAGCCGAAGGCCGCCAGGAACTCGCTGTGGCAGGTCGGGCAGGTGACGAGCGAGAAGCTCCTCGTGTCGGTGAGCCACAGACCGTCCGTGTGCGCGGCCAGATCGAAGGCGCGGTCGAAGCTGATGCGGTGCGGCGGCTGGCAGATGCCGACGTAGTGGCGGTAGGCGCCGACGAGAGCTTCACCCGCAGGGAAGTCGGCGTCTCGCAGACGGCGGTACAGGGCCACGACGATCGAGGCCTCGGCGCGGTGGAGCAGGTTGGCGCCGTGGTACCACTCCGGCGAGTCCGGCGAGCGCCCTCGAGGCACAGCCATGCGGTCCGGGAAGAGCAGGCGCAGCGCCTCGCGGGGTGGCAGGCCCGTCAGATGGCCGATGGTGCGCACGCGTGCACCGCAGGCCGCGCAGGCTTTGGCCAGTGCCAGGGCGCGCAGTTGGCGATCGACCCGCGACTGCATGGCGTATGACCGGGCAACTGGGCGTCAGGCTGCCGAACTGGCCGTCACATGGCGGGGGGCGTGGACCGCGGCCAGCGGTCGAACCAGCGGCAACGGTGTGTCGAGCAGGCTGACCAGGTCGCGGCGCGGAGGGAAGAGCGTGGCGTCACCCAGGTTGGCCACGATGGCCATCAACTGCTGGACGCTCATCGTGCCGAGCCGCTCTGCCTGCATGGCGTCGAGCGAGAAGCGGCAGCACGCGGCCGTGCGGTCGTGGAGGATGCCGTCGCGGATGGTGAGCAGCAGGGTCAGGTTGGCGATCTGCACATCGGAGAGCTGGACCTGGTTCATGGTGCGTCCTCGCGTGGGGACCACGAGCCCGTGCAGGGCAGGGTGGAGGGGTTGGTCGGTGGATGCGGGTCGTGTTGCGGTGGCTTAGGGAATGGTTCCGGCGCTGTGCGGCCAGCATAGGGTGGGCGGCAGGTCGACTTCAATGGGCGGCGCGGGCCTGTGCATCTGCTTACCGAATTGCCACTCGCAAGCCCTGGTGAATTCCGGCGAATGCGTGAGCGCCACCGCATGAAGCTATATGCGGCGTGAACGACGACCTTGTCGGGGCGTCGTGCAACGTCGGTGCCGGCACGGTCGGCGAACGGGGTTACCCCCGCTCGCCGCCGAGCCTGACTGCCTGCTCAGGCCGTGCTCAGATCGCTTCGGCCAGGCCCTTCCACTCGGCGGTGCCAAGCTCGATCAGCTTGCCGCCCAGCGCCTCGAACTCCGTGGCGCGGTCGTAGTCGTCGATCTCCTGGCTGTAGTGCGTCACCGCATTGACCAGCCCGTAGCCCGAGAGCTCTCCCTCGGTGATCAGGTGCCGCAGCACGCCCGAGCGCTCGACGTCGTTGAGCGTGTAGCGCTGGGCCAGCACCTCGACCGTCCTCACCGGGTCGCCGACGAGGGGGATCTTCAGCGTCTTCTGCAGCTTCTGCGCCGTCTGCCGGAAGCTCGCTTCCGACACCGCCGCCTGCACCACGTCGCGCACCTTCAGGAAGAAGGCCTTGTCGTCGGCACGCAGAGTGTCGTCCTGGTAGACCTGCAGGCCCTCGTCCTCGGTGCCGAGCGAACGGCCCACATGCGTCTTGCGCAGCGACCGGTCGGCCGCGATCAGGCCGTTGCGGCAGACCAGCCGGTACAGCAGCGGCTGCACCGACAGCGTGCCCTGGCCGACCTCGGAGTTCGAGATCACCACGCCGGCCTGCACCACGTCGCCCGGCGCCATCTCGTAGGTCAGGCGCGAGGTGATGCACTTCAGGTACATGCGCGTCTCGGTCAGCTCGACCGACTCGAAGCGCACCTCGGGGAGCTGCTGCAGGATGGGCAGCACGCTCTCGGCGAGGTCGAAGTTGTCGAGCCGGCGGTAGCGGTCCGACAGCACCGCGCGCACCTGGCCGTCCAGGGTGCGCAGCATGCGCCGGTCGTCCTCGCTCTGCAGCCAGGTGTTGACGTTGCGGTCCAGCAGCACCGGTTGCTCCTCGCGCATGCGCTCGAAGTACGCGTGCGGGATCTTCAGCTTGTCGGCCAGTTGGCGGCGCGCCAGCGGCGTGACGCCGTAGCGCACCGGGTTGCCGGCTTCGTTGACGATGATGTGCGTCTGGCCGTCGTCGCCGGTGCTGTGATGCACCAGCTGCGACGGCACGATCAGGTCCTTCTTCGAGTGCAGCTGGCGCTCCAGTTCCTGGGCCAGGCTCACGAGGGTACGTCCGCTCTTCATGACTTTCTCCAATCGGGTTGGGGTGTGTGAAAGGCGGGGACGGCACGGCCCACGTCGGGGCACGGGTCCCCGCAGTGGGTTGACGACAACAACTCGCCGCATGCAGCGTGTCCTGGATGGATTGGCGATGCATCGGCGAGGCAGGGGCGCGACATCGGAGACACGTGTGTCGCCATCGGTCGCGCGGGATCTCCAGGGCTGCCTTCGTGGCGCCGTTTGGCGTCACCTGGTCTGGCAGCTACCAGTCGGGAATCGACGAGGGGAGCGCGTCGGCCGCATGGCCGACGGCGCCTGACCTTTTCGCCGGCACCGGCAGGTCTTGGCGCAGGGCATGCGCCGACCCGTCCAGTGCCGCTGAAAAAGCGGGTGCGGCCCGCCGTGGCTCGCCGCACCCCAAGCTTCATGACCTCTGCCTCAGCCACCGAGGGCCACCCGGTTGCCCGAGGCCCGGTCGGCCGACGACGATGCGGTCGCCTGCCCCCGGCCCTGGTCGGGGCCGGTGGCACGCTGGCACCACACATCGGCCCAGTCCGTGCCTGCATGGCGCGGCACGAACACCCGCACCTGGCGCGGGCCGGTGGTCTTCTCCTCCCGCTTCAGCCGCCGCGCGAGCGCGTAGGCGAAGCACTGGCCGGCGAAGTCGCCACCGGCGTCGTTGTCCGCATAGATGCAGACCTCGCGCACGGTGTCCGGCACCCAGAGCTTCTCCAGGTTGCCGGCGCTGATGCCGGCCCACGCGGGCTTGCCGGTGGCCAGGTGCACCGCCAGGGCGGTCTCGATGCCTTCGCACAGCGCGAGCTGCGCGCCGGCATCGAACAGCCGCACGGCGGCGCCGTGGATGCCCGCGGAGAGCACCTTCTTCGCGTCGGCGGCGTCGAGCTTTCGGCCGTCGCGAAGGTAGGTCCGGTGCAGCGTCACGGCCTGACCATCCGGCGCCTGGATCAGCGCCAGCATGGCCGGGTAGGCCGCGATCTGCCGCGACTTGCCGTCCGCACCCTTCTCGAAGTAGCCGAGCGACGGGTGGAACCGCAGCACCGGCGGATGCCGATGCAATGTCAGGCCGCGCCCGCTCAGGTAGCGGTCGACTTCGTCGCCGGCCACCACCGGTCGCGCCTCGTCCCAGATGCGCTGCACCAGCCGGCGCATGCGCTCCCCCGGTGCCGCCGGGGCACCGGCTTCGCAGGCGGCCGCCGCCGGCAGCATGCCCAGGCAACGTTCCACCTCGCACAGAGCGGCGTGGAAGTCCACGCCCCGCACGGCCTGCAGCAGCTTGAAGCCGCCACCCGGGCCGCACTGCCGGCAGTGGTAGTTGCCCTCGCCGAACTTGTCGGTGTACTGGAAGCGGTCCGTCCCGCCGCAGGACGGGCAGGGCCCGTTGCGGTGCCTGAGGATGCGCTCCTCGATGCCGGCCGCAGCCAGCACCTCGCTCCAGCGACCGTGCGCGCGCTGCTTCACGGCGTCGATGCGTGCCGCGTAATCAGCGTCCTGCATGGGCTCCTCCGCCTGCGGCTGCGTGGTCGACCAGATCGACGGTGTGCCCGGGCGCGAGACCCACACCCACCGTCAGCTGGAAGGTCTTGCCGTGCAGCAGCGGGTACTTGCCCAGCCGCAGGGACTGCAGCAGCGAGTCCAGCGTCTGCACCGGGTCCACCGCCCGCAGCAGGCGCAGCAGATCGGCCAGCGCGTCACGGTCGGCGTCGCGGTCGGCATCCAGGAACTGGTCGTGCTCGTCGGTGAACGAGGACAGCTGTTCCACCGGCGCGCCCGTCGTCTCGCCGTCGGGGATGTACAGGTTGCCGTCGTGGCAGACCCCGGCGTCGCTGACCAGCGTCTCGTCGTCGCCGACGCGCAGGCGAACCTTCTCGCAGAGGATGACCGTGGGCCAGACCCAGCGGCCCTCCAGCGCCGTGCGCAGCTTCTCGCCCACCGGCGTCACGCGCTGACCCTCCTCCTCGAGGAAGCGGACGTGGCGCATCACCCAGTGGTCGGCATGCACGCCGATCCAGTCGAACACCAGCAACCCGCGGGCGCGCGCCATCATCCAGCGCGGCGCGTTGTCGTCGCCCACGTCGTCCAGGGCCACCAGCTGCACGGCACCCGACTCGATGGCCTCGCGCGTGGGCGCGGTCGGCACCGGCGTCAGATGGCGGCGCTCGCCATGCTCCACCTGCACCGGGTAGCCCGATACCAGGCTGCACAGCTCCGTCGGCAGGGTGCCGAGGTCGTTCAGCAGGTCGAGGTGCCCCCAGCCGCGCATGACGCCGTAGTAGGTGTCGATGAAGTGGCGCGGCGGCAGTTCGGCCTTGGCGATCTCCAGCGTGCGCCGCCAGCAGGCCTTCAGCTCGGTGTCGATGCGCTGGCGCTGCACGTCCTCGTCGATCAGGCGGTCGCGGTCCGGCAGGCGGGCCATGAACTGGCGCGAGTCCAGATGCACGACGTTCACGTCCTCGCGTGTCGACCAGGCCGGCCGCAGCACGCAGAAGCCCTGCAGGAACACCCAGGTGTCGTGGGTGTAGCGGCCGTCGCGCGTGCCCGCGAGGTGCACGGCGCCGATGGCGCTGGCCTGGGTGGCAAGGTTGGCCTCGGCCATGGCGCGCCTGAGCGGCTCGCCGTTGAACCACACCGGCACCGGAAACCCGGCGCACAGTTCCTCGACGCGCTGTGCGAGGTCCGGCAGGTCGACGCCGTGCAGCTCGACCCGGGTACCCGACACCGCGTCACCCTCTGTGCACTCCTCGACCTCGACCAGCGCCTTGGCCAGTGCGGCCGCGGTGTCGATGTCGACGCGGCGCCGGCCCGAGGCCACGACGCAGCGCGAGGCGGCGTACAGGCACTTCGAGAACCCGACGCCGAAGGGGCGCTCCTGCGTGCAGGTGTCAGAGTCCCAGCCCGACTCGTGGAAGCTGAGCAGCTTCTGGAAGTCGTCCAGGCCGTGGCCGTCGTCCTGCACGGTCAGGATCTGTGCCTGCGGATCGTGGTCGATCCGGATCAGGCGGGCGCCGGCACGGCGCGCGTTCTGCAGCAGCTCGGACACCAGGGTGAACCGGTTGCTGAAGGCATGGCGCTGGTTGCGCAGCGCGCCTTCTTCGTTGATTCGGACTTGGATCTTCATCGTTGACTCCTTCGGGGGCATCCCGATCGGGGGAAGAACCGGCGGAAGCACCCCTGGCGGGATGCACCCGCCGGGGTGTGTGGGCCGGTCAGCGCGGATCGGTGCCCATCAGGGCGTCGTGCGGACCGGAGGGGTGAACAGCTGGCCGGCAGCCTGCGCCTCGACGAGGCTGTGCTCCAGGAACTCCCAGAGCTGCAGGTGCTGGCGACTCAGGACCTCGCCTTGGTGGCCGAGGCGCTCGACCAACGGCCCGGCGGCATGACCACCGGATTCGGTGAGCGGCTGCCAGTGGACGCGGTAGACGAGCCGGTCGGCGCCGGCGATGACGAAGGTGCGGCCGGACCGACCGGTCAGCACTTCGCTTTCCTTGACGAGGTACTCGATGTCCTCGGGCGCCTGCACGGACAGCAGGCGCACGCGGCCGGGAACCAGGCGTGCATCGGTGTGCATGGCGGCTCCCCTCAGTGCCGGGTCAGCCGAATGGGCTGGTCCGACGCAGCGTCCGGGACGCAGGGTGCCTCCGGAGGGATGCCCTCGATGGGGCGGGCCACCGGCGGGTGCCCGGTGGGTCCCGCTTCCGGGAGGGTGTCGTCGCCTTCGGGCGGCAGGATGCAGTCGGCGCCGACCTGCTGCCGGACTTGCTCCATCAGCAGGGCGTCTTCGTAGTCCATGCGCCCGGTGATGCCGTAGGCGATGACGATCGCCAGCAGACAGAGGGCTTCCTTGAACGTGAGCATGGTGAGTTCCTTCGAACGGATGGGCGCGTGCCGCCGGCCTGACCGGATCGGTCGGCGCGGCCCGAGGCACGGCGCCCGGGGTGGGCGTGATCACGCGAACAGGTCGCCCTGCACGGACATCTGCTTGAGCTGCTCGTTGATCCACTGGGGATTGCGTGTCAGCCGGGCCTCGACCCATTCGGGGTGGGTCGCCACGGCCTCGCGCACCCAGTCGGGGTAGCGGGCCAGCGTCGCGTGGAGCCAGGGCCGCAGCCCATGGCGGATGCACTCGCGAACCTCCTCGGCGTCGACGAGTCCGCAGTACGGGATCGGCGACAGCGGGCTGCAGCCGACCACGCGCAGGCAGTTCACGAACGAGAACGGCAGGCCGTCCTTCTCGCGTTCGGTGAACACCCAGCGCAGGGTGTCGAGCTTCTCCTCCAGCGGCGTGGCCGGGTCGGCCAGGTGCCGGATCTCCTGCAGCAGGCGCCAGTGCAGCAGGACGATGTCGTCCTCGCTCCACTCCTGCACCCACTCCTCGCGGGTGCTGCCCGGTGCGCCGATGGCGCTGTCGGCGCTGTCTGCGCCGGGATCGTCCTGAAGATCCAGGGCGGTCGGGATGTCGAACAGGGCGTCGACGACGAACGGGGTCGTCGTCGAGCCGAGTCGGGCTCGGTTTGCGTCGACGCTTGCCGTGTGTGGCGAGCCGACATGGGCGCCGGCCTGACGGCAGGCGTTGGTGCTGTGCATCGTGGACTCCTTGGATGGGAAGGGAGACCACGTGCACCCCGTGGCGGGGGCGTGGGCCCCCATGCGGGTGACGGTTGGGTGATGTGGCGCCGGCCGCCTTGCGGTCGGGGCGTGGAACTCCAGGGCTGACCGGGTTCAGTGGCGCGCGCGAGCGCGGTGATCGGTGTCAGCGTCCGATCGGGGGGACATCGGCGGGAACAGGACGAGCCCGGGAGGCAAGGGCGCGGTCGGTGCGGCGCTCGAGCAGATGCGCTCGGCACCTGGTCGCGGCCCTTGCCTCGAAGGCCCGGCCTGAGGCGAATGCCCCGGCGTGCCTGATCGCTTGCGCGGTCCTCGGCACGGCGATGCACAGGGGCACCCGACGGAGCGACACCGCAACGGGTGTCCCCCATCGGTGGGGCGTGCATCACCGCGATTCGATCGCCCCCACGGGTGCCTGTGCGACCTGCACGGGAACCCACGCGGGGGATCAGTTCAGGAAATCTCCAAGGCTTGCCGAGTCTGGATGCAGGGCCAGCTGCTGCATGGCGCAAAGGTAGGGCGCCGTTTCCGCCCGGTCAATGGGCCGACGCCCGTCGCCACGCAACTGATCGCGAAAGCGCCCCGAGGTGCCGGGGCTTTCGCGTGGCAAAGGGCCGCGCACGTTCGGAAGATGCCGTCGACCCCGTTGTCAGCACAAGGAGCCGCGGGCATGGCCAATGTCGAGATCGTGAAGGTGGACCAGGGCGGCGCCAACGCCCGTATCCTGGCCCGCGAAGCCAAGGTCGACTTCCGGCGCGTCGAGGCGGCCAGCCTCAAGATCGCCACGCGGTTCAGCAGTGCCGAGGGCAAGCGCATGTTCGTGCGCATGTTCAACACCCTGCAGCTGAACATGCATTTCATCTCGGTCATCGCCCGCACCCGGCTCGACCACGACGACATCGGCAGGATCGAGACGGCGCTGCGCGGCAGGATCGATGCCGCCACCGCCAGCCTGAACGAGGCCATCGATGGCGCCGAGGCGCTGTTCAAGGCCCACGGCATCACCAGCCTGGCGTCCTACGACACGGTGCCGCTGGACGTGGACGTGCGCGTGCTGTCGTCGATCAGCCGCCGATTCCTGGAGGTGCTGGTCAAGCTCGACCAGCTGATGCCGCTGCTGCAGACGCTGGAGATCCACGAGGTGGTGTCGGCGCAGGCGGTGGACACGCAGCGTGCGGGGCTCAAGCGCCAGGTGCGCGACATCGCCAATGGTGCGCGCAGCTTTGCAACGGGCCTGCGGCGGCGCATGAACGCGCTCGATGCCCGCGCCACGTCGCCCGACGATGCCGAAGGTCCTGACGATGCGCACGGTGCCGCCATCGGCGAAGCCGTCGATTCGACGACCGGGGCACAGGACGGACCCGCAGATCCCCCACCGTCAGCGGGCCGCGACGTGGAGCCGCTGCCTGCGCCGGCGACAGTCGCTGCGGTGGCGGAGTAGGTGGTGGAGTTGCAGGCAGTCCGATGTCTCTCCCAAGCGGCGGCGCCCACCGACGCTTGCGCGGGCAATCGGCGCGGGCGTGTTGCCCGTGAGCGGTGCGGACGCTACCGTGTGTCCAGGCCGTGGGCTGCCCGCAGAGGCAGGTCGGCGCCACCGTAGCGCCGATCACCCGTTCAACGGGCGAATCGCCCCGGGCCTCCACCCGCATCGGGTGGCGTCGCAGTCGATACCTGCCTCGTCCAATGTCGGTCCGCTGCCTCCGGCGTGCCGGCCAGTTCCGGCGGACCCGCCGCGCCCGGCTCGGCAACCGAACGCACCCGGTGCCGGACTCGGCCCTCCGCGGCATCGAACGCGCGGACCCGCACCGCATGGCGGCCGGCATGCACCCCCAAGGGGGTGGCGATCGAATCACACCGAAGGGGGCCCTCGGCAGGGGCCCTCTTCGGAAGGCATCTTCATCCACCGCGCGAACGGAACGCCCGCGGTGGTCCAGGAGTCGAGCGTTCCCGGGCGGCTGGCGCGTTTCCTGACCGAGCGCCGTCGTCGCAGAGCAGGTCATGACCTTTGCCGGCTGCATGCCGATGAGAGGCCGATCATGCCCCGCGTTCCTGTTCCCGCCGCCCCGTCGGCGGATTCCCCGGCCGCGCCGCCCAGCGCCGCGCTGCCGGACACCGGCTTCCTGCGCCAGCCGCAGGTGCTGTCCTTCGTCCCCATCTCTAAGTCGACCCTGTGGCGGCGCGTGCATGCGCGCACGTTTCCGGAGCCGGTGAAGCTGTCCGAGCGCGTGACCGTCTGGCGAGCCGAGGACATCCGCC
The DNA here is from genome assembly GCF_018069845.1 of Ideonella alba. Classification (NCBI taxonomy): domain Bacteria; kingdom Pseudomonadati; phylum Pseudomonadota; class Betaproteobacteria; order Burkholderiales; family Sphaerotilaceae; genus Ideonella; species Ideonella alba. The sequence goes on from NZ_JAGQDD010000016.1 coordinate 79,498, forward strand.
GCTGGATCGAGCAGCAGGGGGTTGCGCAATGAGACACCTGGAAAGGCGACGGACGCATCGCGCTGCACGCGGTAACGCCTCGGCAACAAGGCGGCACGTATACGCGGGCACATTGAAGCCGCAACGCGGTCGGGCGAGGTCTCGCCGCGGCCGTGAACGCGACAGGGCCTGGCGTGTATCGGTCGCGAAACGACTGGTCACACGGGAGTCGCAGGTCCGCGCGTTAGACGTGGGGACACCGTGCACGTGCTTGGGCCGTGCGGAGTCCAAGCCGTCGACATCGGGGAAGCGATTGGCGCGAAGCGACCACGACGCCGCGCCCGGCCAGCGTCCGTCGGTGATTCCGTCGTCCAGGGAGTAACAACAATGGAAGACGATCCGGAAGCCGCCGGCGATCGCCGGCAGACATTGCAGACGATCCAGATGCTGCGCGAGGTGATCGACGGCGATCCCTACGCGACCGTGGCGCAGCGATGGGGGCTGTCGCGGTCGGCCGTCGACCGGCGCATCAAGGGCCTCGCGGTGCAGCTCACGCAGGCTGTGGGCGTCGATGGCCTGCAGGAGAGCGGCGCCGCCTTCGTGAAGCGTCTGCGCATGCACCGGGACGCGATCCTCCAGGCTCTGGAGCACTTCGACCCGACGCAGGTGAGCTCCCAGCGCGAGGCCCGTGTGCTCAATCCCGATGAGGTCGATCTCGGGGCGCGCCGCGTGCGCAGCCGATCCACGCGGCCGCTGCACGACCTGGCGCTCTACTACCTGCCCTTCGCGACCGGCCTGCGCCCGCTGGAGGTCGCGCGCCTGACGGTGGGCGACTACCTGCTGGAGGACGGCAGCGTGCGGCGAGAGTCGAGGGTGCGCGCCGATGTCGCGATCAACGGCAGGGACCGACCGCTGTTCTTCAACCACCGCCGTCTCGACGAGGCGCTCGGCGCCTATCTCGACGAGCGGGTCCGTGCCGGCCATGGTCTCGGCGCCGCCGAGCACTGGCGCGGCCTGGATCGGCACGGCCCGCTGTTCCTGGGCGCGGAGGGCGAGGTCTATCCGATCACGCCGAATGGCGCCGAGGGCCAGAACCGCTACGTCTGCCGTCCCCTGCTCGAGATCTACCGCAAGATCTTCCGCCAGGCCGACATACCCGGTCTGTGCACGCAGTCGGCACGGCTGACCCTGATGTCGCGGATGTACGAGCGTGGCGCCGACGAGGATCAGGTCGGGCTGGTGCTGGGCATCGCCGATCGAAGTGCCGTGCGCGAGCAGCTGCCAAGGCCGCGACCCGAGCTCGCCAAGGTGCTCGAGGAGCTGGCATGACGCGGCGCGCCCGCTGAAGGGCTGCATCGGCGATGGAGTCGGGGAAGGAGTCGGGGGTGGACGGGCAGCGCTTTGCGATCGGTGGGCGCGTGGTCGACGCCGACGACCCGCAGCTGCAGGACCTGCTGGCCCAGGCCTACGAGGCGCCGGGCCGGCCACGCTGCCTGTGCGTGGCAGGCGGCGTCGAGATGTACGTCGCCTTCCATCGCCACTTCCAGATCAAGCGCATGCCCGAGACCGGGGACCGGCACCACCCGGCCTGCCCGAGCTACGAGCCGGGGCCTGCAATGTCGGGCCTGGGCGAACTGGTCGGCGAGGCCGTCGTCCAGCTGGATCCGGCGCGGGTGGAACTGCACGTGGACTTCCCGTGGGCGCGTGTACCCGGGCGGCCTGGGGTGAGCCGCGAGCCTGCCGATCCGTCGGAGGTCGGCCGCACCCGTCGCCGGATGAGCCTGCGGGCGCTGATGCACTTCCTGTTCGAGCGGGCCGGCTTCAACCGCTGGTCACCGGCCATGGCCGGGAAGCGCAACCAGGCGGTGCTTCACAAGTACCTGATGCAGGCCGCCGAGGCGATCCAGGTGAAGGGTGAGCCGCTGTCGAACCGGCTGTACGTGCCGGAAGCCTTCAACGAGTCCGCGAAGGCCGAGCAGGCCGAACGGCGGCGTGCCCGGCTGTCGGTGCTGCAGCCGCATGACGGGCGTCAGCCGCTGGCTTTGGTTCTGGGGGAGTTCAAGGGCTGGGAGTCGGCGCCCGCGGGCGCGCGCATCTGGATCCGCCACATGCCGGACGCACCCTTGCTGGCAGACGCACGGACGTGGGCGCGGGTGCAGCGCGGCTTCGCGCCACTCTTCGAGGCGCTCGACTCGGACGGAGGGCGAGGGCTGCGTCTGATGTTGGCGGCGCTGATCCGCGCACGCCGGGAGCACACCTACGAGATCGACCTCGCCACCCTGATGTTGACCAGCGAGGAGTGGATTCCGCTGGAGGGGGTGCACGAGGCGCCGCTGGTCCGTGCGCTGGTGGCGCAGGGACGGCGGTTCGTGAAGCCGCTGCGGTACGACGCGCGATCGGTATCCGGGTTCGCGAATGCCATCCTCCTGGACGTGGGCGCGGAGCCGGTCGACCTCCATGTCGTCAGCGGCTTCATGGGCGAGGCCGAACAGGGTGCCAAGCGAAGGGCGTTCGAGAGCGCCCGGCCGAGGTCCTGGCTCTGGTCATCTGGCGAGGCCATGCCGGTCCTGCCCGGGCCCTCGACGAGGCTCACCGCTGGAGCGGCGGCATGCAGGCCGCATGCAGGCCCGACAGCCGTCCGACCGAACCCCGCAGGCCGGGATCCTGGCTGACGATCACGATGACGTTGGCCAGCATCAGCGAGAGCAGGTTGCGGTTCTGCAGCACGGACGTCAGCTTTCCTGCCGGGTAGCCCCGCAGGGCGTGGACGACCAGGTGGACACCTCCGTGGACGAACGAGTGCATCACCTTGACGGTGCCATGCAGTCGCTTCAGTTCGGTGGCCGCCGGGCCGGCGACCGCGCCGATGGCATCGATCATGGCGGGGATCGGTGGCCCCATCTGGGGTTCCGAGAGTTCGCCGTCCGGCACCGGCGCGGAGAACTTGTCCAGCCAGTCCTCCTTGGCGGCGTGAAGCACCCAGGCGGCACGGACAACTGCCTCGAACTGCAGGCGGATCAGGCTGAGTGCGGTCCCCGTCAGGCCGGCTTCGATCAGGACCCGCTGCGCGATCGCATGCTCGATCGCCGAACGACAGAAGGCCAGGCAGATGGTCGAGCGTCGGGACGACGTGTTCCAACCGGCTCGAAGCAGTGCGAGCAGATCTTCGTCAAAGGCCTCGGAGGCGGCGAGTACGCGCCGCAGTTCATCGTCGTCTTTGTCTGTGCTGTCTTCTGGGTTGGAGGGTGACTCGGCGTGCATTGAGGGGACTGGTGAGGGCGATGCGACTGCGCAGGCCCATGGCGTTCGTGACGGGTCGCATCATGGCATCCGGACGGCACCCGGGGTTGAAAGCACGGGTCGAGGCGGGACGATGGTTCGTCGGAATCCCCCGACGCCCACCGAGGAACGCCGATGGCCTCTTCACCATCCCCCGATCCCCGGCCCGCCGTCGTGCTGCACGGCGGGCCCACCGCTCTGCCGACCCTGCTGGGTAACGGTACAAGCGGAATGCCCCGCCTGCCCACGGGCGGCAAGGTCCGCGCGGGCATCAAGGTCCTGACCCGTCGGGCTGCCGAGGTGCCGCGTGCGCAGGCGATCTACGAACAGGGCCTGAACCAGGGCCAGTCGTTCGACCAGATCGAGCGTGCGCTGGCCGAGGCCTGCCCTGAGCTCAAGAGCCCGCTCGTTCCGCGCAACGTGCCGTGGTTCACTGTGCGTGCCCAGGACTTCCCGAACCCCGAACTGGCGACACAGATTCTCGACCTCCATGGCGAGGACCGCGGCGAGGGCCGGCGCCTCTACCGCTTCCCGGTGGTGTTCCCGACAGATCGCTGGCAGAGCGTGATGCCGCATGAACTGGCCACCTGGGGTGCGCAGGACAAGCGCTTCTGGTCCGAGTATTCGACCGACGGACGATGGCGCCACTGCATGACGCACGCGCCGGTGCCGGTGGACGCGACCGGGCGCCGCACGGTGCGGCTGTTCGGCGGCCGCAAGGCGATTCCGCGCGAGGACAACGGCGGGCTGTGCCAGCCGGAGTCCTGCCCGGAGTACCAGCAGCGGCAGTGCAACCTCACCGGACGCTTCCTGTTCTTCATCCCCGGCATCCGCTCGATCAGCGCCTTCGAGCTGCACACGCGCAGCTTCTACGCGATGAATGCGGCGATCCGCACCTTCGAGACCGTGGCGTTCCTGCGGGGCGGCCGGCTCGCCGGGTTCCTGGACCGCCAGGGCACGCCGTTCTACCTGACCAAGCGGCTGATGGACGTGGCTTACATCGATGACCATGGGCGGCCTGTCCGGGTGCCGCAGTGGATCATCGAACTGGAAGCGCCGGTCGATGTGGCGACGCTGATGCGGGAGCAGGACGATCAGGACACCGTGCTCCTGCAGGCCGATGTTGCCGCCCGCGTGCTCCAGGGACACCGGGAGAGCGCTTCCTCGACGCCAGGGCAGGGACCCGAGTCTGTCGACGAACCCGCGGCTGCGAGCGATCCCACGGCAGACGGCATGCCGCCCACGCTGGAGCATGTGCTCGGGCGGCTGAGCGCGATGGGCGTGCCTGCGCAGACCTGGCTGAGCTATGCGGCCGCGCGCTGGGGTCCTGGGTGGAAGCTCAATCCGCAAGGGCGGCAGCGGGCCTTCGGCGAGCTGGAGCGCTTCCGGAACGATCCGAAGGGCTACGCGGACAAGGTCAACGCCGAACTGCAGCAGGTGGCATCGTGAGCGCGCCGGAACGACCGCAAGGCGGTACCGGTGCGCAACGCGCGGAAGTGCCGCCCATCCCGGATGGGCGTCCGCGAGTGCACGGTCCGCACCTTCAGGCGCATCGCTTGCGGGTGGCGCACCTGTCCGACCTGCACTACGGGCCGCGCCACCTGGAGGAGGCCGATCGCTGCTTCTCGGCGGCCGTGGACCGCGCCATCGAACTCGCCGTCGATGTGGCCGTGATCTGCGGGGATGCCACCGATCACGCCCTGGATCTGCATGCGCCCGCGGCATTGCGGCTGCTGGCGCAGGTGCGGCGGCTGGCCGATCATTGCCCGGTGCTGATGCTCCAGGGCACGTGGTCGCACGAGCCGCCCGGCACGCTGTCCGTGTTCAGGATGCTGGGCAGCCGCCATCGGGTCTTCGTCGCGGACCGGATCGGTCAGGTGGCGCTGATGGGCAGCGGATCGTCTCGGGACCTGTCGGCGACCGATGCGTCTGCTGCCGACCTTTGGATCGCGTCCGAAGGCCCGCGATTCGCAGAGGTGCCGCCTGGCGCCAGGGCGCTGTTCACCTGCATTCCGTCGACCAACAAGGCGGCTGTCGCGGCAGCGGTCGGCGCCACCGCTGCCGCCGAGGCCCAGGGCGAGCAGCTGGCCCGGCTGCTGCAGGGCTACGCCGGCATCCACGGCGTAGCCCGTGCTGCCGGCGTGCCGACGCTCGCGGTGTCGCATGGCACGGTCTTCGGCTGCGTGACCGAGCACGGCGTGCCGATGGCCGGGTTCGACCACGAGTTCACCACCGGGGCGCTGTTCAGCGCCGGCGTGCAGGCCACCTTGCTGGGCCACATCCATCGGCACCAGGCCTGGACTCAGGGGGATGGCGAGCGGCGCCAGTGCATTGCATACGCCGGGTCGATCGGTCGCTTCCATCACGGCGAGCAGGGCGACAAGGGGTTCCTGCTGTGGGAATTCGGACCGGACGGGGTGGACTGTCGCCTCGAACCGACCCCTGCCAGACGGACGCTGGACATCGTGTTCGAAGGCCGGCCCGACCTGGAGCAGTTGCGAGAGGCGGTTCGGGCGCAGGAACTGGCCGGCGTCAGCGTGCGGGTCCGATGGACCGTAGCCGACGAGGACCGGCACGAGGTGGACCGCGGCGCCATCGAGCGCGCCCTGTCCGGCGCCGCCGATGTCCAGCTCGAAGGGCGGATCGTGCCCGTGGTCCGCACCCGCGCGCCCGGCATCTCGCAGCTCGTCAGCCTGGCCGACAAGGTCAGGGCCTGGGCCACGGCGACGGACGTCCACGCGCCGCCGCTGCTGGACTGCCTGGAGCGGGTGACGACGACCGAGCCCGAGGACATCGTCGTGGCAGTCCTGGCGGTCCCCAATGAACGTGCCAAGGCACAGGGTGGCGTTGACCCGGCCGAGAAGGGTTCGAAACTGGACCTCGTCGAGGCCGCCTGAAGCTTCGCCTGAACAGCGCCCGAAGGGCGCCCAGGCTGCTTCACTGCCCACCACACCCATCGCGCCGCCCAGCGGCGCTGGAGGCATGCCATGCAACCACTATCTCTCAGGCTCCGGGGCTTCCGGGGCATCCGCGACGGCCTCGGGCTGGACGAGCTGACCCTCGATCTGGAGCGGCTGGCCGATGGTGTCGCGCTGGTCGCCATCGCAGGCGCCAACGGCCGCGGCAAGTCCACGGTGATGGACAACCTGCACCCCTTATGTTGAATTCGCTGCGTCAACAATCGTCCAACACGCGGCGTTTCACTTGTTTCACTGCCTCTGCAGGGTGGTTATCAACGGGCACGACAACTTGCCCCGCATCGAGCAGCAGTCGCGGACGAGGACGGCCAGCGCCGACTCGATCCGGCGCAGGTCTTTCAGCTTCTTGCGCACATCGCCGAGCTTTGCTTCGGCGAGCTGTCTCGCCTCGTCACAGTGCGTGCCGTCGTCCAGCTGTAGCAGTCCTGCAACCTCGTCGAGGCTGAAACCCAGGCGCTGCGCGGCCTTCACGAAGCGTACCCGCGCAACGTCCTTGGCCGCATAGCGCCGAATGCCGCCATAGGGCTTCTCCGGTTCGGGCAGCAAGGCCCGCCGCTGATAGAAGCGCACGGTCTCCACGTTGACGCCGGCCGCCTTGGCGACGGCCCCGATCGTCAGTCCCTGCTGATCGCTGTCCATCCCGCTTGACTCCGTACATGAGTACGGAAATAAGCTTACGCCATCGTGTCCCCGACACACCGAGGAAAGTGCATGACGGAATCGCAGACCGGGCGTGGTGCGCTCTTCGCCGGCGGACTGGCCGCGTTCCTCGCGTCAACCTGCTGCCTGGGCCCGCTCGTGCTGGTGGCCCTGGGCTTCAGCGGCGCGTGGATCGGCAACCTAACGGCGCTGGAGCCCTATCGCCCGTTCTTCATCGGCGCTGCGCTTGTCGCCATGTATTTCGCGTGGCGTCGCATCTATCGACCGGTGCAGCAGTGCAAGCCGGGCGAGGTGTGCGCGATCCCCCAGGTGCGGTCCACCTACAAGGCCGTCTTCTGGTTCGTGGCCGTGCTGGTGCTGATCGCGCTGGCCTTCCCCTATGTCCTTCCGCTGTTCTACTGACCAGGAGTGCTCCATGAAGAAGCTGATCTTGATCGCGGCCCTCGCCATGTCCGGCGCGGCCGGTGTCCAGGCAGCGCCGCAGACCGTGACGCTGGACGTGCCGGGCATGACCTGCGCGGCGTGTCCGATCACGGTGAAGAAGGCGATCTCGAAGGTCGACGGCGTGAGCAAGGTCGACGTGAGCTACGAGAAGCGCCAGGCCATCGTGACCTTCGACGATGCCAAGGCCAACGTGCAGAAGCTGACCGCGGCGACCGAGAACGCGGGCTATCCGTCCACCGTCAAGCGCTGAAGCCGCAGCGATCGAGGAGGACACCATGAGCGTCATGACGCGGGTCGCGGACAAGGCCGGAGCGCTGGGCAGCATCGTCTCGGCGATGGGTTGCGGGGCTTGCTTCCCGGCCCTGGCCAGCCTTGGCGCAGCACTCGGGCTCGGCTTCCTGAGCCAGTTCGAGGCCGTGTTCGTCACCGTGCTGCTGCCGCTGTTCGCGGCGCTGGCGCTGCTGGCCAACGCGCTGGGCTGGTTCAACCACCGCCAGTGGCACCGCAGCGTGCTGGGCATGGTCGGCCCCGCCATCGTGCTGGTCGCCAGCTTCACCGTGGCCGAGAAGCTTCTCTACGTGGGCCTCGCGACGATGGTCGCGGTGTCGGTGTGGGACTTCGTCTCGCCGGCGAACCGGCGCTGCGGTCCGGATGGCTGCGCAGTCCCGCCCAAGCACGCCTGAAGCCTTCACGCTGCGACTCCACCAGAAAGGCATTCCGATGACCGAACTCGCGATCAGCGGCATGACCTGCGAGTCGTGCGCCGCGCACGTTCGCCAGGCCCTGGAGAAGGTGCCTGGTGTGCGTTCGGCGCAAGTGTCCTACCCCAACGGAACGGCGCGCCTCACCCTTGCGACTGACACACCCGTGGCGGAGCTCGTGTCGGCCGTGGCCGCCGCCGGATATCGCGCTCGCGTGCCCGAGGCTGCCTCCGGTCCGTCGCGCGACGGATTCCTCGATAGGGCACGCAGCTGGCTTGGCAGTGGCCAGAAGGAGCGCAGCGGCGGCGATGCGTCGCACGTTGCCGTCATCGGCAGCGGCGGCGCCGCAATGGCCGCGGCGCTCAAGGCGGTCGAACGCGGTGCGCGGGTCACGCTCATCGAACGCGGCACGATCGGCGGCACCTGCGTCAACGTCGGCTGCGTGCCGTCCAAGATCTTGATCCGCGCCGCGCACGTCGCGCACCTGCGGCGACGCAGCCCGTTCGACGCTGGCGTCTCCGCTGCCGAGCCGATCATCCTGCGCGACCGGCTGCTCGCGCAGCAGCAGGCGCGGGTGGACGAACTGCGCCACGGCAAGTACGAGAGCATCCTGCAGGGCACACCGGCCATCACGGTCGTGCACGGCACGGCGCGCTTCACGGATGCCCACTCGTTGACGGTGACCCTACGCGACGGCGGCGAGCGGGTCGTGCCGTTCGACCGCTGTCTGGTGGCTACCGGTGCCAGCGCGGCGGTGCCGGCGATCCCTGGCCTCGCAGACACGCCGTTCTGGACCTCGACCGAGGCGCTGGCCAGCAGCGAGACGTCGCCGCGGCTGGTTGTGATCGGTTCGTCCGTCGTCGCAGTGGAACTCGCTCAGGCCTTCGCGCGCCTGGGCAGCCAGGTCACGATCCTCGCGCGCAACAAGCTGTTCTTCCGCGAGGACCCAGCCATCGGCGAGGTACTCACCGCCGCGTTCCGCGAGGAAGGCATCGAGGTGCTCGAGCAGACGCAAGCCAGCCGCGTCGCTCATGCTGGCGGCGAATTCGTGGTGATGACGAACCACGGGGTACTGCGCGCCGACCGGCTGCTGGTGGCCACGGGACGCACGCCGAACACGGGCGCGCTCAACCTCGAAGGCGCCGGCGTGAAGGTGGACGGTCGGGGCGCCATCGTGGTCGACGGCCACATGCGCACCAGCGCACCGAACATCTATGCCGCAGGCGACTGCACCGATCAGCCCCAGTTCGTGTACGTCGCGGCCGCCGCAGGCACGCGGGCGGCGATCAACATGGCTGGCGGCAATGCAGCACTGGACCTGCGCGCGATGCCGGCTGTCGTGTTCACCGATCCGCAGATCGCGACGGTTGGTCTCAGCGAGGCCGAAGCGCACCAGGGGCGGATCGAGACCGACAGCCGCACGTTGACGCTCGACAACGTGCCGCGCGCGCTGGTCAACTTCGACACGCGCGGCTTCATCAAGCTCGTGGCCGAAGCGGGCACCGGCCGGCTGCTGGGCGTGCAGGCGGTCGCCGCCGAAGCCGGCGAGGTCATCCAGACCGCCGCCATTGCCATCCGTGCCGGCATGAGCGTGCACGACCTCGCCAACCAGTTGTTCCCGTACCTGACGATGGTCGAAGCCCTGAAGCTCGCGGCGCAGACCTTCACCAAGGACGTGAAGCAACTGTCGTGCTGCGCCGGCTGAGCTCAGCGGGACTTGAACAAGGAACGTCGCGGAGCATCGCCACCTGCGGCAAAGCTCGTGAACGGTCGTCCCTGACAACCGTTGAAGGCGCCGTCGGCCATGAGAGCCTGATCGGAGATCAACTCCGAGGCATCCCATGCAGCCGCTCCGACTCACCCTCAAAGGCTTCCGCGGCATCCGCGACGGCCTGGGCCGCGACGAAATCACCCTCGACCTCGAGCGCCTGGCGGACGGCGCCAACCTGATCGCCATCGTCGGCGCCAACGGCAGCGGCAAGTCGACGATCATGGACTGCCTCACGCCCTTCATGGGACTGCCAAGCCGGGTCGCGTTGGCCGGTGCGGGCGGCTTCTCCTACTACGACCACGTCTACCTGCCCGAGAGCGTGAAGGACCTGACCTGGGCGCACGAGGGCCGATGCTATCGGTCGCAGATCGTCATCCGCCTCAACGGCCGCCGCCGCACCGAGGCGTTCCTGCACACGCTCGACGATGCCGGATGCTGGCGGCCGGTGCAACTCGATGACGGTATGCAGTCCGACGGCCGGGTGGAGACGTACACGCGCTGCGTCGAGAGCCTCTGCGGCAGTGCCGAGACGTTCTTCACCTCGGTGTTCGCCGCACAAGGCAAACGGCAGCTCAGCACCTATCGCAACGCTGAAATCAAGACGCTGCTGGCCGACCTGCTCGGGCAGGAGGAGATCCAGGAACTGGGCCAGAAGGCCGCAGAAATCGTCCGCCTGCTGAAAGCGGGACTGGCAACCCAGCGTCAGGAACTGGCCGGGCTCGACGCGGAGGATCAGCGCCTCGACGCGGTGCGCCGAAAACTCGACGGCGCCGACGATCGTGTGTCGGCGGCCGAGCGCGCGAAGACGGCGGCACAGGCCGCCCTGGAGGCCGCCCAGGCGCGGCACGCCCGCGTGGTGGTCGAACGCGAGCAGTCGCAGGCTACCGATGCCCGGCGGGCACAGCTCGTGGCCGAACGGCAAGCCGCGCTGGCAAGCGCGACTCAGGCGCTGCGCGCGCTCGATGCTCAGGAACAGGCCGAGCAGCAGCGGCTGGAACGCCTCGATCAGCGGGTCGCCAGCCGATTGCAGCAGGAACGACAGCGGCGGCGGGCCTTGGGCCAGTCCCGGCAGCGATGCCTGGTGGTGCTTGCCGAGGCCGGCGCGGTGCGGCACGCCGAAAGGCGCCTGCCGCTGGCGCAACGCGTGCAGACGCAGCGCAGTGCACGCACGCAGGCGTGCCGCGAGCAGGTTCATCAGCTGACGCAGTGCCAGGGGGCGGTACGTCTTGCAGAGCAGCGCGTCGCCGGCATCGAACGGGACGCGGGTCGGGCCGTGCTGAAGGCCGAGGAACTGGCGCGCCGGTTCGGATTGACCGGCGAGGTGCCTTGCGCCGGCACGGACCTGCAGGGGCGTTGCAAGCTGCTGGGTGATGCGCGCGAGGCGCAGGCGCTGATCCCGAACGCCCAGGCGCAGGTCGCTCGGCTGGCCGGCGAGAAGTCCGAGGCGAAACGGGAGCTCACCGACGCACGCCAGCGCTACGAGGCACTGGCCGGCGCGCCGCAGGCCCTGGCGCAGGCCGAGTTCCACGAGACCGTCGCACGCGAGCGGGTGAACCGCTTGTCCGTGATGTGCTCGAAGGCCCAGGCGTGCGCGCAGGCGCAGGCGACCTTGGTCGAGGTCGAGCGGGAGCTGCAGGCGCTGGGGCCCGAGGTGGGTGACGGTGCCGCCGCCGAGACCGCCGACGAGCGCGCGGAGCGCCAACAGATCGCCGCAGCGCGGGCGGCGATCGGGCAACAACGGGATCTTCAGACCACGCACTCCGGCGCGGCGCTGGCGCGCCTGGATCAAGCGCTCGGGTCGCTGCCTCCCGCCTTCGACGAGCAGCAGGTCGCGCAGGCTGCGCGGGCACTGGGCGCCGCGCGGGAAGCGCTCGCCGCAGCCGAGCAGTCGATGCTCACGGCGGTGCGCGAGGCGCAGACGCTCGACGAGGTCGCCAAGCAAGAGGGCGTGCTGGATGAACGTCGCGAACGCCTGCGCGCGCATTGCGCCCGCGTCGAGGATGAACTGGGCAACTGGAGCCTCTTCGCGCGCTGCATGAGCAACGACGGGCTGATCGCGCTGGCGATCGACGACGCGGGGCCTGCGCTGTCGGCACTGGGGAACGACCTGCTGCTGGCCTGCTACGGACCGCGCTTCACGGTGTCCATCCACACCTTGCTGGAAACGTCCAAGGGCGAGCAGAAGGAGGGCTTCGACATCGTCGTGCACGACGGCGACACCGGCGACAGCAAGAGCGTCAGCATGATGAGCGGCGGCGAGCGGACCTTGGTGGAGCTGTGCCTGACCCGGGCGATCGCGTTGTACCTTGCCCGCAACACCGGGCGCCGCTACACGACGCTGTTCACCGACGAAGCAGACGGCGCACTGGGTCCGCAGCGCAAACGCATGTTCATGGCGATGAAGCGGGAAGTGCTGCGCCTGGGCGGCTACGAGCGCGAGTTCTTCATCTCGCAGACCCCCGAGCTGACGGCGATGGCGGACGCCGTGATCGACATCGACGCGCTGAGGGCGGACGGGTGCGATGCGGATCGGTGCGTGTCGCTGGCGTAGCCGATGGCGTCGCAGCGGCATCGATCACTGCGGCCCGGGCCCTGGCGTGCGCAGACGCGCTGCGCCGGCGTGCCCACCGACGCTCCACAGGTAGGCATGATCGAGAATCGGTTCGCATCCCGGATCGCTTCGGGCGAGTCGTTCCAGGGCACACAGCAGTTGGTCGGCTACGCCACGGTGCCCATCGATCACGGCCAGCTTGAAGAGCCGCAACAGTCCTCGCGCGAGCACGAGGTTCGATCCGAGGTCGCAGTTCATCGCAGACCTCCATACGGGACACCACTGCCCCATTGCTTGCAGCGTAGACCTTGTCCCCGTGTCAAGGTCAACTCCGGTTCCCGGGTGAGCGCTGCAATGGGATCACCTGGGGCCTGTGGATCCGGCGCAGGTCGGCCAACTCCCGATCGCGCCGCTCGAGCTGCAGCCGCGTCTCTTGCCAAGCCGCGAAGTAGTGGTCGACCAGCGCGGCCAGCTTGGCGAGGTGTTCGCGCAGTTCGCGATTCTCCCGGCGCAACTGGGCGGCGACGCGCTTCGCAGCCTCGGGCCGATCGCGGTGGCGGCTCTGGGCGTCGTGCAGCGCCAGCAGCACGTCGCGGTGGTACCGGTAAAGCGCGTTGCGCGAGATGCCGGCCGACTCACAAAGCGCCTTGGCGGTCAGCTCGCGCGGCGACAGGCCGGCGCCGTGCTGGCGAACCATCTCCGCCAGGGCGTCATGCAGGCGCTGGGCAGCAGGCGGTTCTGCGGAGCTGACGGGCGTCTTCCTAGGCATGATCAGTCTCCTCGGCTGTGTCCGAGCCGAGCGCGCGCAGCAGGCCACGGGCCTCGTTCATGCGCGCGCGGACGATGCGCAACGTCTGCAGCGGCAGGGCGGGTTCGTTGAGAAGCCTCTCGCTGCGTCGCACCTGTTCGAGCCAGTACGGCCGGTGCTGCGCCGAGACGACGAAGTTCTGGCAGCGCGCGCAGGTCGAGGGCTCGCGCCGGGCTGGATTGGGCCCGGTCGCGTTGCCGAGGCAGGCGCTGTGTTCCTCGCGGTAGACGCAGTAGCCCCAGTCGCACACGCCGAGCACCAAGCCGGCGTCGACGAGCAAGCGGGCGTAGCTCCTGAGGTCCTGCTTCATGCGGCTGCCCCGAAAGCGCGGGCGCTTGGCGACGATCTCGGCGCCCGCGCGCCCGCCGAGCCCGGGCGCCGCCAGCATGTGCTCCCACGCGGCGACGGACTGGTTGAGGATCTCGGCGTCGATCTCCTGGTTGAGCCGATAGTCGCTGCCGACGTAACCGTGGTCGGTCTGCGCGCGCTCGCGGTGGCCAAGATGCTGAGCCAGCGCGAAGAGGCAGCTGCGGTCGCGCAGCGCGGCAAACCTGGCGAAGGTCTTGCGCCCCTGATGCGTCGTCAGCCTCCAGGGCTTGTCGAGGTGCGACAGGCCGAGCGCGGCGCCGAAGCGCCGCAGCAGATGGCTGACGCGCGGGGCCGACGCGATCTCCAGCAGTTCGGGCTGCACCTCGTGCCACTCCCACGCGCCGTTGCCACGGCGCAGGCGCAGCCACAGTTCCGGGCGAGCCGTGAGGGCGCGATGCGGCTCGGACAGCGCCTCGAGCACCGAGATCGCCTGGACGGCCACGGGCGGTGCGACCCATTCATGGGGACAGCCATCGTAGCCGGGCTGGCGCTTGAAGATGCTGCCGACGATCACGCTCACGGGTGCGCCGGCCGCATCGCCGACCAGCCGCCGCACGCAGCCGGCATGAAGGTGGAGGATCTCGCTGACACGCGGACCGACCATGTAGGAGAGGACCACGAAGCACGCCGCGTAGAGCATGTCGATGCGCCGCACGAGTTCGGACACCGACGTCACCGGCCGCTCGACGCCCGACGTACCCTCGCGTGCCCGACGCAGCGCCCTCGTTGCCCGGCCGACAGGTGCTGAGCTGTGGGGCGGCGCGGCTGCGCTCGCCATCACGCGCCGATAGGTCTCTCGGGCTTGCAGGACATGCGCCGCGTCGTGCGTCACGATCTTGACGGCGGCCTGCAGCAACACCACCGAGACAGTGTCCGGCGTGTACGGCCACGGCCGGCGCAGTCCTTCCCGGGCGCCAGCGGCTTCGTGATGGTTGCTCCCCGGGAACGGGTCGAACGAAAGACCGTCGCCGAGTTCGGCGCGACAGCGGTAGAGGTAGTTGAACAAGGCGAGGTGCCGCTGCACCGTTGAGGCGGCGCGTGTCGAGTGCCTGGACGTCGGAGACACCGACAGCCGGTGCTGGAACTGCAGCAGCGCCGGCCGATCGAGGTCGGCAAAGCGCCTGAGGCCTTCCAGGTCCATCCAGCGCACCAGCAGGCGCAGCGTGTGGAAGAAGTTCAGGACGGAACTCGGCCGCAGCGGCAGTCCCGTGTACAGCGAGCGGCCGCGTATGAGGGCGATCAGCCGCTTGCTGGTTTGCAGCAGCGGGGCATGGCGCGCGTCGGTGAAACTGCAGCCATCCTCGACCGAAAAGTCCCAGTGCAGGCGCACGGGCAGCCTCTCTTCGAGCGCATTGGTGGGCGCAAGGATCCAGGTCGAATCCTCCCAGCGCGAGTTCTTCAGGAACCATGGGCGATCGTCAGAGGTGCCGAGCGTAGTGCCGGCCGAAGTTCTCAGCGCGCTGGATCGCCGTGGTTGCATGGCGCGACCTCACCGCAGGTCAGGCAGCGGGGGAAGCTGCGCCTGCAGCCTCTGGCCGGCGTCGAGCTCGCGGGAGCCGAAGCGCGGGAGGATGTCTTCCTCCAGGATCCTCAGCTGCGGGGCATAGAGTACTTCCCAACGAGCCGGGTACAGGGTCGCCGCAGCGGCGCGCAGGTGATCGCGCGCCTGAAGCAAGCGCGCCAGCGACATCGGGTCGGGCGTGATGACGGCGTTCGGGCAGGTGAAGCAGCCCATGAAGTTCACGCAGAGGTCGCCCTGCCGAGTACCGGGTGCGATGCCCGCGAATGGATCCTTGCAGTCGAAGCCGAACAGCGTGACACCGCGGCCGCGTGGGGGAGGCGATGGTTCAGGCGCAGCGTCGCACCGCGTCTGGCTCGGACCCGACCGCCCTTCGATGTGCTCGATGAATGCACCCTGAAGATCCGCGATGCGCGAGCGGTTCTGTGCTTCGACCAGGGGCGTTTGCACGTAACGAACCGTCGTGGCGACGCTGGCGTGGTTCGCAACGGCCTTGGTGCGCAGCAGGTCACCGCTGGCGCGGTAGAAGCAGCTCAGCACGCTCGGCCGGATGCTCGCCGGAGCGAAGTGCGGCAAGCCATGGCGATCGCAGAACGCGCCGAGCTGATGGTGGACCGTGATGATCGACATCGCGTTGACCGTGAATTGCCCCTTGAACACGAAGAGCCGGTTGCGCTGCGGGGGAGGGGTCAGCGGGATCAGCCGTTCGTTCCAGGCCAGGATGTCCCGTACCAGGGCCGGCGGCCCGAATGCGTCGGCGCGGTCAAAGGTCCGGCGCTGGATGCGCGACGCGCGAGCCTTGAACCACACCAGCAACTCGCGGTCATCGAGCAAGGGCAGGGGCTGCAGGCAGTCGCGAGTGAGGTCGGCGATGGCTTCGGGGTTGCCGGCCGTGTGGATCAGGATCGCCAGGTAGTACGGCAGCAGCGAAACCGCGCGCGGGTACAGGAGGGGAGCCAGTTGCTTGGCGCCGCCGTAGCGGCGAACGGCCTTCTGCAGCCAGAAATTGCCGCTGGCCTGGGTCGTGCGCCAGTCCGGAATGATTCCTCCGTGGCGTTGATCGATCTGTTCGAGGATCCAGCCGAGAGTGCCGGGCTTGTCTGCGTCGGCGGCGCGTTGACGGGCAGCCGATTCGCGGGCCGTGCGCATCTGGGCGATCTCATCCTCACAGGCCTGGAGGATGGCGCGCAGCTGCCGACCGGAAAGCGTCGAGCGCGATGCCCGCGCGGCGGCCTTGTTGGGGAACGGCGAGAAGGGGTAATCGATGCTGGTGATCAAGTCGGGCCGACACCGCTCAAGCCATCGCAGCAGCTGGCGCAATGCCCCATAGACGGCGGCCTGCGTGGTGAGGGCCCAGATCCTGCCGTCGGCACAGCGTTGCGCGTTGAGCCACTCGATGTAGCGAACCAGCATCGCGCGGTCCAGGTCGGCGACCGATCTGAGGGACTGCGATTCGGCGGCGAACCGGGCGAAGGGCAGTATCGACTTCCAGTACGAGGCGATGCTGCGATCCGAATGGCCCCCGATATGGCCCCAGAAGGCCTGGGCGAGCGCCAGGCGCACGTCGGCTGGCAGCGGCAACGACGAGAAGTCGATGAGCGTGTGGCGAACCAGGCGAGCCGCGTCGTGGCGCGCCGGCTGTGGCGCGTGCCCCGTTCCGGCCTGCGGTCTGGTGGCCAGGGTCCGCGGAATCGGCGGGCGCCGTGAACTCACGGCTCTGCGCTGCCCGCGAGCAGCGTGTCCAGCACGTCCTTGAGGACGCAGGCGTCGACGGCGACGGCACGCAGGTACCGGTCGGTGGTCTCGATGTGCTCGTGCCCGAGCAGGATCTTCACTACGAGCAGTGGATTGACCTTGGCGCCCTCGCTGGCCAAGTACTCGAGCCGGGCCAGCAGCATGCATGCGAAGGTCGCGCGAAGCAGATGCGTCGTCGCCTTGAAGCCGCAGGCCAGGCCGGCCCGGCTGACGGCGCGCTGGTAGGCGTTCTTGCTCACCGGTGCGCCGCGGGCGTTGACGAACAACGCCGGGTGGTGGGCGGCGCGTCCCCTGCGTCGCGCGCGCTTGAGCCACGCGAAGCGAAGCCCCGAGATGTAGCCATCGGTCTCGTCGAGCAGGCTGGCCGGTGCAATCACGTAGCCCGGCTTGCGGCCCTTGCGCGTGATCTCGATGGTGTGATGCGCCGTGAGCGGGGTGGGGCGGCCGTTGATGTCGTCGACGCCGAGCCGCAGGAGTTCGCTGATCCGCAGCCCGGTGTACAGCTGCCAGCGGGCCATCAGATCGTACGGCGGGGCGAGATAGGCGAGCAGTTCGCGAGCCTGCCCGGAGACCAGCGGGCGGGGCAGCGGTTCGTATTGCCGCAGTACGAAGATGCTGCGCTCGGTGTCCGCAGCGTAGCGCGTCCGGATCGGCGAGTACCGCCTCGACACAGCGAAGTCGCGGGTCTTGTCCGCGAGCGCCGATTCGCTCAGCCAATGCGCGCGGACCGCCCAAGCATAGAACCGCAGCACGCCGCGAACCCGGTGGTTGATGGTCGTCGTCCGGTACGCACGTCCGGTGTGCGGACTGGGCTGCGACATCATGCGGTTGCGATAGGCAACCAGGTCGACAGCATCCGCCTTGTGCCAAGGGATGTCGTTCTGCTCGAGCGTGTCGAACCAGTCGTAGAGGATCTCGGTATAGGTTCTGAGCGTGTCGGCGGTGTGCGCGCGCTGGATCGCGTGCTCATGCAGGAAGGCGACCGCGGGCTCGATCAACTGCCACTGCTTCGTGAAAAGAAGCGGGAAACCGGCAGGACGCGGCTCGCGAAGCGAAGTCGCCAAAGCCTGTGCTGCAAGCTGCGCCAAGGGTTCCGGCAGGTCTGCCGGACTCGGCAGCGAAGCCTTGCGGACTATCTGGACCACGGCGCTCTTACCTCGCGGTAAAGCGCTTCACAGCGTCGACGAACGACACGCCGAGCAAGTGCATCGCCAGGTCGATGGCTCCGCCGCCACCGGCGTGCGCGCGTGTGTCGTACCACTTGACGCCCGTGGTCAGGATCTCGAACTCGCCGCGTGCCGTGCTGGCGTGCCAGCGGCGGCTGTGCTCATCCTTGAGGGGCTGATAGGTCGAATCGGGCTTGACGTGGGTGGCTAGCAGCGCGAGCGCGTCGCTGGCCGGCATCTGACGAAGCCGTGTCAACGTCGAGGCACTGAACGACCTGCGAGATCGGCGCGCAACCATCATGTCGAACCCCCGCTGAAGCTGCTGAAAACGCGGGACGCACCGGGCTACTCGCCTCTGAAAGAGGCTTGGGCTCCTCGGGCATGAACAACTGTAGGTCGTGGCGTCGAGCGAGCCAACTCTGTTGACACTCGCGAATGCAACCTAACATCCCTACCTGACCATGCCGTCGCGGGCGGCGCAGGCCGGACCGGGCGGATTCTCGTACTACGACCAGGTCTGTCTGCCCGAGAACGAGAAGGACCTGCACTGGGCGCACGCCGGGCGCTGCTACCGCTCGCAGGTGGTCATCCGCATGAACGGCCGCACCGGGAGCCGCCGCAGGACCGAGGCCTACCTGCTGACGCTGGATGACGCCGGCACGTGGTCTCCCGCCGCGCTGCCAGACGGCACCGTCTCCGACGGCAAGGTCGAGACCTATGCGCGATGCGTCGAGGCCATCTGCGGGCCGGCGGACACCTTCTTCACCTCGGTCTTCTCGGCGCAAGGGAAGCGGCAGCTCAGCACCTACCGCAACGGCGAGATCAAGGCCCTGCTGGCCGATCTGCTGGGGCAGGAGGACATCCGCGCGCTCGGTCAGAAGGCCGGCGAGACGGCGCGGCAGCTGAAGGCGGCGCTGGCGGCGTTGCGCGCCGAGGGAGCCGTGTTCGATGCCGAGCGCCAGCGATTGGAGGATGACGCCCGTCGATGGCACGGCGCGGACGAGAGGGTCAAGGCGGCGCACGCCAGCCAGCAGGCAGCCCATGAAGAACTGGAAGCTGCGCGAACGCACGAGGCGTCATTGATGGCCCTGCAGGAGCAGGCGAAGGCCATCGAGAGCCGGCGAGCGCAGTTGGTGGAGGAACTGGCGGGCGCCCGTGCCGAGGGTGATCGCACCCTGCAGGACCTGCGCACGCAGGACCGGGAGGCAACGGAGCAACTCGCACGGCTCGACGGTCGTGTGGCGCAGCGTGTCGCGCAGGCCAGGGCACAGCGCGAACGACTGGAGGCCCGCATCCGGTCCCTGCATCGGGTGCTGGCGGACGGGGGAGCGGTGGCTCGAGCCGGCCGCCGTCTTCCGCTGGCGACAGAGGTGGTGCGTCGCCGCGAGGACCGCGTGCTGGCGCTTCGCGATGCCGTCCAGGACCTTGCGCGTCGTCGCGATGCCGTCGCAGGGCTCGGGCAGCGGCTGGCATCGCTCGAGCGCGAGGCGGGCCAGGCCGCGCTCCAGGCGGAGGACCTGAGTCGCCGACTGGCCCTGAGTAACCGCGTGCCGTGCAGCGGCATGCCCATGCAGGGCCTATGCACCCTGCTGTCGGACGCACGCGAAGCGGCCGCGCTGGCGCCGAGCGCCCAGCAGCGCATCCGTCAACTCGCTGCGGAGCGGGACAGTCTTCGGCTTGAACTGCAAGCCCTGCAAGAGGTGGTAAGCCTCAACGTCGGCGCACCGCAGAGCCTGAGCCGGGCCGAGTGCCAGTCGAGGCGAGCCCTGGCCCGTCAGACGGCCTATGCCGCCTTGGCTGCGCGCGGGGCGGAGATGCTCCAGGCGCGCGCGGGTCTTGTCGAAGCGGAGGACGAACTGGCCGCTCTTCCTCCCGCTCCAGACTCCTCGGCCGGGGCGGGCATCGCGATCGACACCGACTCCGAAGCGGCCGAGCGCCAGCAGATCATCGCCAGCCGGATGCGCGTTGCCGAGCGTGTCGCGCTGCTGGAGGCTCAGACACAGGCGGCCATCCAGCGACTCCAGACCGCGATCGATGCACTGCCGTCGCCGCCGGATGCTGCGGGGCTCGCACATGCTCGAGCCCAGGTGGAGCGCTGGCATGGTGTGCTGGATGAGGCGGAGCGCTTGCATCTGGCTGCCGTCCGCGACGCGCAGGCGCTTGCCGCCCTGTCGGCCCAGATGGAGGAGCATGGCCGGCGGCGCGACGCAGCCGCGGCCCGCACGGCACGGGTGGAGCAGGAACTCGCCAACTGGCTGCTGTTCGCCCGCTGCATGGGCAACGATGGCCTGATCGCGCTGGCCATCGACGATGCGGGGCCGACCTTGTCCGGTCTGGTGAACGACCTGCTGCTGGCCTGCTATGGCCCGCGCTTCACGGTGGCCATCGAAACCTTGCAGGAGACGGCCAAGGGCGAGCAGCGCGAGGGCTTCGACATCCGGGTCTACGACGCAGAGTCGGGCGAGGACAAGAGCGTCACGGCGATGAGCGGAGGCGAACGGGTCTGGATCAACGAGTGCCTGGTGCGGGCCGTGGCGCTGTACCTGGCGCAGAACACCGGCCGGCGCTACGACACCCTGTTCTCCGACGAGACCGATGGACCGCTGGACCCGGAACGCAAGCGCATGTTCATGGCGATGAAGCGGCGGGTGCTGGAACTGGGTGGCTACGCGCGAGAGTTCTTTGTGTCGCAGACGCCGGAGCTGACGGGGATGGCGGATGCGTTGATCGACCTGGAGGCGATGTCCGTGGAAGGATGTTCTACGTGATCGACAGTCAACGCATCGCGGTGGGGGATGTCCTGAGAAGTGTTCTTATCAGGACGTCATTTGACAAAGACAAATTGACGGAACCTCTTGGCAGACAAGCGAGGTAGCAGGGGCGGGGGACGGCACCGACAAGGGCGAAAGCAATCGCGGCCGACGCAAAAGGACTTCCGTCAAGTCGAGCATTCCGCACAGTCGCACTACCACCTGCCACGACACATCCTGCAGCTCCGCAACAACCGCCTTGCCACCGCGCTCTTCGTGGTGCTGTCGCTGCTGCTCTCGCAGTTGGCGCTGGCCGGTACGTCTGCCTGCAGCAGGCGGACGTCGAGACGGTGGCTGCGATGATGGAAGCGGGCTAGCCGGTGGTGGTCCAGTTGCTCGAACTGCCCCTGGTGCTCGAAGCCCAGGCTCTGCGCGCCGTTCCCCCGATGGCCACGTCCGAGGCGCAGCCACCTCCCGATCCCGTCTTCCACTCCACGCTCAGACTCCGGGGCTGATCCGCTCCGTCAACGGACCGGTGCTGGCGTGGCACGTCCGCCCGACCTCGGAGAGCCCCATGTCCAGCCACGTCCTGCGTGCAGTCTTCCTGGCTGCCGCCAGGCTTCCGGTGCTCGGCGCCGTCGCCGCGCCCCAGTCTCTCGACTAGCCCGCTTTCTCATTTTCCCACTGACACCGCTGCTAAGTTGTTGATTTGACTTGTGCGAGACCCGTAGGTCTCCACTACAGGGTGAGTTCTGCGGTGGCTTGTGTGGCTTGCGCGACGGTGATCCTCGGTGGCGGCTGGCACGGCAAGTTCAGCCTCAGTTGGTCCAGCAGCATGCGGTGCTCTGCCTCGGGCTGCGTGTATCGCGACAAGGTCAACTCGCGGCCATCGGTGGTGGGCAGGTGCACGTCAACCATCTGCATGGTCTTGAACTTGGCCAGCACCTCGCGCGGTGTGGTGCCGCCAGCCAATGCCCGGAGCTTGGCCTTCAGGGTGACCTGCAGGCAGTAGGCCAGGAAGGCCACGAAGATGTGCGCCTCGATGCGATCTTCGGTCTTGTGGAAGATCGGCCTGATGGCCAAGTCGTGCTTGATCTCCTTGAAGGCCTGCTCGACTTCGGTGAGCTGGATGTAGAACGTCCACAAGGCGTCTGGCTCGTGCGCCGTGAGGTTGGTGCGCAGCAGGTAGCGACCCTCTCGTCTGCGCACTTGGCGCAGTCTGTGGCGGTCCAGACTGAACCCCAGGCTGGCCGTGCTCGATGCGTCCTTGGGCCAGGTCACCTTCACCAGGCCTGCCGCACGGCCGGCGTCGTGCTTGGCCGCACCGAGCTTCATCAGCAACTGGTCACGCGTCAGGCTCTGGCCTTGCAACGCCTTCAAGCGCTCGACGTAGCGCCGCAGCCGCTTGCGCCGCATGCCGCGTTCCTTGTCGATGCGCGCGTCACTTTGCGCCAGCACGTAGACGTCCTCCTCGGTGGCCAACCGCTTGACCTGCACGCCGTCGCGCACCTTGGCCCAGGGCCGGTTCAGGAAGCTCTGCTCCAGCTTCGTCAGCCGTCCCTTGGGTGTGCCCACGAGGTAGCTCGCGCCGATGCTGCGCATCTTGGCCAGGCTGTCTTCGGTGGGGATGCCGCGGTCCATCACCCAGATGCGGTTGGCGCGGCCGTAGCGCTTCTCGATGCGATCCAGGAAGCCGCTCAAGGTGGTGCTGTCGGCGGTGCCTCCGCCCATCTCCTTGAAGGCGAACCGGGCCAGAACGGCGGTGAACACGCCCTCGGCGTTGAGCAGGAGCGAGGCGCCAGAGGCTGGCATGGCCGTCAAGCCGAACATCAGCAGCACCGACCCGACCACACTGCCCGTCAGCACCGCACCGGCCAGCCACGGCCACTCGCCGGCTTGGAGGCGCGCTGGGGCGCCCGCCGCACCAGCCGCAGCAGCGCCAGCCCGAGACCGGATCCCAGGTACAGCAGGCCGGCCAACGTCCATGGACCGACGGCGGCCATGAGTGCCTTGGCCAGCGGCGTACCGGCGCCGAAGAGCGCCGCGGCGAGCAAGGCCGCAGCCGTGCCGACTGCTAGTCAGCGGGCAACGGAAAGAGGGGGCAGCGTCACTCAGCCAGTATCGCCCTGGTTCAGCGGACGGACACGTCGGCGACGAGCCTCGCCTTCAGGGCACGCTCGCGGGTTGCGGCCTCCGGCTCATCAACCCACTCGTAGGTACTTTTCCAAGCCCACACCGTCCCGTCGATTCGGACGAAGCGGATGTCGCCCGCCTGACCTTGCACCGTCGTGCTCTGACGCTTGCCGTCAAACTCGAAGGTGACGCTGTGGGCACCGGGCCGGAACTTGAGCCGGACCATGGTGTCGGGCAGGGTATCGACGCCGGTTCCGCCATCCGGGTAGACCTTCACGAAGTTGCGGCCGTCCCCCCAGTTGCGTCGCACGACGTAGACGGTCAGCGCATTGCGGTCCGGCACGAAGCGCTTGGCCTCGGCATCCGCATTCAGGCTGGGCGCCGCGGCGGGTGTGCATGCAATCACCCGGCCCTTGTTGGTCTTGTAGCAATGCGGAACTTCCGCGGTGGGATCGGGCGGAGGGGGCGTGGCACAGCCGGTCAGCAGCACGGCCGCCCCCAGCGCGGCCACGAAAATCAGTCGGTCCTTGTCCATGGTGATCACCTCAACGTGAAGCGTGCAGTGGCCGGTTTGCCTGCGATCGTCACCACGGCCACCGCCTTGGTGCCAGGGCCGACCTTGAAGCTGCCGGTGGCCTCGAGCCGGTCGCCGGCTGGCTTGAGTTCGACTTCCTGCTTTTCGGTGCCGGCCAGCAGCGTGACCTTCGCGCTTGCCTTTGACACGTCGGCCGGCTTGCCGTGGTCGCGCAGGTAGAGCTTGACGGCCGTGGCGTTGGCGACGAGCTCGAAGTCCATGTCCTTGACTTCGACCACGACACCGCCGTGCAGCGGCTTGTGCTCGTGGGCGTGGTCGTGTTTGTCGCCCGCCGCGTGGGCGGCGCTGGTGATGGCGAGGGCGATAGTGGCGATAAGGGCTTGCAGCTTCATGGGGTTCCTTTCGGTGGGTGAGCGGGGTTGTCGGAGTCAGAGCGCCTCGGCGTCCTTGTCGTCCATCAGCCGTTCAGCATCCTTGCGGCCGAAGAGCCAGAACATAGCGGGCGTGAGGAAGGTGTCGAGCAGGGTCGAACTTATCAGGCCGGAGAAGATCACCACGGCCACCGGATGCAGCACCTCGGTGCCCGGGCGCTCGGCTTCGAAGAGCAGGGGCGCCAGCGCGAAAGCCGTCACGAGCGCCGTCATCAGGACGGGCGATAGCCGCTCGAGCGAGCCGCGCACGATCATCTTGGTGTCGAAGCTCTCGCCTTCGAAGCGCATCAGGTTGATGTAGTGGCTGACCTTCAGGATGCCGTTGCGCACCGAGATGCCGGCCAGCGTGATGAAGCCGACCAGCGCCGCCACCGACAAGGGCTGGCCCGACAGCCACAGGCCGATCACCGCGCCGACGAGGGCCAGCGGAATGTTCACCATGATTAGTGCCGACAGCGTCGTGGACTTGTAGCGGCTGTACAGCACCACGAACATCAGCACCAGCGAGACGATCGACAGCAGGCCGACCAGGCGCGACGCCTCCTCCTGCGCCTGGAACTGGCCGCCCAGCGTGATGAAGTAGCCTTCCGGCAGCTTGGTCTCGGAGACGATCTTGCGGATGTCGGCCACGATCTCCGACAGCGCACGGCCGGAGGCGTTGGCCGACAGCACGATGCGCCGCTTGCCGTCGTCGCGGCTGATCTGGTTCGGGCCGTCGCCGTCCTCGATGGAAGCGACCTTCGACAGCGGGATGCGGCCGGTCGGCGTCTCGATCAGGATCTGGCTCAGCCCCTCGATCGAACGTGCCGACTCGGGCAGCTTGACCACAAGTGCGAAGCGGCGCCCTCCCTCGACGATCTGCGTGATCTTTTCGCCCTCGACCAGGCTCTGCAGCGTGGCCAGCACCTGTGGCGCCGGCACGCCGTACTGCGCGGCAGCGGCATAGTCCACGCGCACCTTGATCTGCGGCGCCAGGACCTGCTTCTCGATCTGCAGGTCGGCAATGCCGGGGATCGTTGCCAGGCGCTGGCGCAGCGCATCGGCCTGGCCGCGCAGTGCATCTAGGTCCTCGCCGTAGATCTTCACCGCTATCTGCGACCGCACGCCCGAGAGCATGTGGTCGATACGGTGCGAGATCGGCTGGCCGATCTCGATGGCTGCCAGCAGGTTGGCCAGCCTGGCGCGAATGTCCGCCTTGACCTCGTCCATGCTGCGCTTGAGCTCGGCCGTGGGTACGATGCCTACATCGAGCTCGCTGACGTGCACGCCTTCCGCGTGCTCATCCAATTCGGCACGCCCGCTTCGTCGCCCGACGTGAGTCACTTCCGGCACTTGGCTCACCAGCGTCTCGGCCTGGCGCGCCACGGTTGAACTCTCGGTCAGCGTGACACCGGGGTTCAGGCGCAGGCCGATCAACAGCGTGCCTTCGTTGAACGGCGGCAGGAAGGTGGTGGGGAAGAACGGCACGGCAGCCGCTGCCGCCACGACAGCCAGACCGGCTGCCGCGAGCGCCGCCTTCGGCCTTGTCAGGACGGCCTGCAGGCTGCTGCTGTAACGCGCCTTCAGCCATGCCAGAACCTTGGTGTCGCCG
Organism: Ideonella alba; assembly: GCF_018069845.1. Classification (NCBI taxonomy): domain Bacteria; kingdom Pseudomonadati; phylum Pseudomonadota; class Betaproteobacteria; order Burkholderiales; family Sphaerotilaceae; genus Ideonella; species Ideonella alba. The sequence goes on from NZ_JAGQDD010000016.1 coordinate 104,918, forward strand.
TGGTCTAGGTTCTTCATGCGCGGCAGCAGGTAGAAACTCAGGACCGGCGTGATCGTCACCGACACCACCAGCGAGGCCAGCGTCGAGACGATGAAGGCGATGCCCAGCGGCACGAACAGCTTGCCTTCCAATCCCGGCAATGCGAACAAGGGGATGAAGACCAGCACGATGATCACCGTCGCATACAGGATCGCGGAGCGGACCTCCATCGTGGCGTGGGCGACGACCTCCAAAGGATGGAGGCGCGAGTGCGGGTGCTTGGCGCGGTCTTCCTTCAACCGCCGCAGCACGTTCTCAACACCGACCACCGCGTCGTCCACGAGCCCGCCGATGGCGATGGCCAGGCCGCCCAGTGTCATCGTGTTGATCGACAGCCCGAAGTAGCGGAAGACCAGCGCGGTGATGAAGATCGACACGGGAATCGCGGTGAGCGCGATCACTGTCGGCCGCAGCGTCCCGAGGAAGAAGAACAGGATCGCCGCGACAAAGACCGACGCGCCGATCAGCTTGCCCTGCAGTGTGGTGATCGACGCCTCGATGAAACTCGCTTGGCGGAAGGTGACGCGGGGCGCCTCCATGCCGGCCGGCAGCGAGGCCTTGAGCCCTGTCAGCGCTTCCTCGATCGACTTTGTCAGCGCGATCGTGTCGGCGGTCGGCTGCTTCTGGACCCCCAGGATCACGGCAGGCTTGCCTTCGAAGCCGGCATCACCGCGCTTGATCGCCGCGGCGAACGTGACCTCGGCGATCTGGCGCAGCAGGATGGGCTGCCCCCGGTTCGCACCGATCGCCAGGTTCTTCAGGTCATCCAGGCGCGACGTCCGGCCGAGGTTGCGGATGAGGTACTCGCGGCCATTGAGCTCCAGGAAGCCCCCGGAGGTGTTCGCGGAAAATCCCTTCAGCGCTCCTTCCAGCTGATCGTGCGTGATGCCGAGTTCGGCCATGCGCGCCGTGTTCGGCTGCACCTGGAATTGCCGAACCTCGCCGCCGATCGGGATCACCTGCGCGACGCCGGGCACCGACAGCAGGCGCGGCCGCAGCACCCAGTCTGCGTACTCGCGCACGGCCATCGGGCTGATCTTCTGCGGATCGACCGGAATGGCGATCTGCATGATCTCGCCCATGATCGAGCTGATCGGCCCCATGCGCGGCACGACGCCCTCGGCCAGACCTTCCTCCATCGATGCCAGCCGCTCGGCGACCAGCTGCCTCGCGCGGAAGATGTCGGTGCTCCAGTCGAAGGTGACGTAGAGGAAGGACAGGCCAGCTGACGAGGTGGAGCGAACGCTCTCCACGCCGGGCAGCCCGTTCATCGTCGTCTCCAGCGGGAAGGTGATGAGCTGTTCCACCTCCTCGGCGGCCATGCCGCCGGCTTCCGTCATGATGGTGACGGTCGGCTTGTTGAGGTCGGGGAACACGTCCACCGGCGTTCGGGACAGGGTGAACGCGCCGTAGGCCATCAGCACCACGCTGGCGATGATCACCAGCAGGCGGTTCGTCAGGCTGTTGTCGAGGAGCCACTTGAACATCGGGGGCTCCTCAGCGGACCTGGTTGATCAAGGTTGCGCCTTGCGTGGCGACCCGATCACCGGCTTTCAAGCCGGAGGTGACGGCAATGCTCACGCCGTCCAGCGGGTCCACGGTCACCGTGCGTGGTTCGAAGCGCTCGGGCGCGGTCTTCACCCACACGATGGTCTGGTTCGCCGGGTTCTTCATCAGCGATGCCACCGGCACCGCGATGCCCTTGACCAGCTCCTTGCCCTGGACGAAGACGCGAACCGGCTGGCCGACGGCCAGAGCGGTGAGGGCTTTGCCCTGCGCGCGGAAGGTCAGCGGCAGCGCCTGCTCGCGCAGGCTGCGGGCGGCGCCGACAAAGGCGAGCGGCACCCGCTCGCTGCCGACCGCGAGGGTCGCCCGCCCGATGCCGGCAGCGACCGCAGGGTCAAAGGCCAGGGCCTCGATGTGCAGGCGCTGAGGATCGACGACCTCGAACACCAGCTCGCGTGCATCGACCACCTGGCCGGCGACGACGTGGGCCGAGGCGATCACGCCAGAGACCGGCGCGATCAGGGCCTCGCGCGTTGCCAGCCCCGTGCCGACGGCAGCGATGCGCTCGGCCAGACTCAGCGCATCGCTCTCGGCCGCCTCGATGTCCTTGCGCGGCACGGTGTCGGAGAGTTCCTTGAGCCGTGCTACGCGCTTGTCGGCCAGGGACTTCGCGGCGCGCAGCTCGGCCAGCTGGGCGGCCTGGTTCGAGCGCTCGATCGGCGCGGCCGAGGGAACGACGTAGGCCAGCACCTCGCCCTTGCGCACCGTCTGGCCTGCGGTCGGCAACCCGCGCGGGCCCGGTTCGACGCGGCCGGCGTTCAGGGGCTGCACCTTGCCGCCAGCGTTCGGGTCCATCACGACCTTGCCGTTCAGCTCGAACGAGCGAGGCAGTTCCGCCGCCTCGGTGAGCAGTGTGCGGATGCCGAGCTGGCGCTGCGCCGGCTTGGGCAGGAAGACGCCGCCGTCCGGCAAGCGTTGCGGGCCGTTGGCGCTGGGCGCCGCGGCGGCGCCGCCGTGGTCATGGCCTTCACCGGCATGGACAGGCCGCGCGCCGGCCAGGATGAGCATCAGGGCTGCCAGGGGAGTAGCCGCAAGCGCCGAGAACGTGCGGATGCGATTCGGCTTCATGCGGGGGCTCCGGCGCGGGATTGACGGTTGGCCGCAACGCGGCGGACGACCACGATCAGGACGGCCAGGGCGGCGATGGCGCCTGCGGCCCAACCGGCGTACTCCTGCCAGCCGTGGGCATGTGCGGACTCGTCGGCATGCACCTCCTCGTGGAGATCGAACTCGCCAGCCAACAGATCGGTCTCCGTGCCGGCCGTCACCGTGGCCGTGACCGGCAGGACGCCCGGCTTCGGCTCGGCTGCCAGCACGACTTCGTAGGCGTCCTCGTGCTTCTCGGCCTTGAGCTTGGTGCCGGCGATCTCGATCTCGATCTGGGCATCGGTGACCGGGCTGTTGTCGGCGGCGCGGTCCAGGTAGAGGGTGATCTGCTTGCCGTTGAGCACGCCGACCAGCTCGAAGGTCTCGGAGGCGGCCGCAAAGCGGGGCAGGGCGGGGCCGGCCGCCGCGGGAGCGGCTTCGCCATGGTCGTGGCCCTCGCCGGCGTGAGCCGGCGAGGGAAGGAAGGCAGCCGTGGCGAGGCCAAGCGCAGCGATGAAGGATGTCAGTCTCATGGTGAAGATTCGCAAGAGGAGGTGGGTGTTCGGTTCGTTCGTCACTGCGGCAGCAGCCCCAGCGCCTGGCGCCAGGCCGAGATCGCAGCGGCCAGCTCGATGCGACTGCGCGCGGCCTGCCGTTCGGCCTCGTTGGCCTCTGCGTCGATGCGCAGCCGGGTCGGCAGGTCGGTCTCGCCCAGCCGGAACGACTTCTCGAAGAAGCCGCGTGTTTCGCGTGCCAGCGTCGCCCGGCGCTCGGCCGCTGCCAGCTGGACCCGCGCCGCGTCGACCCTTGCAACGGCGGCGTCGCGCTCGGACTGCAAGCGCGCGCGGTCAAGTGCAAGCTGGGCCTGGGCCTCGGCAGCATCGGCACGCGCGCTGGCCACTCGGCTGTCATGTCTTGGACCGCCACCGAACGGAATGCGCACGGCCAGCGTCACCGTCTGGCCGTATCGCTCGCCCGATGCGCCGCGATCGCGCGTCGTGGCCAGGGTCAGTTCGGGGTTTGCACGCGACTGCGTGGCAGCCAGCACGGCGGTGCGCTCGGCGGCGCTGGCGCGGTCCTGCAGCTCCGTGATCGCCGGATGGGTGCCCGCCTCGGTCGCGGCGGGCTCCGGTTCGGCAGCGGCCATCACCGCGGGGGTCATCCCGATTGCGCCCCCAGACAAGGCCTTGACCTGCTGCAGCGCCGCCGTGGCCGCAGCCTCGGCCTGCGCCAGTCCCGCCTCCGCCGCGGCCACGGCACCATCGGCCTGGTGCTGGTCGGCGCGGGCAAGCTCACCGGACCTGGCGCGGCGCGAGACGTCGGCGGCGAGCTTGCGCGCGTTGTCGAGCTGGCCGCGCGCGATCTCGACATCGACGCCGGCACGCTGCCAGGTCCACCAGGCTTCGCGGACCGCCGCGGCCAGGCGAACGCGGGCAGCCTGGGCGCGGCTTTCGACGGCGGCTGCCTCGGCCTCCGCGAGCGCGCCGCTGCTGCGGCGTTCGCCCGGAAGCCACAACGGCACGGCGAGACCAACCTCGAGTTCCCGGGCACCGTCGTTGCGGGTGAGGCGGTCGGTCTTGTGGCTTGCCTCGAACGCAGGCGGCTCGGGCGTCCAGGCTTCGGCCGCCCGGCGCTGCGCCTGCGCGGCTTCTCGGCGGGACTGCAGCGCCAGCGCCTCGGGTTGACGTGCCCAGGCCGCCTCGAAGAGTTCCTTGAGGCCGGGCGTGCCAGGTCCCCCGGGCGTGGGGGCTGCCGGCGCCTGCGCCACTGCGCCAGCAACGGCCCCGGCCAGGACGGCGGCAAGTAGGGCCTGCCGCACGCCGATCGTTGTTCGTGTTCTCGGATGCATCCGATGCTCCAGTGTGAAAGAAGGGGAACACGGGAGACCGGCGAGCCGCGACCAATGCGGTCGCGCCGACCCGAACGGGTTGCCGAGAGCGAGCTACGGCAACGCGCTCAGGCGCGGACGAGGTTCAGGAGGAGAACGAACCCGCCCCGCCGATCAGGCGAGGCGCGCCCACTGAGGGCGTTCAGGTTGGGCTGCCGCCTGGGCAGCGCACGGGGCATCGCCGGCTGGAGTCGGGGCGGCCGTGGCGCGGTCGTGCGCCGTGGTGACGAGCGACACCAGCATGCCTGTGCACTGACCGTGGCAATGGCCACAGTCTGCGTCAGGCGCTGAAGTAGCGCCTTCGTCAGCACCCGATTGATCGGCCACATCCGCCGTTGCAGGCGCATGGCCGTGATCGGCGTGATCGTGGTGGCCGACATGGTCCGCTGCCGCGCCCGATTCATGGGCGCAGTAGTCCGCCACTGCCGCCCAGGACATCTGGGTGGGCAGCAGAACGAGCAGCAGGATGGCGAGCCAACGGCGCATGGGGTCAGAGTGTAGCGGCTACAGGGTTGACCCTGGGCATGCGAGGCCAAGCGGAGGCGTGAAGGACATCACCACCGTCCGGCGCGGACGCGCGCCACGTTGTTGTTCATCCAGCGGCGGATCGCGTGCACGAACAGCCACCGCTTCGGACCACGCAGGTTGGCGCCGTGCAGGGCATAGAACGCGTCGGGATCGTCAAAGATCCCGAAGTCGTCGACGATGCCCTCCTTCTGGATGAAGGTGTCCTGGCCACGCCACTCGATGTCCGGCGCCGACAGGTCCCGGGTGGCGGCGCCAAAGCCGCAGAAGCGTCGCGCACCGGGGAATCTGCGTTGCAGGCTGCGAAGGTACTGCGCATCGAGGATGAATCCTTCGAGACAGACCCATCGCCCCTCGAACCAGACCTCCACCCAGCTGTGGATGATGCGCCGCGGCGCGAGGACATACGCAATCCCGGTGATCGCGCCCTTCTGGAGCGCCTTGTCGATGGTGAAACCGTGGAAACGGCACGGCACGCCGACGCTGCGCAACAAGGCCATCAGCAAGGTGCCCTTGGTGTTGCACTGCCCATGGCCGTCGGCCAGTATGCGGGATGCCGGCAGATCGTCCGCCTCGTTGTAGCCGAATGCGATCTCGTCGCGGACGAAGTCGTAGACCGCGCCGATCCGCTCGCGCATCGGCAGCGCGCGCCACCCCCGCTCGGCGACAAGCCGCTCGATGTCAGGATGTTGAGTGTCGAGCAGTGGCGTGCTGCGAAGTAGTGACGAAGGTATGTCGGACATGACTCGATCAGGGTGGCCCCAGGCGGCGACAGCCGCATTTCAGACCCTGAAGCCACTACCGGGTCAAGCCCGCCGCACGGGACGATCCCGGCCGGCGCTTGTGCGCGCGTCGGACCGCGGTTAGCGGCGGTTGGACGGATCGCGCCCGACGTAGGCGACGGCGGATTTCGCGCCGAAGCCCGGCGGCGCGATCTTGGCGAGGTCGACGCCGCGCCGGTCCAGGCCATTGAAGGTCCATGCGAACTGCTGTCCGGCGTCGCCGCGGAAGGCGACCGTCTCGCCGTAGGCGATGTTCGGGCGCGGGGCCTGCGCCAGGTCGACGACACGAGCCGCGCTCGATACAGCGGCCGGCTGGCCGTAGATGGATTGGCCGTTCATGAAGGTCTCGCCAGCCGCGAAGCCGACGGCAGGCGCGGCCGCCACGATCAGCACGGCCGACAGGCGGAGAAGGGATGACGAAGGTGATTGCATGAGTTCCTCGTGGTGGTGTGATCGGCTTTCACTCAGCCGCATGCCCCGATGGCATGACCACGGACTCTAGAAATCGCCTGGCAACAGTTTCGGAACCGGCAGATGACAGTTCGGTCATCTGGCCCGAGGCCTGCGCCGGCTCAGTGAGCGCCGTGAACGTGGCGCCGCTTCGCCGGGGCCGCTGGCGCGGCGGCAGCGCGGTCCAGGCCGTTGAGGATGCCGCAATCCGCCAAGGCGTGGGGCGACGCGCACCGCGCGCGCAGTGACTTCAAATCCTTCTCCAACGCTCGCAGTTCGCGAATGCGGTGCGCCACGTGGCCGATGTGCTCGTCCAGCAGGGCGTTGACCTCGCCGCAATCCTGCGCGGGCGACTCCCGCAGTGCGATGAGGGCCCGGATCTCGTCGAGCGTCATGTCCAGGTTGCGGCACTGCCGGATGAAGGCGAGCCGCTCGGCGTGCGCCGGCAGGTAGACGCGGTAGTTGTTGTCCGCCCGGGCCGGCGGCGGCAGCAGTCCCTCGCGCTCGTAGAAGCGGATCGTTTCCACGGGTGTTCCGGTGGCCTCGGCCAGAGCTCCGATCTTCATGGTTGCAAGCTTTCGACTTCCCTGATGGGGAGAGGGACTTGACTCTACACCGGCTACAGGGTTTGCAATGGCGGCAAGGTCAACGAGGATTCCTGCGATGAGACATTCCCATGCCGAGGGCGGCAACACACACCGGCACCATCACGACGATGGTCATGCGCACGCCCACGACGCCCGGCACATTGACGCTCCGGCGCAGCTGAAGGAAGCCGCGTGCGCGGACGACGGTTGTGGCGCCTGCGCTATGCCCGCGGCGCCGCTGCAACGCGGCGACCCATCTGCGCGGGGGCGCAGTTTCCGGATCGCGACGATGGACTGCGCGGCCGAGGAGGCCGAGATCCGGCGTGCCCTTGATGGCATGCCCGGCATTCGCGGTCTGCGATTCCAACTGGGCCAGCGGGTGCTCACGATCGATGCCGACGAGCCGTCGATCGCGCCAGCCCTGGCGGCCGTGCGTAAGTCCGGTTTCGACCCGCAGCCAATCGCCGTGGGCGAACCGGAGGCCGACCATGCGGCGGGCGACGGTCATGATCACGAGGTTGTGCGAGGCCAGGTCCCCAAGCTGGCCGGGGCGCTGATCCTGGCCATCGGCGCCGAGATCATCGGCTACTTTGCGCCGGAGACCCTGGTCTGGCGGGGGGCGGGCCTTGCCGTGGCGGCCATCGCGATCTGGCTCGCCGGCTTCGACGTCTACAAGAAGGGGCTGACGGCGCTGCGGCACGGGCGGCTGAACATCAACGCGCTGATGACCGTGGCCGTGACGGGCGCCTTCGCGATCGGCCAGTGGCCGGAAGCCGCGATGGTGATGGCGCTGTACGCCATCGCCGAGGCGATCGAGGCCAGGGCCGTGGACCGCGCGCGAAACGCCATCAAGGGCCTGCTGGCGATGGCGCCGGAGGAGGCATCGGTTCGCCAGGCCGATGGCAGCTGGGCGACGCTGCCCGTGGGCCAGGTCGCGGTTGGCGCTCTGCTGCGGGTGAAGCCGGGCGAGCGCGTTCCCATGGATGGTGTCGTCCGCTCGGGCCAGACCAGCATCAATCAGGCGCCGGTCACCGGCGAGAGCATCCCCGTCGACAAGGCGAGCGGGGATCAGGTCTTTGCCGGCACGATCAACGAGTCGGGCTCATTCGAGTTCGAGGTCACCGCCCTGGCCTCGAATTCGACCTTGGCACGCATCATCCACGCCGTCGAGGAGGCTCAGGCGACCCGGGCGCCGACGCAGGGCTTCGTCGACAGGTTTGCCGCGATCTACACGCCGGCGGTGTTCGTGATCGCCGTGGCAGTGGCACTGCTCGGCCCCTGGCTGCTGGGCTGGACGTGGCTGCAAGGCGTCTACAAGGCGCTCGTGCTGCTGGTCATCGCATGCCCCTGCGCGCTCGTGATCTCCACGCCGGTGACGATCGTCAGCGGCCTGGCAGCCGCGGCGCGCCGCGGCATCCTCATCAAGGGCGGCATCTACCTGGAAGAGGCGCGCAAGCTCAAGGCGATTGCGCTCGACAAGACCGGCACGATCACGGAGGGCAAGCCGAAGCTGGTGGACTGGTCCGTCCTCGATCCTGCAACCGATGCCGCGAACGCCGAGCACATGGCCTTCGTGCTGGCCAGCCACTCGGACCACCCGGTGTCTCGCGCCATTGCCGCGGGGCTCAAGTCCAACAGCGTGCAGGCAGAGAACTTCAAGGCGCTGGCCGGTCGCGGGGTGCAAGCGGACATCGCCGGCACCACCTATGTGCTGGGCAACCACCGGCTGATCGAGGAGCGTGGCCAGTGCTCACCGGCCCTCGAGGCGAGCTTGCGCACGCATGAGGAAGCGGGCCGCACCGTCAGCCTGCTGGCCTCCGACGCCGGCCCGATCGCCTTGTTTGCCGTTGCCGACACGATCAAGGCCTCGTCCCGCGAAGCCGTGGCAGCGCTTAAGGCCCTGGGCATCACGCCGGTGATGCTGACCGGTGACAACCAGGCGACGGCCACGGCCATCGCGCACGAAGCCGGCATTGAGGAAGCGCGCGGGAACCTGCTGCCCGAGGACAAGCTCGAAGCGATCAAGGCACTCCAGGCAGAGCACGGTCCGACCGCGATGACCGGCGACGGCATCAACGACGCACCAGCGCTGGCGCAGGCCGACATCGGCGTGGCGATGGGGGCAGCCGGCACCGACACCGCGATGGAGGCGGCGGATGTGGTGGTGATGAACGATGACCTGCGCCGCATTGCCGAGACGGTTCAACTGTCCCGCTCCACACATGTCGTGCTGTGGCAGAACATCACGCTGGCTCTGGGCATCAAGGCTGTGTTCCTGGTGCTCGCGGTCTTCGGCAGCGCGACGATGTGGATGGCGATCTTCGCCGACATGGGGGCCAGTCTCCTGGTGGTGGGCAACGGGCTTCGGCTGCTCAAGAAGGGGGGGAAGGCGGTATGACACCGGGGTCGGTCCTGGGCGCTGCTTTGGAGGGAGCCGTCTGTGAATGCTCTTCTCCGCCGGCCGCCTGTCGAGGTGGCCATCCCGTGGCCATGAGGGACGAGCAAATGCCGATGCCTCGTCCCTGTATCTATCCCACCAGATTCCGAGCATCTGCTCGGCAATGAGGAGTCAGAAAGTGGATTGTCCCGTGTGCAAGACCGAGCGCCTGTCGATGATGGAGCGTCAGGGCATCGAAATTGACTACTGCCCCAAGTGCCGTGGCGTCTGGCTCGACCGCGGTGAACTCGACAAAATCGTCGAACGCTCGGCCATGGAATCGACTGCGACGGCTCCCCTTCCGATGCCCGCCGCACCGCAGTTCCCTTCAGCGACACCCGAGCACGGCCACGGAGGTCACCGCTCGCGGCATGACGACCGCTACGCCAGTGGTCACAAGCGCAAGTCGTTTCTGCGAGATCTCTTCGATTGAACGCCGGGTCCGCGAACCCATGCCATTGACCGAGGCCTGCGAGCGATGACACACGCACCTGTGGGTCTTGCCGCACCACGCGCCGCGAGGACTGCCCGGCGCGGGCACTGGTGGCGCCTCATGGGTGCCGCTGCTTTGCTGCTTTCGCTGGACCAGATCGTCAAATGGGTGGTGGCCACGAACCTGCCCCCTGGCGAAGTTGTTGCCGTCACCGCCTGGTTCAATCTGGTCCATGTCCTCAATCCGGGAGCCTCATTCTCCTTTCTGGCCGACGCCGGCGGTTGGCAGCGCCACGCACTCATTGCGGTCGGCGTTGCCGTCAGTGCGACGCTGGCAGCCCTCCTCTGGCGCGGCGTTCGGACCCGACTCGAGATGATCGCCTACGTTGGCATGATCGGCGGTGCGCTGGGCAACGTCGTAGACCGGATGCGCATCGGTGCTGTGATCGACTACCTCGATCTGCATTGGCGCGACACGCATTGGCCCGCCTTCAATCTGGCGGACATCTTCGTCGTCGGCAGCGCGGCACTGCTGATATGGGCCTCGTTCCGGCCCGGGCTGGCCGGGGGCCCGGCCGGTCAAGGAAACTCGACTTGAATGCGCAGACGCCACGCACAGTTCCCCCGGCGAGAATGGTGGGCATGGGGCTTCCTGTTGCAGACCGCGTGTTGTCCCGATGCCTCGCTGCGCTGCTGGCTGCGGGTACCGCGTCGACGGTCCACGCGCAGGTGACCGTCGATGGCGCCTGGGCACGCGCCACTGTGCCGAACCAGTCGGCCACCGGCGCCTTCATGCGGCTGACCGCCCAGAAGGATGTTGTGCTGACGTGCGCCAATTCGCCGGTCGCCGGCATCGTCGAAGTTCACGAGATGTGGATGGACCAGGGCATCATGCGGATGCGGCCAGCCGATCGTGTGCCCTTGAAGGCCGGCCAGACGATCGAGCTGAAGTCGGGCGGTCTGCACGTCATGATGATGGACCTGAAAAAGCAGATCAAGGCGGGCGAGCGCGTGCCCCTGACGCTCTCGTTCACGGCGGCCGACGGGAGCGTGTCGAAGATCGAGGTGAACGCGACGGCTGGATTCACGCCGCCGACACGATGAGCGAAGAACAGCCGATTGCCCCGCATGGCGACGGCCGGAACGCCGCGTTCTGGACGCCCCTGTTCCTGGCTTGGTTGCTGGCGCTGCTGGCCACGTCCGGCGCGCTGTTTCTGGGCGAGGTGATGGGCAAGGCGCCGTGCGTGCTGTGCTGGTACCAGCGCATCGCGATGTTTCCGCTGGTGCTGGTGCTCGGCCTGGGACTGTTCACATCGGATGCGCGCAGCGTTCGTTACGCACTGCCGCTGGCCGCCGTGGGATGGAGCATCGCCGCCTACCACCTGCTGGTCTTCTGGGGCGTCGTGTCGGAGGGGCTGGTGCCGTGCGGCAAGGGGTCGTCCTGCGCCGACGCCGACGTCCAGGTGGCCGGCGTGGTGCCGATTCCCTTGCTGTCGCTCACGGCGTTCTCGGGGATCCTGGTGGCGTTGTGGATGGCAAGAGCGAGGGCAACAACATGAGCAGGAAATGGATCGTTCTGGGCACTGCCTTGGCGGTCGTTCTGGCCTTCGTGGCCGGCGTGGCGGTCTTCACGAACCGCTCGAACCAGGAAGTGAAGCAGGCGGCGCAGATCAACAGCGAAGCGTTGGTCAGGCCGCACTCGCCCGTGTTCGGCAATCCGGCGGCGAAGGTGACGATCGTCGAGTTCTTCGACCCATCCTGCGAGACCTGCCGGGCCTTCTACCCGATCGTCAAGGGCATGGTCAACGCGAGCTTCGGCCAGGTCAGGCTCGTGATGCGCAACGCCCCGCTGCACCATGGGTCAGACACCGCCGTCAAGATCCTCGAGGCGGCGCGGGTGCAGGGCAAGTACTGGGAAGCGCTCGAGCGTGCCCTTGCTGCCCAGCCTCAATGGGCCTCTCATGACCGCCCACAGCCGGAAATGATTTGGGCTCTCATCGGCGACATCGGCCTCGACATGACGAAGGCGAGGGCGGATGCCGACGGGCCAGCGATCGACCAGCTGCTGCGGCAGGACATCGCGGACATGCAGGCACTGAAAGTGGATCGGACACCCGGGTTCTTCGTCAACGGCACGCCGCTGCGCGAGTTCGGCGAGGCGCAGTTGAAGGCACTTGTACAGCAGGAACTCAAGAAGTCAGCGACGCCCTGAGCGAGGTTTGACTTCAGTGGTGATCTGCAGCGCCCTGGGCGCCAAGGTGCTAGAGAAACTGCTCAGTTCGCTGAGCCGGGAGCGCACATTTGGGCACGCGGCGAGTAGCGCGCAGCACTGCCGGAACCGTGAGGGCTGATCCATCAGATCGCATGGGAAGTCTCACTCGTCCCTGACGTGTGGGTCGCGTTCCGCAGTTCGACGCCGGCGCAGGGACGCGGATGGACGGACCGAGGCCGACCACACTGCAGCTCCCGCCGGTCGCAATCGATGCGTGCCGGGATGTGCCTGCTCTTGACGCTCATCGGCCTGTGCCCGCTCGGTGAGTCTTCCAGGACCTGAGAATGCTGGTGAACCCTGCGGCCGCGTGCTGCATCGCCCGCGTGCCGGTCCGGGGCACGTGTCGCGGCCACGACGGTCGGCATCTGACAGAACTGTCATCTTGCCGTTCAGGTCGCGTCAGTCGTCGCCAGCCAAACTGGAAGTTGTCGCAACCAATCCCAAGCAAACCATGAAGACCTCTTTGAGTGCCGCGCTCGCGACGCTTTCGCTGATGTTGGCTGGTACAGCTTCCGCGGCTACCGTGTGCACGACCGACGTCGCCAAGATGAAGCGCCTGGAGGATCGGGCCTTGGCACCTGCAGCGACCACGGCGCCTGTCATGAGCGGCGTGACCCTCACCGTCGCGAAGCGCCTGGACAATGCCGGGATGGCCGTGCCGTCGTCGGCGTCGGGCACCGGGCTCAGCCTGGTGGATGCCAAGAAGCTGGACCGCATGCCCGCGCCCGGCCGCGCTCGGGACATCGCGGGCAGTTGCCTCTGACCGTCAGGCCGGTTCGGTGGGCGTCGTCGGGATGACGAGCCCGATGGACGTGGTTCCGTCGCTCGAGGTGGCCGCCACCCGACCACTGTGCATTCGCGCGATGGCGGCCACGATGGCCAGGCCCAGCCCGTGGTTGCGGGCCGCTCCGCTGCGAGAGGCATCGACCCGGTAGAACCGATCGAACAGACGCGGCAGGTGTTCGGGCGCGATCGTCGCACCTTGATTCACCACGCTCAGCGAGGTCTCGTCACGGCTCCCCTCGATCCGCACAACCACCTCGCTGCCCCGCTGCGCGTGTCGAGTGGCATTTCCAATGAGATTGGACAGGGCCCGCTGGAGCAAGCGGGCGTCGACGGCCCCACCCGCGTCGCCGTCGACGCGCCAACGCAGTCCAGCCTCTTCCATGTGTGCCTCGTGCAGTTCGGCCACTGCGCTGGCGACGTCGGCAAGGCTCTGCACTGTCTCGCGCCGCGCCTTCGCACCGCGGTCAGCCTGGGACAGGAAGAGCATGTCCTGAACGATGAGCGACATGCGCTGCAGTTCTTCGAGGTGCTCGCCCAGTACGTCGCGCAGTTCATCGGCTTCGCGCGCCTTGCGCAGGGCGACTTCCGTACCTCCGATCAGCGTCGCCAGCGGCGTGAACAGTTCGTGCGCGACGTCGGCATTGAAGGCCTCCAGCTGCTCGTAGGCCCGGTGCAATCGGTCCAGCAGATCGTTGACATGCTGAACCAGTGCGGCGAGCTCCTCCGGCTGGGCCGATCCATCGAGCCGGCGATCCAAGGTGTCGGCCGCCAAAGCCTGGACCTGCAAAGCAAGGTTACGGACCGGGCGCAGTCCAAGCTGCACCAGCGTGAAGCCGCCGATTGCAATGATGATCGAACCGGCCAGCGCAGCTGCGGCGAGCGTGCGGGCGAGTCGGGACAGCACACGGTCGTCTTCGGTGGTGTCCAGAGTCAGGGTCGCCTGGACCGGACCGGATGCCGTTGCCGCCTCAAACCGCGTGACCAGGGTCTGGCGCAACGGCGGTGCGGTGGGTCCGGCATACAGGACCTGGCCCTTCGCATCGGTGAGCACCAGCGTCAGGTCCTGCCGGCCGACCATCGCATCGTCGAGCTTGTGCGTCAGCGCCGCATTTCCCACCACGCCGGCCTCGGCGATCAAATGACGCACCTGGAGTTGCTTCTGGCGCAGCGTGTCCGCCTGCCGATCCTCGAAGCTCAGGGTCGTCGCCGTGTAGACGCCCATGCACGTCAGTGTGAGCCCCGCCAGGGCCAGCAGTGCGAGCCAGCGAGCCAGGCGGCGGTCGAGCGATCCAGCGTGCAGCCGACTCATGGGCTGCGGTCCTCGAGCACGTAGCCCATGCCGCGCACGGTGTGCAGCAGCGGGTGCTCGAAGGGCAGGTCCAGCTTCCCGCGCAGGCGCCGGATGGCGACGTCGATCACATTGGTGCCGTGGTCGAAATTGACGTCCCAGACCTGCTCGGCGATCTCGGTACGGGAGAGCACCTCGCCCTTGCGCCGCATCAGCAGCGTCAGAAGCTGAAACTCCTTTGCGGACAGTTCCAGACGCTGGCCGGCGCGCACGGCACGTCGCCGCGCCAGGTCCACCTGCAGATCACCCAGCGACAGCAGCAGGGCGTCAGGCGCAGGCGCGGCGCCGGCGGCGCGGCGCAGCAGTACCTCGATGCGGGCCACCAGTTCGGAGAAGGCGAACGGCTTGACGAGATAGTCGTCCGCGCCGGCTTTCAGGCCGCGCACCCGGTCTTCCACACGATGGCGGGCGGTCAGCATGATCACCGGCGTCTGCTTGCTCTGGCGCAGCGCTGCGAGCAGGCCGAGCCCGTCGATGCCGGGCAGCATGGTGTCGAGCACGATGAGGTCGTGGCTGCCTTCTGTCGCCATGTGCAGCCCGTCGATGCCATTGCCAGTCACCTCGACGACATAGCCCTCTTCCACCAGTCCCTTGCGCAGGTAGTCGGCCAGCTTGGCCTCGTCCTCCACGATCAGGAGCTTCATGGCAGTGCCCCCGCCTGTTGGCGCACCAGGCCTGTCCGAACTGTCATCTGTTCGTTTCCTTCGTGTGGGGTGCCGATTCCTACAGTGGGCGCATGCCTTCGGGCATGCCATCGCAGGTCTCCTGCTCTTCCCCCTGAAAGGATCTCGACATGAATGTCTTCCGTCTCGCTCTGGTCCCTGCCGTCGCCTTCGCGTTCACGCTGCCGCTGGCGGCGCAGGCCAATTCGGTCTGGCACACCGCGGGCGGCGAAGCCGGTGTGACTTACCACCCCGAGCACTTCAAGAGCGCCAAGACCCGTGCCCAGGTGATGGCCGAGGTCGACGCAGCGCGCAAGGACGGCACGCTGGCGCTGTTGCAGCGTGGAGCGCCGCTGCCGGTCAAGAGTTCCGAGCCGCCGAAGACGCGGCAGCAGGTCATCGACGAGATGCGCGCCGAGTCGCCCGATGCCCGCCGCACGCGCCTCGAACTGCTGACGGGCGGCTGATCTCGGCACACCTTTCACGGGCGGCGCGGCGGCTTCTTCTTCGCGGTCTTGCCACGCCGCCTGCGCTTCGTGCCCTTGTTCATGTTCTTCTGCAATCGCTGGCTCAGTTCGGCGGAGTAGCTCAGCGGTGCTGGTGGCTGCTTGCGCGGATGTCCACGGCGCCACCAGCGGAAGATGCCATACGCCACCAGCGCGGCCAGCAGCACGCCGATCCAGATCCAGGTCATCGCGAGCGAGAGCTCGGGATCGGCCAGTCGAGGTCTCATGCTGGAATTCGCTGGCCCGTGCTGTCCGGGCACCGGCAGTCGCTCGCGTCACGAGGTCGCAAGCGTCTTCAACCAACGTCCGCAACCAGTCGGAGGTTGCGCGTACGTTCGCGGGCGTCGTCGATCGTTCCAGGCTCGAGGCGGTACTTGCTGCCCCAGACCCAGACTTGGCCGATCACTTCCACCACGAGCACCTCGCCAGCCTTGCCCGAGATTTCGAGGCCTGCCGTTCCTTCGGGCCACGTGGCGGTCAGCACATGCTGTCCGGGCGCCAGCCGAAGGCGCGCAAAGCTCTCGGGCACGGTTTGCGCTGGGGCCGCCCCTGGGGTCGACACCGAGATCACGTGCTCCGTATCACCCCAGCGCTTGCGCACGAGATAGACCGTGAGGCGATCGGCCGATCCACCGAAATCGCGAGCCTGCGACTCGACTTGCGCGGAGGGAACGGGACCCGTCGTGCAGGTCAGCTTGGGGCGGTAGCTCTTGCCGATGCGGTAACAGTACGTCCCATCGGCGTTGGCCGGGCGCAAGGGTTTGGTCATGCAACCGGTGGTCAGCAGCGCTGTGCCACCCAGCGCCACGGTGAGGAATTTGCGTCGATCAGAGCTCATTCAGTTCTCCTTCAGTTGGCGGAAATGGCGTGTGTTCGCCGCGGCGACAACCGGACAGGCGGGTGGTTGGGAGCGTGGGCGCCGTGGCTCCTCGTGCAACCAGACTCCTTGGCGCACGCCGGTCTGGCTGTCCACGCTGCGGGTCTAGGCATGGGCATCCTCACGCGATGCTGGTTCGCCACTGCCCTCAGGGCCGACGGCCACGTCGGCTTGTGCGCAGGGCTGCGTCTCGAGCTGTACCGTTGTGTGGGTGATGTGATGTTCCGCCGCGAGGACTGCGCGTGCCCGCTCGAGAAGTTGTGCCGGCGCCGCGACGTCGGCGGCATGCACCAGGTGGACCGTAAGACTGGGCCGGCCGCTGGTGACGGCCCACACGTGAAGATCGTGCACGCCCAGCACACCCGGCAGGCCCAGCAGGGACTGCCTGACCGCCGCCATGTCGATGCCTTCGGGAACCCCTTCCAGCAGGATGTTCAGGGTGTCCTTCAAGAGCACCCAGGTCCGCGGCAGCACCCACAGTCCGATGGCCACTGCGATCACCGAATCGACCCAGTTCCACCCGGTGATGCGAATCACGATCGCGCCAGCAATGACGCCGATCGATGGCGGATTCAACTGGTCAATGCAACGGTCTGGCTGAACATCTCAGCCGGCGTCCTGAAGCCGAGGGTCTTCCTCGGC